>NZ_LNBE01000004.1:2615217-2915217 GCF_001445655.1 Streptomyces roseifaciens
CTCCCCCAGCTACCGCTGGGGGTGCCCCCAACGCCCCTTGCCGGCCCCGGACCACCCCGGCCCCTCCCGTTCGTTCGCGGCTGCAGCCAGTGGCCCCTGAGGCCCAGGAGTACGGCTGTCGCGATCAGCAGGAGGAGGAGTGATACCGCTGTGGCCCCTTGGGGGTCGTCCTGGAGGAGCAGGTACACCTGCAGGGGGAGTGTTTGCGTTTCGCCCGGGAGATTGCCCGCGAAGGTGATCGTCGCGCCGAACTCCCCCAGGGCCCTCGCCCAGCTGAGCGCCGCCCCCGCGAGCAGGCCGGGAGCCACCATCGGCAGAGTGATCGTGCGGAAGACGCGGAGCGGCGCCGCCCCCAGGGACGTCGCCGTCTCCTCGTAGCGGGGGTGGAGGCCCGCCAGCGCGCCCTCCAGGCTGATCACCAGGAACGGCATCGCCACGAAGGCCGATGCCACCACTGCCCCTGCCGTGGAGAAGGGGAGGGTGACGTTCATGGATTCCAGGGCCGGGCCCAGGACGCCGCGGCGGCCGTAGCCCTGCAGGAGTGCCACGCCGGCGACCGTGGGCGGCAGCACCATCGGCAGCATCACCAGGCAGCGCACCAGGGACTTGCCCCGGAACTCCACCCGCGCCAGCAGCCACGCCAGCGGCACGCCCAGGATCAGGGAGAGCAGGAGTGCCCAGGCCGAGGCGAGGAGGGACAGTTGCAGGGCTTCGGTGACCGGTTGGGAGGTGAGGCGGGACGGGAGCGTCTCCCACGGGGTGCGGGCGAGGATGCCTGTCAGCGGCAGCAACAGGAACGCCACCGCCAGCGCGGCGGGCAGCCCGAGCGCCAGAGGCGTGCGGGCCCTGGTCACGGCTGCTGGAAGCCCGCTGCCCGCAGGAGCTTCTGGGCCTCGTCCGTGCCGAGCCACTTCACGAAATCGTCGGCCTGCTGCGCGTGCTTGGAGCCCTTGAGCGTGGCCGCGGGGTACGACGCCACGGCGTTCTGCTCGTCGGGCACCGTGACGGTGGCGACCTTGTCCTTGGCCGCGTCGGTCACGTAGACGATCCCGGCGTCGGCCTCGCCCAGGGTGACCTTGCTCAGGACGGCTCGCACGCTGGGCTCCTGGGAGACCGGCTTCACCGTGACGTGCTGCTGGTCCAGGACCTTCTTGCTGTAGCGGCCCACCGGCACCTCCGGCGCCGCCAGGACGACCTTGAGGTCGCTGCGGGAGAGGTCCGACAGGGCCTTGATGTTCTTGGGGTTGTTCTTCGCCGTGGCGATCGTCAGGCGGTTCTTTGCGATCACCTTGGGGGTGTTCGTCTCGCTCTTCAGATCTTGCATGGTTTTCGTGTCCGCCGTCACCAGTGCGTCCGCCGGGGCGCCCTGGCGTACCTGCGCTGCCAGCTCCTGCGAACCCGCGAAGGAGAACTTGACCTTGGTGCCCGGGTGTTCCTTCTCGTAGGCCTGGCCCGCCTGCTTGAAGACGTCCGTCAAGGATGCTGCCGCCAGGACGGTGAGCGTGGTTTCGTTCTTGGCGTCGGCTTTGTCCTCGCTGCCGCAGGCAGCCAGGAGCGGGATGAGCATCGTGCCGGCCAGGAGCGGCAGCGCGCGGCGAGAGTGCATCGGTTCTCCGTGGTCAGGTGCGGTCGATGTGCACGTTGGTGGCCTTCACCCGGGCCACCGCTTCCATCCCGACCGCCAGCCCCAGCTCCTCGACGGCCTCGCGCGTGAGCAGGGAGACGAGGCGGTGCGGGCCGGCCTGGATCTCCACCTGCGCTGCGACGTCGCCGAGCTTGACGGCCGTGATGATGCCGGGGAAGGCGTTGCGGGCGCTGGTGTACGCGTCCTCGCCGTCCGCCGCCTCCGCCGCGAGCGACACCGAGAACGCGGCCAGGTCGGCCCCGTCGATGTGCCGCTTCCCCGCCTCGTCACGGCGCGTCGGTATCCGGCCGGCATCGGCCCACCGCCGGACGGTGTCGGCGCTGACGCCCAGCAGCTTGGCGGCACGGCCGATCGTGTAGGAACGCATATGCGGCACCGTAGGTGCTTGTCCCTCGCATTTGCAAGGGGTTGGGGTTGGGGTGCTGGCAGATGCGGTAGCCCCGGGTTAGATCGCGCCCTTGCGGGTCAGGTGCGTGAAGCACAGCCACCCCGGCAGGACCGGCAGCCACAGCGTCATCAGGCGGAAGAGGAGCACCGCCGGCGTGCCCTGCTCCGCCGGCAGGCCCGCCACCGTCAGGGCCGCGGTCAGCGCGAGCTCCACCGCGCCGACGCCGCCCGGCGTCGGCGCCGCCGAACCCAGCGCGTTCGCCGTCAGGTAGACCACCGCGATGCTCGCGTAGCTCAGCTCGCCGCCGAACGCGCGGATCGCGGCGTCCAGGCACATGACGTTCGCGGCCGTCAGCAGCAGCATTCCGCCGATGCCCGAGAGGAGCTTCTGCGGGCGCTGCGTGACGTCCAGCATGCGCGGGACCACGCCCGCGAACAGCGACCGCACGCGCGTCGAGACGAACTTCCGCAGGACGGGGATCGCCGCCACGACGAGCACCAGGACCGCGGCCGTCAGCAGGCCGCCGATGACCGTGCGCGAGGGGCCGAGCGAGGAGCTGCGCTCGGTGCCGGTGACGTAGCCGAAGGACAGCAGCAGCATGATGTGGCAGGCGAGGCCGAACAGCTGGGACGCGCCGACGCTGGCCACCGCCAGGCCGGGGCGGACGCCCGAGCGCTGCAGGAAGCGGGTGTTCAGCGCCACGCCGCCGACCGCCGCGGGGGCGACCAGCTTGACGAACGAGCCGGCCACCTGGGCCAGCACCGTGCGGGCGAAGCCCACCTTCTCGGGCACGAAGCCCAGCAGGCTGAGGGCCGCGGCGACGTACGTCAGCGCCTGGAAGGCCACCGCGACCGCGACCCACGGCCACTCCGCCTTGTCGACGAGGTCGCCGAACTGCACGTGGGTGAGCTGCGACAGCAGGAAGTACGCGGCGAAGGCGCCGGCGACGAAGCTGATCAGGGTGCGCGGCCTGATGCGCTCCAGGCGTACGGGCTCTATCGGGGCCTGGGGGCGGATGAGGAGCACCTGGCGGCGGATCTGGGCCAGCAGGTCCTCCTCGCGGGCCTCTTCCATGGCCTCGTCGATGGCCCGCTTCTCGGCCTGGCGCTCGGCCTTGAGCGCCTTGCGCCCGCTGACCTCCTCCTCGGCCGCCGCCGCCTTGGCCTCCTTGGCGGCGCTCGCGGCCTCCAGGACCTTCTCGCGCTCCCGCTGGGCCCGCTCGCGGGCGAGCTGGCGCAGGGTCGCCCGGCTGGTGCGGGTGAGGGCGATGGACTGCAGGAGCGGGAGGCTGTCGGCGACGGCGTCCGGGCCTAGGACCGCCACGCCGGTGGCCACGGCGCGCTCGGCGCCGACCCGCAGGCCGAGCGTGACGAGCAGCTGGGCGACGTCCATGCGCAGGACGATGTCGCCGGCCGCGATCTCGCCGCCGCGCAGGTCGGTCAGCACCACGTTGCCGGAACGATCCACCAGCAGGGCGTCGCCGTCGAGCCTGCGGTGGGCGATACGGCGCGACTGCAGGGCATGGACCTGGCGCCACGCGCCCGCCATGAGCTCGTCGGTGATCTCCTCGGTGGGCACCTGCCCGAAGGGGCGGCCGCCGATGTGCTCGTAGACGAGCATGACGGCGTCCGGGCCCAGCTCGGAGGTGGCGATCAGCTTGGGCGCGTTGGCGCCGGCGGCGATGGCCGCGTAGGCGAGCAGGGCCTCCTGCTCCAGGGCCTGGCGCAGGGACTGCAGGCTGCGGCGCTGGGTGATGCCGCGCAGGGCGAGGCGCTGCCAGACGCGGTAGAAGAAGCCCTGCGCCTGCTGTTCGCGGTCGACGACCGTGACGTCCAGGGGCGGGCCGTCCTCCAGGGTGACGATGTAGCGGCGGCCCCGCTCGTGCGGCTCGGTGTCGTCGGCTCCGTCCTCGGCGCGCAGCGCGGTGACCGGCTTGAAGCCGACGCGGCGCAGGCCGGTCAGCAGGTGGCGGCCGGTGGGGCGGACGTTGGGGGAGCCGACCGCGTAGAGCGTGCCGTAGGCGACCGTCCAGCCGATCAGGACCGTGGTGACGATCGAGAACGGTGTCGTGTAGCCGTTGACCAGGACCGCGAAGGCGTCCAGGAGCAGGACCGCCCACATCGCCACGCGCCAGCGGGGGCGCCGGGACATGCCGACGGCCGTCATATAGGCGATCACGGGGGCCAGATAGCCGTGGACCGGGTCGGTGAGGCCGCCCGTGGGCGCGAGCTGGGTGAGGGCGGCGCGGATCGAGTCGGGGGCCGTGCGGGCCACCCACAGGTCGGTGGCCAGGGAGACGCCGTGCGCGAGCACGGCGGCCAGCACGCCGTCGGCGATGCGCAGCCCGTCCCGCTTGATCAGCCGCTCGACGGCGAAGGCCACGGGGACGATGAAGATGGCGATGTTGGCCGCGAGGCCCGCGAAGCTCGCCAGCAGCTGCGGGGCGCGCCCCGTGCTCTCGTTGATGTCCTGTGCGAGACCCGTGGTGGTGCCGTGCGCGAAGGCGGCCAGGGCGAGGACGAGCGCGATGCCGACGATGCCGAGGAGGAGCCGGAGCAGGTCGGCCGGGCGGTGCACGCGGGCGGGCAGCAGCGGTTCGTCACCGGAGACCCGGTCGATCTGCACGCCCCCCTCGTCGCATTCGTATGCTCCCGGGCCGGACGAGGACAGCGCTTGGGGAGCGCGGTCCCCTTCAGGAGGCTCCGCGCCCTGCATCCGGTCCTTCTCGTCTTCTTGGTCTCGTATCACCTGTCACCGCCCGGAAGATGGTGGCATGGCCCCGCCGGGCGAGGGGGCATCAGGGTGCAATTCGGGGGCGCGGACTCCGGATCGTACGCCCTGTAGTGCGGTTCCGCACTGTGCGTGATCACTGGGCGGAGCTGTCGGCGGGGTGCGGCACCATGGACCGGGTGAGCGAGGACGAGGAGCTTCCCGAGTACGCGGAACGTGTGCTGGCGGTCGCCGAGCAGATCCCACCCGGGCGGGTGATGACCTACGGGGACGTCGCCGAGTGGCTGGGCGAGGGCGGGCCCCGTCAGGTGGGGCGCGTCATGGCGCTCTACGGCGGCCCCGTGCCCTGGTGGCGCGTCGTCCGCGCGGACGGCGTCCTGCTGCCCGGCCACGAACTGCGCGCCCTCGCCCGCTACCGCGAGGAGGGCACGCCCCTGCGCGAGGCCGCGCGGTCGGCCGAGGGGCACGTCCCCCGGATCGCCATGGCCCTCGCCCGCTGGGACGGCCGCAGCCCCGGGGATGTGACTCCGCACACCTGACGGCACCCACCGCCCGCGGTCGCGGGACCCGGTCTCACCCGAACGGGTGAGACCGTTGAAGCCGTGCGCCGGCTCCCGCGACGCCCTGCGCCCCGGACGCCGCCTGGCGTAGCGTCGGGAACCGCCGTCACTCCCCGGCCTCCCGCCCCGCACGGCCGCACGACTCCCCGCACCCCCACCAGGACCGGCAACCCACGTGAGCTCCTTCCCGCCTTCCGGCTCGACCCGGCCGCAGCACCAGCACGCACGGCAGCCCTCCCCGGGCTCCTACCGCCTCGTGCGCACCCGGCCGGGCTCCACGGCCCTTCCTGAGCTGGACGCACGCCAGCGCGCCGTGGTTGAGCACGCCGGAGGGCCGTTGCTCGTGCTCGCGGGCCCCGGCACGGGGAAGACGACGACGCTGGTCGAGGCCGTCGCGGAGCGGGTGCGCCGGGGCACCCCGCCGGAGCGGATCCTCGTCCTCACCTTCAGCCGCAAGGCCGCCGTCGAGCTCCGCGACCGGATGGCCGCCCGGCTCGGCGCGGGCGCCGCCGCGCCCCAGGCCACGACCTTCCACTCGTACTGCTACGCCCTCGTCCGCGCCCACCAGGACGCCGACCTGTTCATCGACCCCCTGCGGCTGCTGTCCGGCCCCGAGCAGGACGCCGTCGTGCGCGAGCTGCTGGCCGGCCAGGCCGAGCTCGAGCGCGCCGGCCGCGCCCGCGTGCGCTGGCCCGACGAACTGCGCGCCTGCCTGACCACCCGCGGCTTCGCCGACGAGGTGCGCGCCGTCCTCGCCCGCAGCCGCGAGCTCGGCCTGGGCCCCGGCTCCCTCGGCGACTTCGCCGCCCGCACCGGGCGGCCCGACTGGGCGGCGGCCGCCTCCTTCCTCGCCGAGTACCTCGACCTGCTCGACCTGCGCGGCGTCCTCGACTACGCCGAGCTCGTGCACCGCGCCGTCCTCCTCGCCGAGGGGCCCGAGACCGCCGCCGAGCTGGCCGGCCGCTACGACGCCGTCTTCGTCGACGAGTACCAGGACACCGACGCCGCCCAGGTGCGGCTGCTGCGGGCGCTCGCCGGAGGCGGCCGCACCCTCGTCGCCTTCGGCGACCCCGACCAGTCGATCTACGCCTTCCGGGGCGCCGACATCAACGGCATCCTCGACTTCCCGGACGCCTTCCCCCGCCGCGACGGCGCCCCCGCCCCCGTCGAGGTCCTCACCACCTCGCGCCGCTCCGCCGCGGACCTCCTCGCGGCCACCCGGCTGCTCACCCGCCGGATGCCCCTCACCCGCCTCCCCGCGGACGCCGTCCGCGCGCACCGGGACCTCGCCGCCGTCCGCGAGGGCGGGCGCGTGGAGGCCTTCACGTACCCGACGGCGGGCGCGGAGACCGACAACATCGCCGACATCCTGCGCCGCGCGCACCTGGAGGACGGCGTCCCCTGGCACGAGATGTCCGTCCTCGTCCGCGCGGGCTCCCGATCCATACCGGCCCTGCGCCGCGCCCTGACCTCGGCGGGCGTCCCGGTGGAGGTCGACGGCGACGACATCCCCCTGCGCCAGGAACCGGCGGTGACGCCGTTGCTGACGGCGCTGCGGGTGGTGGCGGAGGACGTCGCGGAACCCGCGGTGGCTGCCGCTCCGAGTGCGTCTGCCGGGGCGCTTGCGGCTCCCGCCGTCATGGGCGACGGCAGCCCGGCCGGGCCTACGGTTCCGGCTGCTGCGGAGGCATCCGACGACAGTGGGGCCTCTGATGGGGCTCCTGCCGCTCCGACCGTCGTGGGCGGTCGGGAGGGTGCCGGGACCGAAGACCCCGCGCCGCAGGCGCGGGCACCCCGCATCGACCCCGAGACCGCACTCGCCCTCCTCACCTCCCCCCTCGGCGGCATGGACGCCGCAGACCTCCGCCGCCTCGGCCGCGCCCTGAGGGACGAAGAGCGCGCCGCAGGCGAAGCCGTACCCCGCCCCTCCGACACCCTCATCGCCGAAGCCCTCGCCGAGCCGGAGCGACTGGCCGTCCACGACCCCGCCTACGCCCGCGGCGCCCAGCGCCTGGGCGCCCTCCTCCGCGGGGCGCGCGAGATCCTCGCAGCCGGAGGCACCGCCGAAGAGGCCCTCTGGGCCCTTTGGGACGGCACCCCCTGGCCCGCCCGCCTGCAGCGCGCAGCCCACCGCGGCGGCGCGGCCGGCCGCAACGCCGACCGCGACCTGGACGCCGTCTGCGCCCTGTTCGAGACCGCCGCCCGCGCCGAGGAACGCACCGGCGGCCGCGGCGCCCTGAACTTCCTCGACGAGCTCGAGGCGCAGGACATCGCGGCCGACACCCTCACCCGCAGGGCCGTCCGCCCCGACGCCGTGCGCCTGATGACCGCCCACCGCTCCAAGGGCCTCGAATGGCGGCTCGTGGTCGTCGCGGGCGTCCAGGAAGGGCTCTGGCCCGACCTGCGGCGCCGCGGCTCGCTCCTGGAGGCCGACCGGATCGGCCGCGACGGCATCGCCGAGCCCCTCAGCCCCGGCGCGCTGCTGGCCGAGGAGCGCCGCCTGTTCTACGTGGCGGCCACGCGTGCGCGCGAGCGCGTGGTCGTCACCGCGGTCAAGGCAGCGGCGGAGGACGGCGACCAGCCGTCCCGGTTCCTGACCGAGCTGGGCGTCGAGCCCGTCGACGTCACCCAGCGCCCGCGCCGCCCCCTGGCCGTCGCCGCCCTCGTGGCGGAGCTGCGCGCCACCACCGTCGACCCCGCCGCCTCGGACGCCCTGCGGGCCGCCGCCGCGGAACGGCTCGCCCGGCTCGCGGCCCTGCGCGACGAGGAGGGCCAGCCGCTCGTACCGGCCGCCCACCCGTACCGCTGGTGGGGCCTGCACGAGCCGACCCACAGCGAGGTGCCGCTGCGCGACCGCACCCGTCCGGTCGCCCTGTCCGGTTCGGCCCTCGGCCAGCTGGGCACCTGCTCGCTGCAGTGGTACCTGGGCCGAGAGGTGAAGGCCGACGCGCCCGCCACCGCCGCCCAGGGGTTCGGCAACGTCGTGCACGTCCTCGCCGACGAGGTGGCCTCCGGCCGCACCCCCGCCGACCTCGCCGTGCTCATGGAGCGCCTCGACTCCGTCTGGGACGCGCTCGCCTTCGACGCCCCGTGGAAGTCGGCGCAGGAGAAGGAGAACGCCCGCGCGGCCCTGGAGCGCTTCCTGCGCTGGCACGTCATGGAGCGCGGCGGCCGGGCCCCCGTCGCCACCGAGCACGCCTTCGACGTCACCCTGAAGGCCGACGACTACCTCGTGCGCATCCGCGGCTCCATGGACCGCGTGGAGGCGGACGACCACGGCCGCGCCTACGTCGTCGACTTCAAGACCGGCAAGGGCACCGTCTCCGCCAAGGACGTCGAGCGCCACCCCCAGCTCGCCGTCTACCAGCTCGCCGTCGAGCACGGGGCCGTCGACGAGGTCTTCGACGGCGCCCGGCCCCGGGCCGGCGGCGCCGAGCTCGTCCAGCTGCGCCAGGGCGCGGCGAAGCGGGACGGCGGCGACGCCGTGCCGAAGGTGCAGGGCCAGGAGCCGCTGGGCGAGGGCGAGTGGGTCGGCGGGCTGCTCGCCGAGGCGGCGGGCCGGGTCCTGGAGGAGCGGTTCGCCCCCCGCCCCGGCCAGCACTGCTCGCACTGCTCCTTCCGGGCCTCCTGCACGGCCCTGCCCGAGGGCCGGCAGATCGTCGAATAGCCCGGCCCTCGAAGAGAGGCGGGGAGAGGCGCTCTGACCTGCGGCGATGCCGATATGTCAGTGGCGGCCGTTAGCGTGGTGTGCCGTGACCCCGCGCCTGACCGACCCCGAGCAGCTCAAGGAGCTCCTCGGCATCCCGTTCACCCCGGAGCAGACGGCCTGCATCACCGCGCCGCCCGCCCCGCAGGTCATCGTGGCCGGCGCCGGGTCCGGCAAGACCACGGTGATGGCCGCGCGCGTGGTCTGGCTCGTCGGCACCGGGCAGGTCGCCCCCGAGCAGGTCCTCGGCCTCACCTTCACCAACAAGGCCGCCGGCGAGCTGTCCGAGCGCGTCCGCAAGGCCCTCGTCGCGGCCGGCGTCACCGACCCCGACCCCGAGCCCGCCGCCGACCCCGACCAGGCCCCCGGCGAGCCGCAGATCTCCACGTACCACGCCTTCGCCGGCCGCCTCCTGAAGGAGCACGGCCTGCGCATCGGCCTGGAGCCCGGCGCCCGCCTCCTCGCCGACGCCACCCGCTTCCAGCTCGCCGCCCGCGTCCTGCGCGGCTCCCCGGGCCCCTTCCCGGCCCTCACCCGCTCCTTCGGCGACCTCGTCGCCGACCTCCTGGCCCTCGACGGCGAGCTCGCCGAGCACCTCGTGCCGGCCGAGCGCCTCCGCGCCCACGACCGCGAGCTGCTGGCCGCCCTGGAGGGCTCCCGGCTCACCAACGCCGACCTGCGCAAGGTCCCCGAGACCGCCCGCGCCCGCCTCGAACTGCTGGAGCTCGTCGGCGGCTACCGCGCGGAGAAGCGCAAGCGCGACCTGCTCGACTTCGGCGACCAGATCGCCCTCTCCGCCGAGCTCGCCCGCAGCCGCCCCGAAGTGGGCCGGATCCTGCGCGAGCAGTTCGCGGTCGTCCTCCTCGACGAGTACCAGGACACCTCCGTCGCCCAGCGCCTCCTGCTCTCCGGCCTCTTCGGCGGCGGCACCGGCCACGCCGTCACCGCCGTCGGCGACCCCTGCCAGGCCATCTACGGCTGGCGCGGCGCCTCCGTCGCCAACCTGGACGACTTCCCGCAGCACTTCCCCTTCGCCGACGGCAGCCCCGCCCGGCGCTTCGCGCTCAGCGAGAACCGGCGCAGCGGCGGCCGCCTCCTCGACCTCGCCAACGGCCTCGCCACCGAGCTGCGCGAGCGCCACGAGGGAGTCGAGGCCCTGCGCCCCGCCCCGGGCGCCGAGCGGGACGGCGTGGTGCGCTGCGCCCTGCTGCCCACCCACGCCGAGGAGCTGGAGTGGCTCGCCGACTCCCTCGCCCACCTCGTGCGCACCGGCACCCGCCCCGGCGACATCGCCGTCCTGTGCCGCACCGCAGCCGACTTCGCGCAGATCCAGGGCGCGCTCGTGCGGCGCGACCTGCCCGTCGAGGTCGTCGGCCTGTCCGGGCTGCTGCACCTGCCCGAGATCGCCGACCTCGTCGCCGTCTGCGAGGTCCTCCAGGACCCCGCCGCCAACGCCTCCCTGGTCCGGCTGCTGATCGGCCCGCGCTGGCGCATCGGCCCCCGCGACCTCGCGCTCCTCGGCCGCCGCGCCCGCACGCTCGTGCCCTACGGCAGCGCGGGCGGCGACCCCGAGCGCCGCCTCGCCGAGGCCGTCGAGGGCACCGACCCCGCCGAGACGGTCTCCCTCGCCGACGCGCTCGACACCTTCCTCGCCGCCGACGCCCCGGGCACCCCTCAGGACGGACTGCCGTTCTCGGCCGAGGCCCGGGTCCGCTTCGCCCGCCTCGCCGCCGAACTGCGCGACCTGCGCCGCTCCCTGGCCGACCCCCTCATGGACGTCCTCCACCGCGTCCTGGCCGTCACCGGCCTGGAGGTCGAGCTGTCCGCCTCGCCGCACGCCCTGGCCGCCCGCCGCCGCGAGACCCTCTCGCACTTCATGGACATCGCCGCGGGCTTCGCCGCCGTCGACGGCGAGACCACCCTGCTCGCCTTCCTCGGCTTCCTGCGCACCGCCGCGCAGTACGAGAAGGGCCTCGACAGCTCCCTCCCCGGAGGGGAGGACACCGTCAAGGTCCTCACCGCGCACAAGTCCAAGGGCCTGGAGTGGGACGTCGTCGCCGTCCCCGGCCTCGTCGAGCGCACCTTCCCCAGCGAGCAGTCCCGCGACTCCTGGACCGCCCAGGCCAAGGTCCTCCCGCACGCCCTGCGCGGCGACGCCGACACCCTGCCCGACGTCGCCGCGTGGGACGCCAAGGGCATGAGCGCCTTCAAGGCCGCCATGAAGGAACACCAGCGCATCGAGGAACTCCGCCTCGGCTACGTCACCTTCACCCGCCCCCGCTCCCTGCTCCTCGGCTCCGGCCACTGGTGGGGCCCCAGCCAGAAGAAGCCCCGCGGGCCGTCCGCGTTCCTCGAAGCCCTCCGCGCGCACTGCGAGGCCGGCCACGGCGAGATCGAGGCCTGGGCCGCCCCTCCGGAGGAGGACGCCGAGAACCCCGCGCTGCAGGAGGACGAGACCGACCGCTCCTGGCCGCTGCCCCTGGACCCGGAATCCCTCGCCCGCCGCCGCGCCGCGGCGGACGCGGTGCTCGCGCACCTGGAGCGGCTGGAGAGCGGGGTCGCCGCGGGCGCCGGTGCGCCGACGTCCCACGACGGCTTCCGCACGCCCGCCGGGGACGCCGGCCCCGCCGACGATCCGGAGTGGCCGACCCCGCCGCCGGACGACGAGGACTTCGACACGTACGCACCGGAGCCGGCCCCGCACGAGGACGAGCACCTTGCCGACCCTGACGCGTGGGACGCCTTGCCGACGGCCCGGCCGGACGACCCGGTGCCTGGTGCAGACCCCGAGCGCCTCGCCGGCCCCGGCACCCGGGACGCCCTCCCGGCTGCCCGCCAGGAGGCCACCACAACTCCCGGTGCACCCGGGGACGCGCCGATGTCGCCCGCCCGCGGCGGCCCGGTGCTGCCCGGACCCCGCCGCGCACCCGGCACCCCTGAGCCCGCGCGGGACGATCACGCTCCCGCCCGGTCCGGCCCCGCCGGCGGGCTGCCCCACCCGGCGCCGGAGCCCGACGGGCTCCCGGCGTCAGTGCTCGTGCCCGAAGAGGCCCGCCTGGCCGCCTCCTGGGACCGGGATCTCGACGCCCTGGCGGGCGAGCTCCGCCGGGCACGCGCGCGTGAGCGCGACGTGCCCCTGCCCGCTTCGCTCAGCGCGTGGCAGCTGGTCCGGCTCGCCGCGGACCCCGACGGGTTCGCGCGCGAGCTCGCCCGGCCCATGCCACGCCCGCCGCAGCCCGCGGCCCGCCGCGGCACCCGCTTCCACGCCTGGATCGAATCCCGCTTCGAGCCGCTGCCGCTGCCCCTGCTCGGCCCCGACGAGCTGCCCGGCGGCGCGGAGGACGGCTTCGGCCCGGAGATCGCCGACGAGCAGGACCTCGCCGAGCTCAAGGAGGCCTTCGAGCGCACCCCGTACGCCCGCCGCGTGCCCCACCGGATCGAGGTGCCCGTCCAGCTCACCCTCGCGGGCCGGGTCGTCCGCGGCCGCATCGACGCGGTCTACCGCGACCGCGGCCCCGACGGCGACACGTACGAGATCGTCGACTGGAAGACCAGCCGCGCCCACGACGCCGACCCCCTGCAGCTCGCGATCTACCGCGTCGCCTGGGCCGAGCAGCACGGGATCCCGCTGTCCTCGGTCACGGCCGCCTTCGTCTACGTGCGCGACGGCGGGACGGTCCGCCCGGACGGCCTCCCCGACCGCGCCGGGCTGGAGCGGCTCCTCCTGGGGGAGCACCCGTGACCAGGCGCGATGACGGAAGGTGTGTCCGGCGGTACGCCGGGCCGGTCATGGTCACGCCGTGTGTCCGGATAGGCTCGACGGCATGAGCGAGACTCCGGACAGCGCCGTCCGCGCGTTTATCGAAGGCCACCGCGCCGCGTTCCTCGACGATCTCGTCGAGTGGCTCCGCATCCCCTCCGTGTCGGCCGACCCCGGCCGTTCCGGGGACGTGCGCCGCAGCGCGGACTGGCTGGCCGCGAAGCTCACGGAGACCGGCTTCCCGACCGCGGAGGTCTGGGAGACCGACGGCGCACCGGCGGTGTTCGCCGAGTGGCCCTCGGGCGACGAGGGGGCGCCGACCGTCCTGGTCTACGGCCACCACGACGTCCAGCCCGCGGCCCGTGAGGACGGCTGGCACACCGAGCCCTTCGAGCCCGTCTTCAAGGACGGCCGGCTGTACGCCCGCGGCGCCGCCGACGACAAGGGCCAGGTCTTCTTCCACACGCTCGGCGTCCGCGCCCACCTGGCCGCCACCGGCCGCACGGCGCCCGCGGTCAACCTCAAGCTGCTCATCGAGGGCGAGGAGGAGTCCGGCTCGGAGCACTTCGCCGACCTCGTCCGGGCCCGCGCCGGCCGCCTCGCGTGCGACGCGGTCATCGTCTCGGACACCGGCATGTGGTCCGAGGACACCCCGACCGTCTGCACCGGCATGCGCGGCCTCGCCGACTGCCAGATCGACCTCTACGGCCCGGACCAGGACATCCACTCCGGCTCCTTCGGCGGCGCGGTGCCCAACCCCGCCATGGAGGCCGCCCGGCTCGCCGCCGCCCTGCACGACGAGAACCTCCGCGTGGCGATCCCCGGCTTCTACGACGGTGTCGTCGAGCTCACCGACCGCGAGCGCGAGCTCTTCGCCGAGCTGCCCTTCGACGAGAAGCAGTGGCTGCGCACCGCCCACTCGCACGCCCCCCTGGGCGAGGCGGGTTACAGCACCCTGGAGCGCATCTGGGCCCGCCCCACCGCCGAGGTCAACGGCATGGGCGGCGGCTACCAGGGCCCCGGCGGGAAGACCATCGTCCCGTCCACCGCCCAGCTGAAGCTGTCCTTCCGGCTCGTGGCGGGCCAGGACACCGACCAGGTCCAGCAGGCCGTGCGCCGGTGGGTGGCCGGCACCCTGCCGGACGGCATCCGCCACGAGATCACCTTCTGGGGCGCGACCCGCCCCTGCCTGACCCCGCTGGACCACCCGTACCTCCGGTCGGTGGTGCGGGCCATGGAGCGCGCCTTCGGCAAGAAGGTCCGCTTCACCCGCGAGGGCGGCTCCGGCCCCGCCGCGGACCTGCAGGACGTGCTCGGCGTCCCGGTGCTCTTCCTCGGCATCTCGGTGCCCTCGGACGGCTGGCACGCGCCGAACGAGAAGGTCGAGCTGGACCTCCTGATGAAGGGCGTCGAGACCTCCGCCCACCTGTGGTCCGACCTCGCGGCCGCGGGCGCGTCCGGGACGGGGCCCGGGGGAGGGCTCGCCGGCTAGTCCGCGCACCACAGACCATTCGCAGGGATTCGTAGGGGGAGTTGGAAGCAGCAGTGACCACCTGGACCGATCTCTCGGCCGCCCGGCCGATCACCCTCACCGCCGAGAGCGGCATCGACCGTGCCGCCCACCACCGCCTGGACGAGGCGTGGCTCGCCGCGGCCTGGAGCCACCCCTCCACGAGAGTCTTCGTGGTCTCCGGCGGCCAGGTGCTGATCGACGACACCCCCGACGGCCGCACCGAGCTCGTGATGACGCCCGCCTTCGAGGCGCCCGTCACCGAGACGCACCGCTACTTCCTCGGCGAGGACGCGGACGGCATCGCCTACTTCGCGCTGCAGAAGGACGCCCTGCCGGGCCGGATGGACCAGTCCGCGCGCCCCGCCGGGCTGCGCGAGGCCGGCCTGCTGCTCTCGCCGCGCGACGCCGGCCTGATGGTGCACGCGGTGGCCCTGGAGAACTGGCAGCGGCTGCACCGCTTCTGCTCGCGCTGCGGCGAGCGCACGGTCGTCGCGGCCGCGGGCCACATCCGCCGCTGCCCGGCCTGCGGCGCCGAGCACTACCCGCGCACCGACCCGGCCGTGATCATGCTGGTCACCGACGGGGACGACCGCGCGCTGCTCGGCCGCCAGATGCACTGGCCCGAGGGCCGCTTCTCCACGCTCGCGGGCTTCGTCGAGCCGGGGGAGTCGCTGGAGCAGGCGGTGCGGCGCGAGGTCGCCGAGGAGGCGGGCGTCGTCGTCGGGGACGTGGAGTACGTCGCGAGCCAGCCCTGGCCGTTCCCGTCGAGCCTGATGCTGGGCTTCATGGCGCGGGCCACGTCCTGCGACATCCAGGTGGACGGCGAGGAGATCCACGAGGCGCGCTGGTTCTCGCGCAAGGAGCTGCGGGCCGCCTTCGACTCGGGGGAGGTCCTGCCCCCGACCGGCATCTCCATCGCGGCCCGGCTGCTGGAGCTCTGGTACGGCGAGCCGCTGCCGCAGAGCCAGCCCTGAGGAAGCCCTGAGGAAGCCGCCCTGGGGAAACCCTGAGGAACGCGTCACACCCGCGTTCCTCACGGAGACGGCGAAGGCCCCGGTCCGCGGACCGGGGCCGTTCTGTCTCCGCGCCCGCGTCAGGACGCCAGGGCCTGCTTGACCTGGGCCAGGGACGGGTTGGTCATGGTGACCGGCGCGGCGCCGCTGAGCGGGTTCACCAGGACCGTCGGGACCGTCTGGTTGCCGTCGTTCGCCTTTTCCACGAAGGCCGCCGACTCGGCGTCGTGCTCGATGTTGATCTCGTTGTAGGCGATTCCCTCGCGGTCCAGCTGGCTCTTCAGCCGGCGGCAGTAGCCGCACCAGGTGGTGCTGTACATCGTCACGGTGCCCGACATTCGACTTCGTGCCCCTTCTCTCGTGGTGGTGTTCCGGTCCGTTCCCGGTCGTGCCGTGGGTACCGATCCGGGTGTTGTTCCGGTGGTAGAACGTGCACCTGTCCACAGCCATTCCCGTATTCGTACGACTGCCGCGGCACCCCTGTGGACGGCATTCCCGGTCGCCCCTGCGGACCTGGCAGCATGGCGGGGTGACAGCAGCAACGCACTCCACCCTCTTCCCGCCGGTTCCGGACTCCCCGGACGCGGTGCTCGACGGGCTCGACCCCGAGCAGCGCGAGGTGGCGACGGCCCTCGACGGCCCGGTGTGCGTGCTGGCCGGCGCCGGCACGGGCAAGACCCGCGCGATCACCCACCGCATCGCCTACGGCGTCCGGTCCGGAGTGCTCCAGCCCTCCAGCGTGCTCGCCGTCACGTTCACCAACCGCGCCGCCGGCGAGATGCGCGGCCGGCTCCGCCAGCTCGGCGCCGGCGGCGTCCAGGCGCGCACGTTCCACTCGGCCGCCCTGCGCCAGCTGCAGTACTTCTGGCCCAAGGCCGTGGGCGGGGAGCTGCCGCGCCTGGCCGAGCGGAAGGTCCAGATCGTCGCCGAGGCCGCCGCCCGCTGCCGCATCCGCCTCGACCGCACCGAGCTGCGCGACGTGACCGGCGAGATCGAATGGGCCAAGGTCACCCAGACCGTCCCCGAGGACTATCCGGCCGCCGCCGCCAAGGCGGGCCGCGACATGCCCCGCGACCCCGCCGAGACCTCCCGGGTCTACGCCGCCTACGAGGAGCTCAAGCGCGACCGCGGCGTGATCGACTTCGAGGACGTCCTGCTGCTGACCGTCGGCGTCCTGCAGGACCGGCACGACATCGCCGAGACCGTCCGCCGCCAGTACCAGCACTTCGTCGTCGACGAGTACCAGGACGTCAGCCCCCTCCAGCAGCGCCTCCTGGAGCTGTGGCTGGGCGACCGGGACAACCTGTGCGTGGTCGGCGACGCCAGCCAGACCATCTACTCCTTCACCGGCGCCACCCCCGACCACCTGCTGAACTTCCGCACCCGCCACCCGCACGCCACCGTCGTCAAGCTCATCCGGGACTACCGCTCCACCCCCCAGGTCGTCCACCTGGCCAACGGCCTGCTCTCCCAGGCCCGCGGCCGGGCCGCCGAGCACCGCCTGGAGCTCGTCTCCCAGCGCGAGGCCGGCCCCGAGCCCGTCTACGGCGAGTACGCGGACGAGCCCGCGGAGGCCGAGGGCACCGCCCGCCGCGTCCGGGACCTCATCGACTCCGGGGTGCCCGCGAGCGAGATCGCGATCCTCTACCGCATCAACGCCCAGTCCGAGGTCTACGAGCAGGCCCTCGCCGATGCCGGTGTCCCCTACCAGCTGCGCGGGGCCGAGCGGTTCTTCGAGCGGCCCGAGGTGCGCGAGGCCGGGCTGCTGCTGCGCGGCGCCGCCCGCGCCGGCGGGGGCGACACCCAGCTCGCCGGCGCCGATGACATCCCGTCCCAGGTGCGGGCCGTCCTGGGCACCCGCGGCTGGACGCCCGAGCCGCCCACCGGCTCGGGGGCGGTGCGGGACCGCTGGGAGTCCCTCGCGGCCCTCGTGCGCCTCGCCGAGGACTTCGTCCGGGCCAGACCCGCCGCCACCCTCGCCGATCTCGTGGCCGAGCTCGACGAGCGGGCGAGCGCCCAGCACGCCCCCACCGTCGAGGGTGTGACTCTCGCCTCACTTCACGCCGCCAAGGGCCTTGAGTGGGACGCCGTGTTCCTCGTCGGTCTCGCCGAGGGCATGATGCCGATCACATACGCCAAGACGGACGAGCAGATCGAGGAGGAGCGCCGCCTCCTCTACGTCGGCGTCACGCGGGCCCGCCGCCACCTCTCCCTGTCCTGGGCGCTCTCCCGCACGCCGGGCGGCCGCCCCTCCCGGCGCCCCACCCGCTTCCTGAACGGCCTGCGGCCGGGCTCCGCGGCCGTCCGCCCCGCCCCCGGCTCTCCCGGCGGCACGGCGGGCGTCGAGCGGGGTCCCGCCCGCCGCCGCCAGCGGGGCTCCGCCCGCTGCCGAGTCTGCGGCCGCACCCTGACCGACGCGGGCGAGATCAAGCTCATGCGCTGCGAGGACTGCCCCTCCGAGCTCGACGAGGCGCTCTACGAGCGGCTGCGCGACTGGCGCGCCGGGGAGGCCGGCCGGCTCGGCCAGCCCGCCTACTGCATCTTCACCGACAAGACGCTGCTCGCCATCGCGGAGGCCGTTCCGGGAACCGAAGCGGAGCTCGCGCGCATCTCAGGGGTGGGAAGACGGAAGCTCGACTCGTTCGGTGCCGACGTCCTCGCTCTGTGCGCAGGCACCTGCCTGACGTCGGAGGATGCGTCCCACGACGCATCCGAAGAATCTCGCGAAAAATAGTTTGCGCACGCGGACGGCATACCCATAGCCTTCCGAGCACGGAGACAACGGCTCTTCCGGGAGCCGGCGGATCCGTGCTGTACTGAACCGGCTGTACCGAACTTTAAAAGCCCGGACCTGTCCCGACAGGTCCCCGAAGACGCCGAGAGGAGGCGAGACCAATGATCAGCTTCAAGACCAGCAACAAAATGACCGATCGCCCGGTCATCGCCGCCCGTCCGCTCGGCTTCTCCTTCGACTCGCTCCGGGGCACCGGTCTGTCCGGCGCCGGTTTCGCTCTGATCAACGGCTCCGCCCTGATCGGCGAATCCTCCCTGATCAACGAAACCTCCCTGATCAATGAGCGACCGACCAAGGCGTCCGCGGTAAAGGCAGCAGCATCGGCACAGGCCCAGGCCTATGCCCTTGCGGCGACGACCAACGGCGCCGGATCCGTCAGCACGCAGCAGCACCAGCACCACACGATGTGGGCCTTCCGTGGGCTCGAACCCTGGAGAGATCCAGCCTGATCGGCATGATCAGGTCGGCACCTTCCAGGGCCGCGGAACCCACACCGGGATCCGCGGCCCTTTTGTTTGCCCCCTCACCGAGGGGAACCAGCCCGGCCACGAGCCGGAAGACAGACGAGGAAAAAGACACCGTGCAACTCAAGGCACACACCCCGTCAGTAGCGACCGACCTGATCCCCCCGCCCGTCCCCACGGAGGACACCTTGACCCCCCTCACCGCCCTGACCGACCTCGACGACGCGATCGAGAACCTGGGCACCCCCGTCCCCTGCCGCAGCTACGACCCGGAGGTCTTCTTCGCCGAGTCGCCCGCGGACGTGGAGTACGCCAAGTCGCTCTGCCGGACCTGCCCGCTGCGTGAGGCCTGCCTCGCCGGCGCGATGGACCGCCGCGAGCCGTGGGGCGTCTGGGGAGGCGAGCTCTTCGTCCAGGGCGTCGTGGTGGCCCGCAAGCGGCCCCGTGGCCGTCCGCGCAAGAACCCGGTCGCCGCATGAACGTCTTCGGCACCATCGACCGCCCCACCACGCACGACCCCAAGAAGCAGGATCCGACGATGCACCGCCCCTCCGCCGAGCCGTTCGGCCCCGAAGTCCCCACCCGTGACGCCTTCAGCGCGATCGCCTCGCGCCAGAACAGGAACCTCGAAATGCAACTCATCCCAGAAGCCCTGGCCCGTGCCCATATGCACGAGCGACTGAGGGAGGCCGAGTCCGAACGCAGGGCCACTCGGCTGGCCGCCGCCCGGCGCATGCAGCGCCGCGCCGAGCGCGCCTCGATGCGCGCCCGCCGGGCCCTGGCCATGGCGGTCATGCACTGACCGCCCCACCCTCGTCGTCACCCCCGCGGGGCCGGATCCGAACGGACCGGCCCCGCGGGGCGTCGGGTGCGTTGTGCCCTCCCGGCCCCTTCGCGGGGATATCGTCTGGGAGTGGACCAGAAGACGCATGAATCAGGGCAGTTGGACCCTGAGGCCACCGAGCCCGCCGAGACCATCACCTGTGCTCGCTGCGGCACCCCCGCCGACGGTGCGCCGCCGACCTGGACCTGCTCCTTCGAGAACGGCAGCCGCCGCTACTTCTGCGACGACTGCGCCCGGGCCAACATCAGATCGATCGAGGGCCGCCTCGACTCCTCCTGGTGGTGAGGCCGGGGGCCCGGCCCCGTCAGGCAGGCGTCTCCCGGCTCTCCTCCTCCGCCGCGCCGCCGCCCGCCGCCGCGAAGCCGGGCACCCACGCCTCCATCTCCTCGCGCAGCCGCACGGTCGCACCCAGCTGGCACAGCACCCCGATGGTGCTCATCGTCACGCGGTGTATCAGCAGATACGCCGGCGGGAGGTTGAGCCGGCGGGCCAGCTGGTACGCGGGGGAGCGGGGGTCGGCGATCCGCGTCGCCTGGGCGCGCATCCAGCCCCGGGTGAAGGTGAACTCCGCCGCCTGCGCCGGTTCGATGATCGGCAGCAGATAGTCGAGCACGGCGCCCGGATCCAGATCGATCTCCGGCTTGACGAACCCCTCCTCCCGCAGCAGCTCGTGGACCGCCTCGGCCCGGCCGTCCAGCGTCAGCCGCAGCGCGGTGCCGATCTCCGGCGGGAGGCCCTGCGGCAGCCGGTCGACTGTGCCGAAGTCCAGCACGCCCAGCCGCCACTTCTCCGGCGGGCCGTCGGGGTCGTCCCCGGTGAGCAGCCGGAAATTGCCCGGATGCGGGTCGGCGTGCAGCAGCCCCGTGCGCGCTGCGCCCGAGAAGAGGAAGCGCGCCAGCAGCTGCCCGGCCCGGTCCCGCTGCTCCTGGGTGCCCTCCGCTATCACCTCGGACAGCGGCAGCCCTTCCATCCATTCGGTGACCAGCACCTGGTCGCTCTGGTGCACGACGGCCGGCACCACCACATCCGGATCGCCCGCGAACTCCTGCGCGTGCGCGCTCTGGGCCCGCGCCTCCAGGCCGTAGTCCAGCTCCTCGGAGACCCGGTCGCGCAGCTCGGAGATCAGCGGCTTGATGTCCATGCCCGGCACCAGCGGCCCCAGCAGTCTCGCGAACCGCCCCAGCTGGGTGAGGTCCGACAGCAGCGCCTCGCCCGCCCCCGGGTACTGCACCTTGACCGCGACCCGCCGCCCGTCGTGCCACACCGCCCGGTGCACCTGCCCGATCGAGGCGGCCGCCGCCGGGCGGTCGTCGAACTCCTCGAACAGATCCCGCCAGTCCTCGCCGAGCCGCTCCGCCAGGGCCGCGTGCACCGTCTTCACCGGCATGGGAGGGGCGGCTTCCTGAAGCTTGGTCAGGGCGGCCCGGTAGGGTCCGGCGATCTGCTCGGGAAGCGCCGACTCGAAGACCGACAGCGCCTGACCCAGCTTCATCGCACCCCCCTTGAGCTGCCCGAGTGTCGCGAAGAGCTGCTCTGCGGTGCGCTGCTGCAACTCGGTCGCGATCAGCTCCGCCGGCCGCCCCCCGATGCGCTTGCCGAGCCCCAGGGCCGTGCGCCCCGCGAACCCCAGTGGCAGCGCGGCCAACTTGGCGGTGCGCGTTACCGCCTTGCGGGGTAGATCAGACATTCGCCCCTCCAACTAGCTGAACAGCCACGCCGCGGACGGCGGTTACCTGCTCATTGTCCCGTGCGGTGACCCCGTGGCCGCGGCATACCCGGGATCCGGGGAACGCGCCGCGCCGCAGGGGCACCGCGGATGCGGCTCGACGGGCCGCGGGGACCAGGCCGGACCGGGCAGAGCCAGCTCCAGCCGCACCCCCGCGCTCGCCGGGGACCCACCGTCGAGGAAGGCCAGCGCCCGCGCCACGGTCAGCCCCGCCACAACCGTGGCCAGTGCCATGTCGCACGACGGTACCCCCGAGCCGCGGCCGGACCTCCACTGGGCGAGCATCCGGGGCCAGGCGGGGTCACGGCCGGCCCGCCCCAGCTCGATGCAGCCCGCGCACGCCGTCCCTCCGGGGAGCACCAACGGCCCCACCAGCCCGGTGGCTTCCAGCACCCCCGCGTACAGGTGCGGCGTACCCGAGGCGAGGAGCTCCTGCGAGGATCCGGGGTCGGGCGCGTAGGCCGCGAGCCCGTCCCGCGGGGCGAAGACCACCAGCCCCAGCGGCGGCTCCGGCTCACCGCCCCGCCGCGGCCTGCGCCGCACCCCCGGCGCCGCCGCCCGCACGGCCCGCCGCGCCGCCGTCTCCCGCCGCTCCCCGGTCCGCGCGGCGTCCAGCCCGCCGGGCCCCGCGTCCCACGGCTCGACACAGCCGCCGTCCATCACATCGACGCGGCCCACCCCCGACGCCGACAGCAGCGCCGCGACGGCCGCGCCCACCCGCCCGGCGCCGCGCACCTGCACCCGCATGGCCTGCCGCGCCGCCATCAGCCGCATCGCCTCGCCCGGCCCCGGGTGCAGCACGGACAGCGAAGCCAGGTCGGGCCGCAGCCGGTCCAGCGCCGGTCCCGTCTCGCGCAGGGCCGCCGCGGCCTCCCCGCCACCGCGCACGTCATCGAGCAGCCCGGCCGCGGAGAGCCGCTCCACCAGGGCGTCCGCCCGCCCTTCGGGCAGCCCCACGGCTCTCGCCTCCTCGCGCAGGAGCGGCATGCCGCGCGTGCCGTCGAGCAGGGTCAGGAAGCTGCCCGTGGCCGTGTCCACCGGACCCACTGCCACGGCGTGGGCCGGGGCCACCCCGAACTGGACGGTGTCGCGATTGCGCCAGCTGCGCCGCAGTGCGGGCTTGAGCATGGGATGTGCGGACGTGCCCGTTACGGAGCTCTCCTCCACGGCCGTCCTCTGCACGGCGGTCCTCTGCACGGTTCCCCCCTCGGTCGGCATGGCCCTCCCCCTTGATCGGCCTTCAGCATGGACCGTTCGCGCTGTCACCGTGAGAAGTTGTCCACAAGCGCGGTGTGATGGTCGTACAAGCTCGGTCCCCGTGGGGTCTTTGCGCCCGACAAGGAGTGATGGGCGGGACTTCACGCGCCGCCAGCCGGTAACGTCGGGGCCGTGCCCGTCGACCCTCTGCACAGTGCCGCACGACCGCGCAGTGCTCCCAGCCCGCTCACCGGCGGTGCCGAGCCCGGAGCGGTCGAGGTCCGACGGAGCGCGCGCCGCCGCAGGACGGTCTCCGCGTACCGGGAGGGGGACCGCACCGTCGTCCTCATCCCCGCCCGCATGTCGGAGGCCGAGGAGCAGCGCTGGGTGACGGTGATGCTCGACAGGCTCGCCGCGCAGGAGAGCAAGCGGATGCTCGGCGACACCGAGCTCGCCGAGCGCGCCGCGCGCCTGTCCGCGCAGTACCTGGGCGGCCGGGCCCGCCCCGCGACCGTCCGCTGGGTCACCAACCAGAACACCCGCTGGGGCTCGTGCACCCCCACCGAGGGCAGCATCCGCCTCTCGCACCGGCTGCAGGGGATGCCCGAGTACGTCCTCGACTACGTGCTCCTGCACGAGCTGGCGCACCTGCTCGTCCCCGGCCACGGCCCCGGCTTCTGGCGGCTCCTCGACGCCTACCCGCGTACCGAGCGTGCCCGCGGCTACCTCGAAGGTGTGGTGGCCGCCGACAGGTTGCCGCACCTCCCCGCAGCGCGCGGCGAATGAGCCGGGCCCGGTGCCGGCGGGCCCCTGTGGGGGACACGTCCGGTCCGGAGTCGGTTGAATCCGCCCTCAGCCGTTAGCCTGACGCAACGCATTCATCACACGTTTTCATCGCACGTTCGGATGGGGGACGGTCGTTACGCATGGCCAGGGAATTCCAGCGCGGCCACAAGGCCAAGATCAGTGACCTGACGGCGGGGACCGATCTGTACGTGGGAGTGCAGATCGCGGGCCCCGGCCTGACCTTCGACATCAGCTGTTTCGGCCTCGACGCCGCGGAGCGGCTCTCGGACGACCGGTATTTCGTCTTCTTCAACCAGCCCAAGTCGCCCGAGGGCGCCATTCAGCAGCTCGGGGCGCAGGCCGGTGACACGGAATCCTTCCGCGTCACCCTCGACCAGATCCCCGCGCACATCCAGCGGCTCTCTTTCACGGCCACCCTCGACGGCGCGGGCCAGATGTCGCAGATCGCACCCGGCTATCTCCGTATCGTCGCCGGCGGCCAGGAAGTCGCGCGCTACTCCTTCACCGGGGCCGAATTCAGCACCGAACGCGCGGTGATGCTCGGCGACATCTACCTGAAGGACGTCTGGCGCTTCGCCGCTGTCGGGCAGGGCTTCGACGGCGGACTGGAGGCACTGCTCCAGCACTTCGGCGGCGAGGTGCTCGAAGAGGAGCCCCAGGCGCCGGCCCCGGCCGCGCCCGCGCCCGCCGCAGCGCCCGCCTTCGCCCCTCCGCAGCAGGCGGGCCCGCCCCCGGCCGCGCCCGCGCCCGCCGCAGCGCCCGCCTTCGCCCCTCCGCAGCAGGCGGGCCCGCCTGCTGCGGAGGGGCGAAGGCGGGCGCTGCGGCGGGCGCGGGCGCGGCCGGGGCCGGCGCCTGGGGCGGCTGACCGTACGGCTGCTGGCCGGGCTGGCCCGGGAAGGGCTGGCCGTGCTGGGGCGCGGAGTGCGGCTGGCCGGGGACGCCGGGCGGACCGGGCGGCGGCGGGGTGAACTGGCCGCCGGTGGAGGCCCCCGGGCTGTTGAAGAAGCCCGGGGGCCTCCACCGGCGGCCAGTTCACCCCGCCGCCGCCCGGTCCGCCCGGCGTCCCCGGCCAGCCGCACTCCGCGCCCCAGCACGGCCAGCCCTTCCCGGGCCAGCCCGGCCAGCAGCCGTACGGTCAGCCGCCCCAGGCGCCCGCTCCGGCCCCGGCGCCCGCCGCCCCCCAGGCCCAGACGCCGCCGCCCCACCAGGGCTTCCCGCCCCCGCCCGGCAGCACCCCGCCGCCGGCACCGCCCGCCGGGCAGGTGCACGCCGCGCAGACCCTGGCCGCGCCGATCGCCCCTCCGGGCTTCTTCAACAGCCCGGGGGCCTCCACCGGCGGCCAGTTCACCCCGCCGCCGCCCGGTCCGCCCGGCGTCCCCGGCCAGCCGGGCCCGTACGGCCAGCAGCAGCCCACCCCGTACGGTCAGCCGCAGCAGCAGCCCTACGGCCAGCCCGGCCAGCAGCCGTACGGTCAGCCGCCCCAGGCGCCCCAGCAGAACGCGCCCTACCCCGGCCAGCCGCACTCCGCGCCCCAGCACGGCCAGCCCTTCCCGGGCCAGCCCGGCCAGCAGCCCTACGGCCAGCCGGCCGCGGCGGCCGGCGTCCAGGCGGCGCTGCAGAAGTACCGGGAGGCCCCCACCGGCCAGCGCTGGACCCAGCAGAACCCCAAGCTCGTCCGCGTCGACCTCGGCGTCGACGGCCAGCCCGTGCTCGCCCGCCAGGGCAGCATGGTGCTGTACCAGGGCAAGGTCGACTTCGGCTACAAGGGCGCCGGCTTCGCCGGCCGCATCGTCGGCAACGCCACCGGCCAGGAGCTGCAGCTGATGCGCTGCACCGGCCGCGGGCAGGTCTTCCTCGCGGAGAACTCCGCCCACGTGCACCCCATCGAGCTCCAGGGCGACGCCATCTGCGTCTCCGCGGAGTCGGTGCTCGCCTTCGACGAGTCGCTGCAGCACGAGGTCCGCCGGATCGAGGGCCACGGCATCCCCGGCGGCGCCCTGTTCACCATGCAGTTCCAGGGCCACGGCACCGTCGTCGTCAAGACCCACGGCATCCCCGTCGTGCTGCCGGTCACCCCGTCGACCTACGCGGACAGCAACGCCGTCATCGCCTGGTCCGCGGGCGCCCAGGTGATCATCTCCAGCCAGGTGCGCCTGCGCCGCAGCTCCTACCCGGGGCACAGCGGAGAAGCCGTGAACCTCCAATTCCGGGGCGCTCCCGGCAATTTCGTCGTCGTCCAGCCCTACGAGGTCTGAGGGACCAGCGAAGACCATGAACCAGACACCGATCCAGGGCTACGCCCCCACCCCCGTCACCACCCGCATGGAGAACCACGGCAGCAGCATGCTGAAGGTCGCCATGCAGACCGGCCAGGACCTCTTCGCCCGCACCGGCTCGATGGTCGCCTACGAGGGCTACGTCCAGTACGACCCGAACCCGCCCGCGGTCCGCCAGATGGCCTCCCAGTGGCTCACCGGCGAGGGCGTGCCCCTCATGCGCTGCCACGGCGACGGCCTGCTCTACCTCGCCGACTACGGGGCCGACGTGGTCTGCCTGCAGCTCAACGGCGACTCCCTCTCCGTCAACGGCACCAACGTGCTCGCCTTCGACGCCCACCTCCAGTGGGGCGTGGAGCGCGTGAAGGGCATGGCGAAGTTCGCCGGACAGGGCCTGTTCAACGTCGGCATCAGCGGCACCGGCTGGGTCGCCCTGACCTCCCGCGGCACCCCCATCGTCGTGGACTGCGGGCGCGGCGACGACGAGACCTACGTCGACCCCGACGCGCTCGTCGCCTGGTCCAGCAACCTCCGGATGAAGGGCAAGCGCAGCTTCAAGGCCTCCTCGCTGATCGGCCGGGGCAGCGGCGAGGCCTACCAACTGGGCTTCTCCGGAGAGGGCTTCGTGGTCGTACAGCCCAGCGAGGACAGCACCGACCGGCTCCGGGCCCGGGGCTGAGGGGGAACGAGGACATCATGCAGAGCCCGCTTTTCGGCTTCACCGAGGCCCAGACGCAGGACCGCTACGCCCTGCAGAACCCGCAGATGCTGCGCGTCTCCCTCACCGGCCACGACGACGTGCTCGCCCGCAAGGGCTCGATGGTCGCCTACCAGGGCCTGATCGAGTTCGACGGCGAGTACCAGACCCGCGGCCAGCAGACCTCCCGCGCCCACACGGGCGAGGGCCTGGACCTGATGCGCTGCTCGGGCCAGGGCACGGTCTACTTCGCCAACCTGGCCCAGCACGTCCACGTGGTCGACGTCGACCGCGACGGGCTGACCGTGGACGGCGCCTACGTCCTCGCCCTGGACTCCACGCTGCACTGGGAGGCCATCGCCGTCGACAGCCAGTACGGCATCTCCGGCACCGGCGCCTACCAGCTCAACATCAGCGGCCAGGGCAAGGTCGCGCTGATGACCTCCGGCGAGCCCCTGATGCTCCAGGTCACGCCCGACCGGGTCGTCAGCGCCGACGCCGACGCCGTGATCGCCTGGTCGACGTCCCTGCGCGTGCAGATGCAGGCCCAGACGTCGTCCTCGGGCGTGTGGCGACGGCGCGGCAGCACGGGGGAGGGCTGGGAGCTGAGCTTCGCCGGCCACGGCTACGCCCTCGTCCAGCCCAGCGAGCTCCTGCCGCCCCAGGGCGCCGAGATCGGCCAGGGCCTCATGGCGCAGTACGGCGTGGGCCAGCAGGGTGCGCACGGCCGCAACCAGGGCAACATCTGGTCCTGAGCCCGGCCGCTCGCCGGGCGGAGCACGCGTAAGGGGCGGTCACCATGGGTGACCGCCCCTTACCTGCGCCCTGACTGCATCAGGGCGCATCAGGCTCTTACAGCCGCTCCAGCGTGCGCCGCATCAGCTGCACGACCGAGTCGTCGGCGACCTCGCCCACCTCGGCGTACGGGAACCAGCGCAGGTCCAGGGACTCGTCGCTGATGGCCGCCGTCGCACCCGCGGGCACCAGGGCCGCGTACTGGACGTCCAGGTGCCAGTTGCAGGGCGAGGGGATCGGGTGCCGGTCGAGCCGCACGGGGCCGCCCGGCAGCAGCGTCAGCCCGGCGATCCCGGACTCCTCCGTGGCCTCCCGCAGGGCCGCCGCCTCGACCGTCGCGTCACCGGGCTCGCAGTGGCCGCCCATCTGCAGCCACATCCGCAGCTTGCGGTGGAGTGTGAGCAGCACCTGACCGCGCGACGGATCGATCACCAGGGCGCTCGCCGTGACGTGACCGGCCTCACAAGGCTTCCACATGCCGTCCGGGTGGGACGCCAGGTGGTCCAGATAGAGCCCGCGCAGCTCCTCCTGGTCCGCGTACTCCTTCAGCACGCGGACCGCATCCTCGTGCAGGCTCACTTCTTGTCGTCGCCTTCGCCCTCGGGCTTGCCCTTGTCGTCCTGGCCGCCCTTCTCGCCCCTGGCCGCCTCGCCGAGCATCTTGTCGATCTCGGAGAAGTCCAGGTGCTCGCGGTGGACGAAGCCGTCCGGGTCGTCCAGGTCGGCCGCCGTGGGCAGCATGTCCGGGTGCTCCCAGAGGGCGTCACGGCCCTCCGGGCCGCGCGCGTCCGCCAGGGAGGCCCACAGCCGGGAGGCGTCGCGCAGCCGGCGCGGGCGCAGCTCCAGGCCGATCAGCGTGGCGAAGGTCTGCTCGGCCGGGCCGCCGGAGGCACGCCGCCTGCGCAGCGTCTCGCGCAGGGCACCGGCCGACGGCAGGTGCGGGGCGGCGGCCGCGTGCACGACGGCGTCCACCCAGCCCTCGACGAGCGCCAGGGCGGTCTCCAGGCGGGCCAGGGCCGCCTTCTGCTCCGGAGTGTCCTCCGGCTGGAACATGCCCTGCTGGAGGGCGTCCTGCAGCTGCTCGGGGTGGGTGGGGTCGAGCTGGCCGACCACGTCCTCCAGCTTGGAGGTGTCGACCTTGATGCCGCGCGCGTAGCCCTCGACGGCGCCGAAGAGGTGCGAGCGCAGCCACGGCACGTGCGCGAAGAGGCGCTGGTGGGCGGCCTCGCGTAGGGCCAGGTAGAGCCGGACCTCGTCCTGCGGGACGCCGAGGCCCTCGCCCAGCGCCGCGATGTTCACCGGGAGCAGCGCGGCCTTGCCCGCGGGGCCCAGCGGCAGGCCGATGTCGGTGGAGCCGACCACCTCGCCCGCCAGCACGCCCACGGCCTGGCCGATCTGCGTGCCGAACATGGCGCCGCCCATGGAGCGCATCATGCCGAGCAGCGGGCCCGCCATGGCCTGCATCTCCTCGGGCAGCACGTCGCCCATGGCCGCGCCCACGCGCTCGGCCACCGGGTCCACGAGCTCCTTCCACACCGGAAGGGTCGCCTCGACCCACTCGGCGCGGCTCCAGGCGAGCGCCGTGCCCGAGCCCGACGGCAGCGACGTCGCGCCGTCCAGCCACAGGTCGGCCAGGCGCACGGCCTCCTCGACCGCGCTCCGCTCGCCGGAGGTGACGCTGGCGTCCTTGGTGCCGTCGGCGGTGCCCTGCGCGACGGTCTGGCGCGCGATGTCCTTGGCCATGTCCCAGTTCACCGGGCCGCCCTCGTAGGAGAGCATCTGCCCGAGCTGCTGGAAGGCCGCCCCGAGGTCGCCCGGGTTCATGCCGCCGCCGAACATCGCGGCGAAGGGGTTGTCCCCCGCGCCGCCCGGCCCGCCGAACCCGAACGGATTCGCAGGCCCCTGGCCGCCCTGGCCCTCGCCCTTCTTCTTGCCGTCGCCGCCGTTCTCCGGCTCCTCCGGCGGAAGATTGAATCCGAATGGGGTGTCACTCACGGGTTTCCTCGGCTCGTAGGGCCGCCGGCACAGGACCGGCGGCGAATGCCCGACATCACCACCAGCCTAGACACCTCACCGGTATCCGGGCTTGGTGCTTCGCCGACCCGGGGCCTGCGGCAGGATGGACGTCACCTGGTCCGTACGCGTCATCTCTCGTACGTACTGAAGACAACCGCTGGAGACGCCCGGTGAGTTCCCCCGACCCAGAAGTTCGCGCAGCGCGAAACGGTTCCGCGCGAGACAGTACGACCCCGCACGGCGGCCGAAGGCCCGTCGTGGCGGTCACCGGTGCCGCGCGCGGCGTCGGCGCCCTGCTCACGCAGCGGCTCGCCGTGTCCGAGCAGATCAAGCAGGTCGTGGCCATCGACGAGCGCCGCGGCGACGTGACCGAGGCGCAGTGGCACGTGCTCGACGTCCGCGACCCGGCGATCGCCGAGAAGCTGCGCGGCGCCGACGTCGTCGTGCACCTCGCGCTCGACCTCGACCTGGAGACCGACGCGGCCGCCCGCACCGCCTACAACGTGCGCGGCACCCAGACCGTCCTGACGGCCGCCGCGGCCGCCGGAGTGCACCGCGTCGTGCTGTGCACCTCCGCGATGGTCTACGGGGCCCTGCCCGACAACGACGTGCCGCTCGCCGAGGACGCCGAGCTGCGCGCCACCGCCGAGGCCACCGGTGTCGGCGACCTGCTGGAGATCGAACGGCTCGCCCGCCGCGCGCCGCGCGCCCACCCCGGCCTGAACGTCACGGTGCTGCGGCCCGCCGTCCTCGTCGGCGGCACCGACACCGCCCTGACCCGCTACTTCGAGTCGCCCCGCCTCCTGGTCGTCGCCGGATCCCGGCCGACCTGGCAGTTCTGCCACGTGGAGGACCTGGTCAGCGCCCTGGAGTTCGCCGCCCTGGAGAAGGCCGAGGGGGAGCTCGCGGTGGGCTGCGACGGCTGGCTGGAGCAGGAGGAGGTCGAGGAGCTCTCCGGCATCCGCCGCATGGAGCTGCCCTCCGCGGTCGCCCTCGGGGCGGCCTCCCGGCTGCACCGCCTCGGCCTGACGCCGTCGCCCGCGGGGGACCTCGAGTACACGATGCACCCGTGGGTCGTCAGCGGGAGCCGGCTGCACGAGGCCGGCTGGCGGCCGCGCTGGACGAACGAGGAGGTCCTCGCCGAGCTGCTGGAGGAGGTCTCCGGCCGGCACACGGTCGCGGGCCGCCGCCTGGGCCGCAAGGACGCCACCGCCGCGGGCGCCGCGGGGGCGACCGTGGCACTGCTGGGCACCGCCGCGCTGGTCCGTCGCGCGCGCAAGGCGCGCCGCCGCCTCTAGGGGCCCGCGGCGAGGGCCCGGGGGCCTTGGAGGACCGTCCACAGACCGTCTCGTACGGCTGTTTGAAAGGCCGGTCCTCGCCCACGCCCTCCGTACGGCACGATGGGGGACATGGCCCGTACGTACGATCACCCCGGCGAGCTCGCCGCGACGGATCCGGTCCGCCTTCTGGCGGTCCGCGACGCCCCCCTGTCCGTGGACGAGGTCTTCGCCGCGGTCGGCGACCACGCCGCGGGGGGCACGGCGCTCTTCGTGGGCACCGTGCGTGACCACGACGGCGGCGCCGGCGTCCGGGGGCTCGGCTATTCCGCGCACCCCACCGCCGAGGCGGAGCTGCGCCGCGTGGCCGAGAAGGTCGCGGCGGACTTCCCGGTGCGGGCGCTGGCGGCCGTGCACCGGGTGGGCGATCTGGAGATCGGTGACCTGGCCGTCGTGGTGGCCGTCTCGTGCCCGCACCGGGCGGAGGCGTTCGAGGCCTGCCGGCGGCTCATCGACGACCTCAAGCGCGAGGTGCCGATCTGGAAGCACCAGGTCTTTTCGGACGGGACAGAGGAGTGGGTGGGCGCTTAGGCGTTGGGGGCACCCCCAGCGGTAGCTGGGGGAGGGTCGGCGCTTAGTGCTGCTGCTCGGGATCCGGCGTCCTGAAGGATCACTTCCGGTTGCGTAACCGGCCCCCTGACGCGAGCGTTGACTCTACGAAAGACTAATCTGCTCATCGGTCTTTTCAGTGGTGGTGTCCGGGGGTCGGAGGTCGGTATGGCGGCACTCGTGTGGTTGCTGATTCCGGTTGCCGCGGCCGTCGTTGCCCTGCTGTGGGGCACCTGGGCCGCTCGTAACCGCAAGAGCGGGGACATCTCCGAACTCGCGGGGTATGCCCGGTTCCGTGAGGCGATGGAGCGGCGTGAGGCGATGGAACGGCAGGATTCCGGTACCGGGGTCTCCTGAAGCGCCCCCCGGCTCACGCCGGGGCGCCGGCGCTTTTCCGCGAGCCCCGGGTGGCCTCCCCGGACGGACCGCCCCGCGGGTGGACTGTCGGACCCGTCCCGTACTGTCGTTCCATGCCCCGCCGCACCGCGACGATGCTCGCCTCCCTCTTGATGCTGATCGCGCTCCTCTGCGCAGGCGTGCTGATCCCCGTGCCCTACTCGGAGATGTCGCCCGGGCCGACGGTCAACACGCTCGGTGAGCACGACGGGGAGCCGGTGCTGCAGATCTCGGGGCGCCAGACGTATCCGACGACCGGCAACCTCAACATGACGACGGTCCGCGTCACCGGCTCGCGGTACCGGATGAACCTGGTGGAGGCGGTCTACGGCTGGATCGCCCACGACAACCTCGTCGTCCCGCACAGCACGCTCTACCCGGACGACAAGACGCCCGACGAGCTCAACCAGGAGACGGCGGAGGAGTTCAGCCAGTCCCAGGAGAGCGCCAAGGTGGCGGCGCTCAAGCAGCTGGGCATCCCGGTCGGCACCCGCACGGTCGTGGCGTCGGTCGTCAAGAACAGCCCGGCCGAGGGCCAGCTGCACGCCGGCGACGTGATCAAGGCCGTCGACGGTACGGAGATCAAGCAGCCCGGGGACGTCGCCAAGCTGGTCACCAAGCACCAGCCGGGCCAGAAGGTCACCTTCCGGATCGTTCCGGCCAAGGAGGCCGCCGCGGCCGAGAAGGAGAAGCGGCAGCCGTCCGTGGAGCAGGACGTGACCCTCACGACGGGCAAGGCGCCGGACGACAAGCGCGCCCTGGTCGGCATCCAGGCCGGGACGGACCACACCTTCCCGTTCACGATCAACATCAAGCTGGCGGACGTCGGCGGGCCGAGCGCCGGTCTGATGTTCGCCCTCGGGATAGTCGACAAGCTGACCCCCGGGGACCTGACCGGCGGCAAGTTCGTCGCCGGCACGGGGACCATAGACGAGGACGGCAAGGTCGGCCCGATCGGCGGCGTCGAGATGAAGACGGTGGGCGCGCGCTCCAAGGGCGCCCGCTACTTCCTCACGCCCAAGGACAACTGCGCGGCCGCCGCGAAGGACAAGCCCTCCGGGCTCACGCTGGTCAAGGTCGACACCATAGGTGACGCCGTCGGCGCCCTGGAGAAGATCCGCAAGGGGGACTCGGCCGGCCTGCCCTTGTGCAAGGCCGGCTGAGCCCCCGCTGCGGGTGCGGCATCAGTCCTCGAACGTCGCAGCCAGCGCCTCCGCCAGCCCCGGCACCAGGTCCGGGCCCGTGAGGACCTCGGTCGGCGAGTCCTTCTCGCGCAGCCGCACCGCGGTCTCCCGCGCCCCGTCCCGCAGTACGGCGACGGTCATCCGCACCTCCTGCCGGTCCGGGTGGGCGGCGACCCACTTGGCGAGCTGCTTCTCGTTCATCCCGTTGGGCACGGTGCCCTCGGCGGACGGCGGCAGCATCAGCCGCTCCACGGTCAGGGCGCACCCCGTCACGGCACCGGGCCACGCGATGGTGCCGAGGAACTTGTCCAGGGCGGTGCCCGCCGGGACCTCGTCCTGCTCGATCGGGGTGAGGGAGCCGGCCTGGGCGGTCGCGTCGAGGCCGAGCTGATCGGCGAGACCGGGCTCCTGGGCGCGCAGCTTGGCCGTGTCGACCAGGGCGAACAGCCGCGCGGGCTGGTCCCAGCCGAGGGTGGAGGCGTACTGGTCGATCTCGAGAACGGCGCGGGTCAGCGGGCTGGCCGCCATGGGGGTGTCGCCGCCCGGGCCGCCGGGGCCGGACGGGAGGGAGGGGTCGGGGGTGCTGGAAGTGCTGGACATGAGCAATATCGTGCCCTGAGAGTGACCGAAAACGGGAACTGAGTAAAGCCTCGGTAAGTTGCCACCTTGGGCCCTAGTATCGCTGGGCCCTGATCGACAGCTCCCCTGACAGCGAACTTCGAGGTGCGCACCTTGGCTTTCCAGATGCCGGACCGCGGCGGAGGCCCGACAGGGCCACGGATCAGAGTCGGCCGACCGTCCCGGCGGATCCGGACCCTGCTCACCACGCTGGGCGTGCTGGCCGCACTGGCCATGCTCTTCGTGATGTTCGCAGGGTTCTGGACGGACTGGCTCTGGTACCGCTCGGTGGACTACTCCTCGGTCTTCACCACCACCCTCGGCACCAAGATCGGGCTCTTCGCGGTCTTCGGCCTGCTGATGGCGCTGGCGGTGGGGACCAACATCTGGCTGGCGCACCGGCTCCGGCCGCCGCTGAGCGCGATGTCGATGGAACAGCAGAGCCTCGACCGCTACCGGATGAGCATCGCGCCGTACAAGAAGTGGGTGCTCCTCGCGGTCACCGCCCTCGTGGGCCTGGTCGCGGGCGCCTCGGCGGCCGGGCAGTGGCGCACCTGGCTGCAGTGGGTCAACGGCGTCCCCTTCCACCAGAAGGACCCGCAGTTCCACAAGGACATCGCGTTCTACACCTTCGACCTGCCCTGGTACCGCTTCCTGCTGAGCTTCGGCTTCGCGGCCGCGGTGCTGTCGCTGATCGCCGCCGCCCTCGTGCACTACCTCTACGGCGGCCTGCGGCTGACCAGCCCGGGCCACCGGGCGACGGCCGCGGCCACGGGGCACCTGTCGGTGCTGCTCGGCATCTTCGTGGGCCTGAAGGCCATCGCCTACTGGCTGGACCGCTACGGCCTGGCGGTGAAGTCCAGCGGCCTGAAGTCCACCGACGGCTGGACGGGGCTGCGCTACGTCGACGCCAATGCGTATCTGCCGGCCAAGACGATCCTGTTCATCATCGCGCTGATCTGTGCGGTGCTGTTCTTCGCCACGCTGTGGCGCCGCACCTGGCAGCTGCCGGTGATCGGCTTCGGGCTGATGGTGCTCTCGGCCGTCCTGATCGGCGGGCTCTACCCGGCGATCGTGCAGAAGTTCCAGGTCCAGCCGAACGAGCAGGCCAAGGAAGCGCCGTACATCAAGAAGAACATCACGGCGACGCGTGAGGCGTACGGCATCGGCGATGCGGACGTCCAGAACTACAAGGGCAACAGCGACCTGACGGGCAAGGACCCCGAGAAGCTGCGCGCCGCGGTGAATTCGACGGCCAGCCTCCGCCTCCTCGACCCCAATCTCGTCTCGCCCGCCTTCCAGCAGGAGCAGCAGGTCAAGGGGTACTACCAGTTCCCCTCCACGCTGGATGTCGACCGCTACAAGGTGGACGGCAAGGAGCAGGACACGGTCATCGGTCTGCGCGAGCTCAACCTCAAGGGCATTCCCGAGCGCAACTGGATCAACGACCACTTCAAGTACACCCACGGCTACGGCGCCATCACCGCGAAGGGCACCACGACCGACAAGGCCGGGGCGCCGGACTTCACGGCCAAGAGCCTGCCGACCGAGGGCCTGTTCGGCCCCTACGAGCAGCGCGTCTACTACGGCGAGAAGACGACGCAGTATTCGATCGTCGGCGGTCCGCAGGAGGAGCTGGACTACTCCTCGGACAAGGGCGAGCGGAGCTACTCGTACAAGGGGAAGAGCGGGGTCAACCTGTCCAACCCCGTCAACCGCGCCGCGTACGCGGTGGCTTTCGGCGAGCCGCAGATCCTCTACTCGGGTGCCATCGGAAAGGGTTCGCGGATTCTTTACCACCGCACCCCCAAGGAGCGCGTCGAGGCGGTCGCCCCGTGGCTGACCATCGACGGCGACGCCTATCCGGCGGTGGTCGACGGCCGCATCCAGTGGATCGTGGATGCGTACACGACGACGAACGGCTATCCGTACGCCTCCCGTACGACCCTCGGTGACACCACGGCCGACTCGCTGACGACCGGCCAGCGCGCCGTCGTCGCCCAGCAGAACCAGGTCAACTACATCCGCAATTCCGTCAAGGCGACCGTTGACGCCTACGACGGCACGGTGAAGCTGTACCAGTGGGACGAGAAGGACCCGGTCCTCAAGACCTGGATGAAGGCGTTCCCGGGCACGGTGAAGGCGAAGAGCGCCATCGGCTCCGCGCTGATGGACCACCTGCGCTACCCGCAGGACCTCTTCAAGGTCCAGCGCGAGCTGCTCTCCCGCTACCACGTCACCGACTCGGAGACGTTCTACACCGGCAGTGAGCGCTGGGAGGTGCCGGACGACCCGACCAACACCAAGGGCAACGCGGTTCCGCCGTACTACCTGAGTATGAAGATGCCCCGCCAGGAGAAGCAGACCTTCTCGCTGACGACGACCTTCACGCCCAAGAACCGGACGAACCTCGGTGCCTTCATGGCCGTGGACGCCGATGCCAAGAGCAAGGACTACGGCAAGATCCGGATACTGAAACTGCCGTCCGAGACCTCGGTCTGGGGACCGCGGCTGGCACAGGGCAAATTCAACAGCCACACACCCGTCGCCGACCAGATCAACATCTGGAAGAAGGGCGATTCCGAGGTCGAGTACGGAAACCTGCTGACCGTGCCGCTGGACGGCGGGCTGTTGTACGTGGAACCGGTCTATCTGCGGGGCGCCGGCTCCAATTACCCGCTCCTGAAGAAGGTGCTGGTGAACTACGGCGACAAGATCGCCTTCAGGGACACCCTCGACGAGGCCCTGGACGAGATCTTCGGCAGCAAGACCGCGCCCGCCAAGCCCTCCGAAGGCACGCAGAAACCGGCTCCCTCCCAGGACCCCACGGTCAAGCAGGCCCTGAAGGACGCCCAGGACGCCTTCACGGCCGGCCAGAAGGCCCTGGAGAACAAGAACTGGGCGGAGTACGGCAAGGCCCAGGACGCCCTGAGGGACGCCCTCGACCGGGCCGCCAAGGCCGAGGCCAAGGCCGCCGAGAAGAGTGGCGACAAGGGCGGCGACAAGGCCGGGGACAAGGGCAGCGAGCAGGGCGGCAAGCCCGGAAGTTGATCAAGCTCCGCCCCGCGCCGTGGTACGGTTGTTCCACAACAGCGCGGGGTGGAGCAGCTCGGTAGCTCGCTGGGCTCATAACCCAGAGGTCGCAGGTTCAAATCCTGTCCCCGCTACTTCATGACAAGGCCCGGAGTCCAACCTCGGACTCCGGGCCTTGTCGTTCCCGGACCCCGCCGGCCACCCCGGCCGTGCGGTGTCCGGGTGACGCGGACTGTGCGGGTTGTGTGCGGGGCTTCTGTGGAGAGTTTGGAGCCCCGTCGTGTCGGGAAGTCGGGAAGTCGACAAAACGCTGAAGTGACCTCACTGGCTGCGGTATACCAGGTGTACGCGGGTTGCGGGTGGTGCGACGATGGGGCTTATGGGGGACAGGACGACGCTGTGGGAGACAGGCCGGCTTGTAGAGGCTCCCGGTGACGGGAGCGACCAGGAAATGCCGGGGTTCCGTCCCGGCACGGCGGACTCCGCCGACGCCGGCGACGCCGCCGACCTCGAGCTGGAGACCGCCCGCCGCCGTGCCGCGGAGAGCGGCGACCCCGCCGCTCTGAGCATGCTCGGCGCCCTGCTGCTGCGTCGTGGGGACCTCGACGGGGCGGAGCGCCACCTGCGCGCCGCCACCGCCGACGGCGACCGCTCCGCCGCGAACAACCTCGGCGTCCTGCTGCACCAGCGGGGCTACGCCGACGAGGCCGCCGGGTGGTGGCGCATCGCCGCCGTCGCCGGTTCCGCCGCCGCCGCGCACGCCCTCGGCCGCTACCACCGCGAGCGCGGGGACGAGCCCGCCGCCGAGTACTGGCTGCGCCAGTCGGCCGAAACCGGGCACGCCCTCGGCGCCTACGCCCTTGCCGACCTGCTGGAGCACCGAAGCGACGTCGGGGCCGAGCGCTGGTTCCGGTCCGCGGCCGAGCGCGGCCACCGCGAGGCCGCCTACCGCCTGGCCAGGATCCTCGACGGCCGGGCGCCGCGCTCGCGCGCCGAGAGCCTGGGCCCGGGCGGCGTCGAGACCTCCGTCCGCGAGCTGCGCGCCGCCGCCGCGGGCGGCCGCGACGGCGGGAGCCCGGCCCGCGAGGCCGAGCAGTGGTACCGCCAGGCCGCCGCCCGCGGCCACCGCCGGGCCGCCCTGCACCTCGGCACCCTGCTGGAGGGCCGCGGCGAGACCCAGGAGGCCGCCCGCTGGTACCTGACCTCCGCCAAGGACGGCGAGCCCCGGGCCGCCTGCGCGCTCGGCTTCCTGCTGCGCGACGCCGGGGACGCCGACAGCGCCGCCGTGTGGTGGCGCCGCGCCGCCCAGGACGGCGACGGCAACGCCGCCAACGCCCTGGGCGCCCTGCACGCCGACCGGGGCGAGTCGCAGGAGGCCGAGCGCTGGTACCGCACGGCGCTCGACCACGGCGACGTCAACGGCGCCTACAACCTGGCCCTGCTCTGCGCCGAGCAGGGCCGCACGGCCCAGGCCGAGCAGTGGTACCGCCGCGCGGCCTACGCCGGGCACAAGGAGGCGGCCAACGCCCTCGCCGTGCTGCTGCTCCAGGGCGGTGACGCGGCCGGTGCGGAGCCCTGGTTCTCCAAGGCCGCCGAGGCGGGCAGCGTCGACGCCGCCTTCAACCTCGGCATCCTCTACGCCGGGCGCGACGAGGACCGCACGGCCTTCCAGTGGTACGAGCGCGCGGCCACGGCCGGGCACACCGACGCCGCCCTCCAGGTCGCCATGGCCCTGCTGCGGGACGGCGACGAGGAGGCCGCCGAGCGCCACCTGCGGGTGGCCGTGCGCGGCGGCAGCGCGGAGGCCGCCTTCCGGCTGGGCGCGTTGCTCGACCGGGACGAGGAGGCCCGCGAGGAGTGCGAGGAGTGGTACGAGCGGGCGGCCCGGCAGGGCCACCGGCGGGCCCAGGTGCGGCTGGGGATGATCGTCGCCGAGCGGGGCGACGTGGTCGGGGCCGCGCACTGGTACCGCGAGGCGGCCGAGGCCGGCAGCCGCAACGGCGCCTTCAACCTGGGGCTGCTGCTGGCCCGCGAGGGCAGCGAGCCGGAGGCGGCCTTGTGGTGGGCCCGCGCGGCCGAGGCCGGGCACGGGCGCGCCGCACTGCGGCTCGCCCTGCTGGCGGCCCGGCGCGGTGATCTCACCGAGGGGCGGCACTGGTGCGACCGGGCGGTCGCGCTCGGCCCCCCGGAGGTGGCCGAGCGCGCGGCGCGGCTGCGCGATGCGCTGCAGCAGGAGCTGACGGCGTAGGGACGGGCCGGGGCAACCCGTTTGCTTCTACTGCGCCGGAAGGGTTAGGGTGAAGCTAACGACGCGGGGTGGAGCAGCTCGGTAGCTCGCTGGGCTCATAACCCAGAGGTCGCAGGTTCAAATCCTGTCCCCGCTACTCCAAGGCAAGGCCCGGATCCTCAGGATCCGGGCCTTCGCCGTTTCCGGGCCCCTCACGCTGACGGCCGCCCCCCCCGGGCGCCCCCCCGCGCTCAGCTCGTGGAGCAGTTGGGGCAGACGCCGCGGTACGTGACCTCGACGGCAGCCACCTGGAAGCCGAAGCGCTCGTCGGCCGGCAGGACGGCCAGCAGGTCGCCCGTGGGGTGCACGTCGCGGATCGTGCCGCACCGGGAGCACACCAGGTGCTGGTGCGCGTGGTGGGCATTGGGGTCGTAACGCTTGGCGCGCCCGTCCGTGCTCACTTCCATGACCTCACCCAGGGAGACCAGCTCCCCGAGGGTGTTGTACACGGTCGCGCGCGAGATCTCCGGCAGTAGTTCCGCGGCCTTGGCGTGCACTTCGTCCGCGGTGTAGTGCACGTGGTCCCCGTTCAGGACCTCGGCCACGACGCGTCGCTGTGCGGTCAGCCGCCAGCCGCGTCCCCGGAGCCGTTCCAGCAGGTCACTCATGCCATTCACCTATCAGTCAGATGGGACCAGCGTAGCAGCGGCCCTCGTCCACGATTGGATCTTGTTTTTATGTTAGGTCCATCTTGACTTAGACATTGTCTAATGTAGGATCGAGCTCGGCTCAGGCCAAGCGATCAGGTCAAGCCAAAGCGATCGGGTCCGGCCAGGTGACGGCTGGGGCCCAGTGGCCGAGTGAGGGACGAGATGACGGAGGCACACGTGTCGGTTCAGGGCGAGACCATTCCCACGACGGGCCCGCTGACCACGGAGTCCGGAGCTCCGGTCGCGGACAACCAGAACAGCGAGACCGCGGGCCTCGGCGGTCCCGTTCTGATCCAGGACCAGTCGCTGCTGGAGAAGCTCGCGCACTTCAACCGCGAGCGGATCCCGGAGCGCGTGGTGCACGCCCGCGGCGCCGGTGCGTACGGCACGTTCACCGTCACCGCCGACGTCTCCCGGTACACCCGGGCGAAGTTCCTGTCCCAGGTGGGCAAGCAGACCGAGACGTTCCTGCGGTTCTCCACCGTCGCCGGCAGCCTCGGCTCCGCCGACACGGTGCGCGACCCCCGCGGCTTCGCCCTGAAGTTCTACACCGAGGAGGGCAATTACGACCTCGTCGGCAACAACACCCCGGTGTTCTTCATCAAGGACGCCATCAAGTTCCCCGACTTCATCCACACCCAGAAGCGCGACCCGTACACCGGCTCGCAGGAGGCGGACAACGTCTGGGACTTCTGGGGGCTTTCGCCCGAGGCCACCCACCAGGTGACCTGGCTCTTCGGCGACCGCGGCATCCCCGCCTCGTACCGCCACATGAACGGCTACGGCTCGCACACCTACCAGTGGCAGAACGAGGCCGGCGAGGTCTTCTGGGTCAAGTACCACTTCAAGACCGACCAGGGCATCAAGAACTTCACCCAGGACGAGGGCAACCGCGTCGCCGGCGAGGACCCCGACTTCCACCAGCGCGACCTGCGCGAGGCCATCGAGCGCGGCGAGTTCCCCACCTGGACCCTGCAGGTGCAGATCATGCCGGCGGACGAGGCGGCCCACTACCGCTTCAACCCGTTCGACCTCACCCGCGTGTGGCCGCACGAGGACTACCCGCCGATCGAGGTCGGCAAGCTGGAGCTCAACCGCAACCCCGACAACGTCTTCGCCGAGGTCGAGCAGTCCGCCTTCTCGCCGGCGCACTTCGTGCCGGGCATCGGTCCCTCCCCGGACAAGATGCTGCAGGGCCGGCTCTTCGCCTACGGCGACGCCCACCGCTACCGCGTCGGCATCAACGCCGACCACCTGCCGGTGAACCGCCCGCGCGCCACCGTGGCGAACACCTACGGCCGTGACGGCTATGCCTACGACGGCCGCCACGGCCGGGCCAAGAACTACGAGCCCAACAGCTTCGGCGGCCCCCGGGAGACCGGGCAGCCGCTTTGGGGTTCCACCTCCGTCACCGGCGGCACCGGCAATCACGCGGTGCCCTCGCACGCGGAGGACGACGACTTCGTCCAGGCGGGCAACCTCTACCGGCTGATGTCGGAGGAGGAGAAGGAGCGCCTCATCGCCAACCTCGCGGGCTTCATCGCGAAGGTGTCGCGCGACGAGATCGCCGAGCGGGCCATCAACAACTTCCGCCAGGCGGACGCGGACTACGGCAAGCGACTGGAGGCCGCGGTCCAGGCCCTGCGCGGCTGACAGGCCGCTTGCCGTACAAACCGGAGAGGCCGGACGCCAATGGGCTCCGGCCTCTCCGGCTGCCCTCAGCCCCTCATCCCGTCAGTGCCCCCGCCGCCGCGTCCTCCCGGGCCCCCCGCGCGCCCGTCCGCAGCCAGCACCGGATGATGTCGCGCACCGACACCACGCCGACCGGCCCCTGCCCGTCGAGGACGATCAAGTGGCGGAAGCCGCCGCGCGACATGGCGTTCGCGGCCTCGTCCAGCGTCCACTCGGGCGCCGCGAAGACGACGTCCGTCGTGGTGTGCGCGTGGGCGGTCTCCCGGTCCGGGTCCTGCCCGGCGCCGACGGAGTTGAGGATGTCCCGCTCGGTGAGGATGCCGAGGCCGCTGGTGTCGGGATCGAGGACGACCGCGGCGCCTATCCTGCGCGCGGACATCAGCCTGGCTGCCTGTCGGAGGGTGTGGGCGGGGCCGATGATGAGGACCACCGTGCTCATGGCGTCGCGGACGAGCATGGCTGGAGCCACCTCCTTGGTGGACCGCGAACCCCCTGCCGGGATTCACAAGTTCACAAGCGTGGGGCCTTCATCGTCACACGGCACGGCGTGCCCAACAAGGGGCGCGCAGGGCTGTAACCGCACTCGGCGGCACTCCCGGATCCGCCCGGGCGCGCTACGTGCGCAGGTAGCCCAGGAGCTCGTCGTGGAGCAGGCCGTTGGACGCCGCGGCGTCGCCGCTGTGCGGGCCCGGCCGGCCGTCCAGCCCGGTGAAGCGGCCGCCCGCCTCCTCGACGATGACCACGTTCGCCGCCATGTCCCACAGGGACAGCTCCGGCTCGGCACAGATGTCCACCGACCCCTCGGCGACCATCATGTACGGCCAGAAGTCGCCGTAGCCGCGGGTGCGCCAGCAGTCGCGCGTGAGGTCGAGGAAGCCCGGCAGCAGGCCGCGCTCCTCCCAGCCGCCGATCGAGGAATAGGCGAACGAGGCGTCCTCGATACGGCCCACGCGGGACGCCTGCAGGCGGGTCGCCGATGTCAGGCTGCGGCCGGTGTACGCACCGGAGCCCTTGGCCGCCCACCACCGGCGGCCCAGCGCCGGTGCCGACACCACGCCCACGACGGGCTCCCAGCTGATCGAGCCGGCGTACTCGGACTGCACCATCAGGGAGATCAGCGTGGCCCAGACCGGCACCCCGCGCACGTAGTTCTTGGTGCCGTCGATCGGGTCGATCACCCAGCGGCGCGGGCCCGTGCCCTCGCTGCCGAACTCCTCGCCCAGCACCGCATCACGCGGCCGTGCGCGTTGCAGGTGACCGCGGATCAGCTCCTCGGCGGCCTTGTCCGCCTCGCTCACCGGGGTCATGTCCGGTTTGGTCTCGACCTTCAGGTCGAGGGCCTTGAACCGGTCCATGGTGGCCGCGTCGGCGGCATCCGCGAGGACATGGGCCAGCCGCAGATCATCGTGGTAGTCGGACATGGCTGAACAGTACCCGTGGCCGCCGCTCCGGCACTCGCGGCCCGCCCAGGGCTCTTGACACCGTATGGCGGCACGTCAATTCTGTGGCCACAGTCGTGGTACGGCCGGACGGCCGGGGAGGCGACGATGCCCGCGGCACGAGAGCTCTTGCTGGACGCGGCCTTCGCGGCGCTTCGCACCCGGCCCTGGAACGGGGTCCGGATGGTGGACGTCGCGGCCGCGGCCGGGGTCTCCCGGCAGACGCTCTACAACGAGTTCGGCAGCAAGGACGGCCTCGCCCGCGCCCTGGTCCGCCGGGAGGCGGAGGCTTTCCTCGCCGGTGTCGAGCGGGCCCTGGCGGCCGCGCCCGCCGGCGCCGCCGCGGACGCCGGGGACCGCTGTGCGGCCGCCGCCTGCTGGATCCTGCGCACGGCCCGGGCCAACCCCCTCGTCCGGGCCGCGCTCACGGGGTGCCGCGGGGAGCGGCTCCCGGCCGCCGCGGCGCCTGCCCTGCCGGCCCCGCGGGGGCCGTTCGCCGCTCCCCGGGGGCGCTCCGGGCCCGCCGCCGCGGCCCTCGCCGAGGCCGTCCGCGACCGCACCGTCCGGGCGGTCTCCGGCACGGCTCCCGACCGGGCGCCGGAGGTCACGCGGTGGGCCTGTGAGGCGGCCGTACGGCTGACGTTGTCCTACGTCGTCGCCCCGGGCGCGTCGGACGAGGAGGCCGCCGGACAGGTCGCCCGTCTGGTCCGCACCCTGGTGGGGGAGTACGCGACGGAAGCGCCCCGTCCGGAGCAGTGACCGGTCGGGGCGGTGGTTGCTCCGGCGGTTACTTCAGCCATCCGATCCGGACGCTGTTCTCGTCGCCCAGCCCCGGCGCACCGGTGTTGGCCAGGCCCTTGCGGATCGCGATGATCTGGGGCCGCTGGTAGAGCGGCACCGAGTGACCGAGCTCCCAGACCTTGGCGTCCGCCTCGTTGTACAGCGCGACCTGCTTCGCGGCGTCCGTGGTCCGGGACGCCTCCACCAGCAGCTTGTCCACCTCGGGCGACGAGACCCGGCCGTAGTTGGTGAAGGCGTTGTCGCCGTCCGGCTGCCGGTAGTCCTGGTAGGAGCTGGAGCGGTGGATCCGGTCGACCTGGCGGAACTGCGTGAGGTCGTAGTTGCCGCGGTGGACGTACCGGTCGAAGTAGTCGTCGCCCGGGACCTTGCGCAGGTCGACCTTGATGCCGATCTCGCCGAGCATCTGCTGGGTGAGCTTGGCCTGGTCCTCGGCGAGCGGGACCGCGTCGGCGGGCATCACGTACTCCAGGGCGAGCGGCTTGCCGTCCTTGGTGCGCGGCTTGCCCGCGCCCTCCTCCTTCCAGCCCGCCTCGTCCAGCAGCTTCTTTGCCCGGGCGACGTCCCGCTTGCCGAAGGAGCCGGCGTTGTCCCGGTAGCCCTCCTGGTTCGGCATGAAGAAGTGGTTGTTGACGACCTTGGGCCGGAACGGCAGGTCCTTGCCCGCCACCTTTGCCAGCGCCTCGCGGTCCACGCCGAGGGTCACGGCCTGGCGCGCCTTGACGTCCTGGAGCGGCCCCCGGGCGCCGTTCATGCTGAGCGTGACCTGGTCCCAGCGCGCGCCGATGCGGAAGTCGGTGTCCTTGTCGCCCTTCAGGCGCTGGTACGCCTCGGGGGTGGAGGCGGGCGTGTCGTCGATCTCCTTGTTGAGGTAGGCGTCGGTGCGGGCCTTGCTGTCCATGGCCCAGAAGATGTACTTGTCCAGCTTCGGCTTCTCGCCCCACCAGGCGGGGTCCGGGACCAGGGTGATGGTCTTCGCGGTCTTGTCGTACTGGCCGACCTTCCAGGCGTTGCCGGTGACCGGGACCCGTCCCGCCCAGCCCTTGTTGAAGCTGTCCGGGGTGGCGTTGAGGGAGGCCGGGAGCAGCGGGTCGAAGAGCATCTGCCAGTCGGCGAACGGGGTCGCGAAGGTGACCCGCACCTCGTGCTCGTCCTTGCCCTGCTCGACCTTGGTGATCTGGTCGTAGCCACTGGTGGAGGCGACCTGGAAGCCCTTGTCCTTGCCGCTGAGCGCCTTCCACTGGGCCTCGAAGTCGGCGACGCCCAGCGGCTTTCCGTCCGACCACCCGGCCTTCGGGTTGAGCTCGTACGACACCACCTGCGGGTCGGTGGAGACGACCTTCGCGGAGGCCAGGTAGTCCGGGTTGGAGTGCGGGACGCCCTTCGCGTCGAAGGTGAACAGATCGGGCTCCACCAGGGCGGTGATCGCCGCGGCGTCGCCCTGGGTGCCGTCCGTCTGGTTGGGGTTGTACTGGTTGATCCACTGCTGGATCGAGACCTTGTGGATGCCGCCCTGCTTCAGGTCCTCCGCCGGGTGCGGGTTGAGGTCCTGGGCGCCGACCGCCGGTGCCGCCTTGTCCTGTGCGCCGTCGTCCGAGGACTTCCCCGAGCCGCTGCCGCAGGCGGTGACCACCAGCGCGGCGGAGACGGCCGCGGCCGCTAGGGCGGTGGCTCTGACGGGCCTGATCATGGCGGGTTTCCTCTCATGGGGGACGGACGGCCCGGTCACCGTAAGCACGTCGCTGCCGCCTCAACAGGCCTATACGGTCAAGCGTTTACATCATTTATCACGTACGAAACACATCCGAAACAGAAAGAAACCGAATGGTAGGTTCCGCCGGATAGTGTCACTCACCGTGCTCGCCTATCTGACGAAACGACTCGGCTACTATGCGCTGCTTCTGGCCGTGGCCGTCTTCCTGTCGTACGTGCTGTCGTCGCTGGCGCTCTCCCCGCGCGGGTACTTCGAAGGCCGCCAACCGCCGCCCCCCGCCGAGTCGGTGGAGGCGCAGCTGACCGCGCTCGGGATCAACGACCACACGCCACTGCTGGAACGATTCGGCACCTGGGCCTCGCACGCCGTGCGCGGGGACTTCGGGCGGACCATCGACAGCAGCAGCGTGGGCGAGGAGTTCGGCCGCCGCATCGGCGTCAGCCTGCGGCTGCTGCTCGCGGGCACCCTGTTCGGCACCGTCGCCGGCATCCTCGCGGGTGCCTGGGGCGCGCTCCGGCAGTACCGGTTCTCCGACCGCGCGGTCACCGTCCTCGCCTTCCTGCTGCTGTCCACGCCCACCTTCCTCCTCGCCGTCCTGCTCAAGATCGGGGCCATGAAGGTCAATCAGGCCGCGGGCACCGAACTGATCTCCTTCACCGGCGAGAAGACCCCGGGCCTCACCGGCTCCGCGGGCACGCTCCTCGGCGACCGCGCCGCCCACCTGCTCCTGCCCACCCTCTCCATCGCGCTCGGCACCGCCGCCGCCTACAGCCGCTACCAGCGCGGCACCATGCTCGACGTCCTCGGCTCGGACTTCCTGCGCACCGCGCGCGCCAAGGGGCTCACCCACCGCAGGGCCGTCCTCACCCACGGGCTGCGCACGGCGCTCGTGCCCATGTCCACGTTCTTCGCCTACGGGTTCCTCGCCCTGTTCACCGGCGCCGCCTTCACCGAGAAGATCTTCGGCTGGCACGGCATGGGCTCGTGGTTCATCGACGCCATCGGCAAGAGCGACGTCAACTCCGTCGTCGCGGTCAACGTGTTCGCCGCCGTCATGGTGCTGCTCTCCGGCTTCCTGGCCGACGTCCTCCACGCCGCGCTCGACCCGCGCGTCCGCACCAGCTGAGCGAGGCACACGACCGTGACCACCACCGCCACCGTCCCCACCGCCGGCCCCGCCGCGGCCCCACCGCCCGCGGCCCGCGGGCGGGGCCGCACCGCACTGCGCCGCTTCGCCGCCAACCGCAACGCCGTCACCGGCGCCGGCGTCCTCCTGCTGCTGTTCCTGCTCGCCTTCGCCGGCCCGTATCTCAGCCCCTGGAGCCACACCGACATCGACTACGGCGCGCTGCGCGAAGCACCCTCGGCCGATCACTGGTGGGGGACCAACCGCATCGGCCAGGACGTGTACGCGCAAGTCCTCCACGGGCTGCAGAAATCGCTGCTGATCGGCCTGCTCACGGCCCTGACTTCGACCGTGCTGGCCTCCGTCGTCGGCGCCTGCGCGGGCTACTTCGGCGGCTGGGCCGACCGGGCCGTCACCTTCTTCATCGACCTGCTCCTCGTCTTCCCCGCCTTCCTGATCATCGCCATCGTCTCGCCCCGGCTCCGCGACAGCGGCTGGATCGTCTTCGTCGGACTCCTCGCCGTCTTCGGCTGGATGATCACCGCGCGGGTGGTGCGGTCCATGACCCGCTCCCTCAAGGAGCGCGAATTCGTCCGGGCCGCCCAGCTCATGGGGGTGCACCCGCTGCGCATCATCCTGCGCCACATCCTCCCCAACATCTCCTCCTTCCTCATCGTCGACGCCACCATCGCCGTCGGCGGCGCCGTGATGAGCGAGACCGGCCTGTCGTACTTCGGCTTCGGCGTGCAGCCCCCCGACGTCTCCCTCGGCACCCTCATCGCCGACGGCTCCGACGCCGCCCTCACCTACCCCTGGATGTTCTTCTTCGCCGCCGGACTCCTCGTCGTCTTCGTCCTCGCGGTCAACTTCCTCGGCGACGGCCTGCGCGACGCCCTCGACCCCACCTCGGGCCTCCACCGCACCAGGCGCCGCCCGCGCCGGAAGGGAACCACCCATGACCGCGCCGCCCGCTGACGCGGTGACCCCGGCCCGCACGGCCGCCCTGGCCGTACGGGACCTGCACGTCGACTTCGACGGGCCCGAGGGCCCGGTACCCGCCGTGCGGGGCGTCGACCTCACCCTGAACCGCGGCGAAGTCCTCGGCCTCGTCGGCGAGTCGGGCTCCGGCAAGTCCACCGTCGCCCTCGCCGCCATGGGCCTGCTGCCCCGCACCGCACGCGTCCGCGGTTCCGTGCTGGCCGGCGGCACCGAGATGCTCGGCGCGGGGGAGAAGGCGCTGTCCCGGCTGCGCGGCAGCCGCGTCGCCATGGTCTTCCAGGACCCGCTCTCCGCCCTCACCCCCGTCCACCGCATCGGCGACCAGATCGCCGAAGCCGTCCGCATCCACCAGGACGTCACGCGCGACCAGGCCCGGCGCCGTGCCGTCGAGCTCCTGGACCTCGTCGGCATCCCCGACCCCGCCCGGCGCGCCCGCGCCTACCCGCACGAGTTCTCCGGCGGCATGCGCCAGCGCGCGATGATCGCCATGGCCGTCGCCAACGACCCCGACGTCATCCTCGCCGACGAGCCCACCACCGCCCTCGACGTCACCGTCCAGGCCCAGATCCTCGACGTCCTGCGCACCGCCCGGCGCGAGACGGGCGCTGCGCTGCTCCTCGTCAGCCACGACCTCGGCGTGATCGCCGGCATGGCCGACCGCGTCGCCGTGATGTACGCGGGCCGAGTCGTGGAGAGCGCGCCCGTGGACGAGCTGTTCGCCGCACCGCGCATGCCGTACACCATCGGGCTGCTCGGCGCCGTGCCCCGCCCGGACACCGGCGGACACCCGCTCACCCCCGTACCCGGCTCACCGCCCGACCTGCGCAAGCCGTCCGGCGGCTGCCCCTTCGCGCCCCGCTGCCCGCTCGCCGACGAGGCCTGCGGCGACGAACCCGAGCTCACAGGGTCCGGCGACCACCTCGCGGCCTGCGTGAAGACGCCCGGCCCCGACCTCTACCCGGTGCCCGGCCTCCCGCCCGCACGCGCCGCCGCCGACGTGCCCCGCGACGAACTGCCCGCCGTACTGCGCGTGCAGGGGCTGACCAAGACCTTCCCGGTGTTCAAGGGCACCGCCTTCCGCCGCCGCGTCGGCAGCGTGTACGCCGTCGACGGCGTCGACCTCGACATCCGGCGGGGAGAGACCCTGGGACTCGTCGGCGAGTCCGGCTCCGGCAAGTCCACCGCCCTGATGGAGATCCTGCGGCTCGCGGCCCCCGAGTCCGGGGAGGTCGAGATCCTCGGCCGCTCCGCCGCCGAGCTGACGAAGCGCCAGGCACACGCCCTGCGCGGCTCCGTACAGATCGTCTTCCAGGACCCCATGGCCAGCCTCGACCCGCGGATGCCGGTAGGCGAGATCGTCGCCGAGCCGCTGCGCGCCCAGGGCCACGGGCGCGCGGTCGCCGCCGGCCGCATCCCCGAACTGCTGGAGCTCGTCGGCCTGGAGGCCGGCCACGCGGACCGCTTCCCGCACGAGTTCTCCGGCGGGCAGCGGCAGCGGATCGGCATCGCGCGGGCGCTCGCGGTCGAACCGGAGCTGCTCGTCCTCGACGAACCGGTGTCCGCGCTGGACGTCTCCGTGCAGGCCGGCGTGCTCAACCTCCTGCAGCGCCTCAAGCGCGAACTGGGCCTCGCCTACCTCTTCGTCTCGCACGACCTGGCCGTCGTGCGGCACGTCGCGGACCGCGTCAGCGTCATGTACCTCGGCCGCACCGTGGAGTCCGGGCCGGTCGAGGAGGTCTTCGCCCGGCCGCGGCACCCGTACACGCAGGCGCTGCTGTCGGCCGTCCCGGTGCCGGATCCCTCGCGGGAGCGGTTGCGGGAACGGATCCTGCTGGCGGGGGACCCGCCCAGTCCCGAGGTACGGGACGAAGGGTGCCGGTTCCGCGGGCGGTGCGCCGTGTACACGGGGCTGGGGGATGCGGAGCGCTCGCGGTGCGAGGGGGTGCGGCCCGTGCCCCGGGCGTTCGGCGGTGACCAGGTGGCGGCATGCCACTTCGCCGCGGGCTAGCGGCTGAGGTGTCAGTGCGCCGAACCCGACAACTGCAGCCCCATGACCCCCAGGATCACCAATCCGATCGACACCAGCTTCAGCGTCGAGACCAGGTCGCCGAGGAAGACCATGCCGTAGATCGCCGTGCCGGCCGCGCCGATGCCCGTCCACACGGCGTAGGCCGGGCCCACGTCGAGCTTCTTGAGGGAGAGCGTCAGCAGGCCGAAGCTGCCGAGCGCGAAGCACGCGAACGCGATCGTCGGCCACAGCCGGGTGAAACCGTGGGAGAGCTTGAGACAGACCGCGAAGCCGGTTTCCAGCAGTCCGGCGACCACGACCAGCAGCCACGCCATCAGTTTGCCTCCCGCGTCTCGGCGACCGCCGTCCGTCCCGGTGTGCTTGATGCCCTTGCCACTGGCGGTCACTCGCAAACGTAGGCGATCAATCGCCTTCGCGTCGCTCCCGCGTGGAAAGCAGTCGGCGCAGTGAGTAGAGGCGCTGCGGATCGGCGTGGCCGTCGGCCACCCACGCGTCCAGAGCGCATTCCGGTTCGTCGTGGCTGCAGGCCCGCGGACAGCCCTCCGTGCCCGGCTCCAGGTCGGGGAAGGCGTGGATGACGCGGGACGGATCGATGTGGTGGAGGCCGAACGACCGGACGCCCGGGGTGTCGATGACCCAGCCCGAACCGCCGGGCAGCGGCAGGGCCAGCGCGGAGGTGGTGGTGTGCCGGCCGCGGCCGGTGACCGCGTTGACGTGGCCGGTGGCCCGCTGCCGGTCCGGGACGAGCGCGTTGACCAGAGTCGTCTTGCCGACGCCGGAGTGGCCGACGAAGGCGGTCACCCGGCCCGCCAGCTGCTCGCGGACCCGGTCCGCGGCGCCGCCGTCCGCGAGCTCCTCGCGGCTGGTGACCACGTGGTGCACGCCCAGCGAGCCGTAGGACTCCAGGAGCTTGTCCGGCGAGGCCAGGTCCGACTTCGTCAGGACGAGCAGCGGCTCCAGGCCCGCGTCGAAGGCGGCGACCAGACAGCGGTCGATCAGCCGGGGCCGCGGCTCGGGGTCCGCGAGGGCGGTGACGATCGCGAGCTGGTCGGCGTTGGCCACCACCACGCGCTCGAAGGGGTCGTCGTCGTCCGCCGTGCGGCGCAGCACCGACGAGCGCTCCTCGACCCGCACGATGCGCGCGAGCGTGTCCTTGGCGCCGGACAGATCCCCGACGACCGCGACCCGGTCACCGACCACGACCCCCTTGCGGCCCAGCTCGCGGGCCTTCATCGCCATCACGATGCGGTCCTCGACCAGACAGGTCAGCCGGCCGCGGTCGACGGTCAGGACGAAGCCCTCGGAGGCGTCCTCGTGCTTGGGGCGGATGTTGGTGCGGGGGCGGTTGCCCTTGCGGTTGGGGCGGACGCGGATGTCGTCCTCGTCGGGGTTCTTGCCGTAGCGGCGCATTGCTGGCTTTCCTGGATCTCTCAGACTCTCGGCGCCGTCGCCGCCCCCGCGACGGTGCCCAGCATCCCGGTCCACAGCTCCGGGAAGTCGGGCAGGGTCTTGGCGGTGGTGGCCACGTTCTCCACCTGGACGCCGTCGACCGCGAGGCCGATGACGGCGGCCGCGGTGGCGAGCCGGTGGTCCTCGTAGGTGTGGAAGACGCCCCCGTGCAGCGGGCGCGGGCGGATGTGCAGCCCGTCCTCGGTCTCGGTGACGTCGCCGCCGAGCTCGTTGATCTCCTTGGCCAGGGCGGCCAGCCGGTCCGTCTCGTGCAGCCGCAGGTGGGCGATGCCGCGCAGGGTGGACTCGGAGTCGGCGAGCGCCGCGACGGCGGCGATCACCGGGGTCAGCTCGCCGACCTCGTGCAGGTCGGCGTCGATGCCGGTGATGCGGCCCGTGCCGGTGAAGGTCAGGCCGGCCTCGGTCAGCTCGCAGGAGCCGCCCATCGCGGTGAAGATCTCCCGCAGGGCGTCGCCGGGCTGGGTGGTGCGCTCGGGCCAGTCGGGGACGGTGACCCGGCCGCCGGTGACCAGGGCGGCGGCCAGGAACGGCGCCGCGTTGGACAGGTCCGGCTCGATCACGACGTCGCGGCCGAGCAGGGCGCTGGGGGAGACCCGCCACACGTTCGGCTCGCCGCCGGACTCGGGGGTGTCCACCTGCGCACCGGCCTGGCGCAGCATGTCGACGGTCATCCGGATGTGCGGCATCGAGGGCAGCACGGAGCCCACGTGCCGGACCTCCACGCCCTGGTTGAAGCGCGGCCCCGACAGCAGCAGCGCGCTCACGAACTGCGACGAGGACGAGGCGTCGATCTCGACGGTGCCGCCCTCCAGGGCGCCGCCGCCGTGCACGGTCAGGGGCAGGGCGCCGCGCTCGTTGTCGTCTATGCGGGCGCCCAGGGCGCGCAGTGCGTCGATCACGCCGTGCAGGGGGCGCTCGTAGCTGCGCGGGTCGCCGTCGAAGCGGATCGGGCCGTCGGCCAGGCTCGCCACGGGCGGCAGGAAGCGCATCACGGTGCCGGCGTTGCCGACGTCCACGGTGGAGGGGCCGCGCAGCCGCGCGGGGATCACCCGCCACGCCTCGCCGGAGCCGGCCGGGCCGTCGGGATCGCCGGAGCTGGAGGAGACGGTCTCCTCGATGCCGACGCCCATGGCGCGCAGCGCCTCGGCCATCAGCAGGGTGTCGCGGGAGCGCAGGGGGCGGCGCAGCCAGCCGGGCTCGGAGGCGAGCGCGGCCAGCACCAGGGCGCGGTTGGTGACCGACTTCGAACCGGGCACGGTGACGGTCGCGTCGACCGCTCCCGTGGCGAGGGGGGCGGGCCAGAGGTCTGCGTGCGCGGGGTTCTCGGTCATGCCTTTACCTTACTGACGTTCGCCGCGTGGTTCGGTCCCCGAAGTCCTATGGCCTGAGGTTCCCGGCCCGGGCGGCGTCCGCCGGTGCCCCGTGCGCGCCCCGTACGCGCCCCTCCCGGTCACAGCCCCAGCAGCCAGCGCCCCCCGCCGGTCAGCGCGCACAGCGAGATCACATGGAAGAAAACCAGCCACACCGTGGCGGGCAGGTTGGTGAGCCGGGCGAGCTGGTCCGCGTCCGAGTCCGGGGCCCCTCCGTAGCGGCGCTTGCTCTGCAGCTCGAAGGCCGGGCGGACGCCGCCGAGCAGCAGGAACCACACGACCCCGTACGCGAACAGGGCCTGCACGGCGGGCCCCGCCAGCCAGGAGACCAGCACGAACAGGGAGCCCGAGAGCACCACCGTCAGCACCCCGTAGGCATTGCGGATCATCAGCAGCATCGCGGCGAGCAGCGCCGTGGCGAGCCACAGCAGTGCCGTGATGTGACCGGCCGAAAGCAGCCACGCGCCGCCGAGCCCCAGCAGCGAGGCGGCGGGGTAGCCCGCGGCGGCGGTGAGGATCATGCCGAGGCCGGTCGGCCTGCCGCGCGACACGGTCAGGCCGGAGGTGTCCGAGTGCAGCCGGATGCCCTCCAGCCGCCGCCCGGCGAGCAGGGCCACCAGGCCGTGGCCGCCCTCGTGGGCGATGGTGACGGCGTTGCGGGTCACCAGCCATATGCCGCGCGGGGCCACCGCCGCGAGGGCGACGAGCGCCGTGGCGGCCACCAGCCACACGGAGGGCGCGGGCTGGGTTCCCACCACGCGGTCCCACAGGGCGGTGGCTTCGGTGCTGTCCATTTGTGCGCGGCTCCTCGTGGGTCCGTGGCAGGGTTGGCGAACATGTGTGGTCGATATGCGGCGAGCCGGGAGCCCGAGGATCTCGTGGGGCTCTTCGGCATCGGGAAGTGGGAGCCGACCGAGGCCCTCGCTCCGGACTGGAACGTGGCCCCGACGAAGAGCGTCCATGCGGTGCTCGAACGTCCTCTGAAAGACGCAGCCGACCGGCGTCCGGTTCGCCAGCTGCGCCCGCTGCGCTGGGGCCTGGTCCCGCCGTGGGCGAAGTCGCCCGAGGGCGCCGCGAAGATGATCAACGCCCGGTCCGAGACCGTCCACGAGAAGCCGTCCTACCGGCAGGCCTTCGAGAGGCGCCGCTGTCTGATACCCGCCGACGGATACTACGAGTGGGTCACCGGAGCGGCCGAACGGGAGCTGGAGGAACAGGGCCGCAAGAAGAGGACCCGGAAGCAGCCCTACTTCGTCACCTCGGCCGACGGCTCGGTCATGGCGATGGCCGGGCTGTACGAGTTCTGGCGCGACCCCGCGCTGCCGCCCGACCACGCCCACGCCTGGTGGGCCACCTGCACGGTGATCACGACGGAGGCCGAGCCCGCGCCGTTCGCTTCCCCGGAGGGGGACCCGGCCCCGGACGGCGGCCCGCGCTCCCTGGCCGAGATCCACCCCCGGATGCCGCTGGTGCTGCCGCCGGACCGGTGGGACGCCTGGCTGGACCCGGCGTGCACGGACGTGGAGGAGCTGCGCTCCCTGCTCGCCCCGCCGCCCGCGGGATCCGTCCGCGCCTACCCGGTCGCGACCGCGGTCAGCGACGTCCGCAAGAACGGCCCCGAGCTCCTGAAGGAACTGGACGCGCCGGAGGAAGCGACGCTGTTCTGAGGGATGGCCTGGGGACCGCCTGAGGGACGGCCTGGGGAGGGATGGCCTGGGGACTGCCTGAGGGATCGAGCGCTGTCCGGGGTCCCGAGGTCGAGGGGTTCCGGGGCGCGGTGGACGAAGATGGACGGGTGATCGAGACCGTTCCCACCCCCGCGGGCGACGCCCGGATCCACTGGTACCCCGCCCCGCAGGCGCGCCTCGTGCTCGCCCTCGGCCACGGCGCCGGCGGCGGCATCGAGGCCCGCGACCTGCAGGCCCTCGCCGCCGCACTGCCCGCCCACGGCGTCACCGTCGCCCTGGTGGAGCAGCCCTGGCGCGTCGCCGGCAAGAAGGTCGCCCCGGCGCCGAAGACGCTGGACGCCGCCTGGACGGCCCTGTGGCCGGCGCTGCGGAAGCCTGGGCATCCGGTCGTGGCCGGCGGCCGCAGCGCGGGTGCCCGTGTCGCCTGCCGCACCGCGGCCGGCCTCGGCGCCGTCGCCGTGCTCGCCCTGAGCTTCCCGCTCCACCCGCCGGGCAAGCCGGAGAAGTCCCGCGCGGACGAGCTGACCGGCGCCGGCCTGCCCACTCTCGTCGTCCAGGGCGCCAAGGACCCGTTCGGCCGCCCAGAGGAGTTCCCGCCCGGCACCCGTCTGGTGCCCGTGCCGCACGGGGACCACGGTTTCGCCGTGCCGAAGAAGGCGGATCCCGGGCAGGAGGAGGCCCTGGCCGGCCTCACCGGGGCGGTCGCCGGCTGGCTGGACGGCATCGACGGCGCCGGCATCGATGGCGTCGGCGCCGGCCGCTGAAGCCGCCGTCGGACCAGCCGAATCCGTTACAGCCGGATCCGCCCCAGCTTCGGAATTCCGTATTCCGGAAGAGCCGTTGAATTCCGGAGGATTCCGGGAATGCCCCGTGCCCGGGCGATGTTGTGCCAGTCGTCATCAGCTACTGGACCGGTGGCTACTGGCCGACCGAGGAATGGGAGCTCGCCGCATGGGATCGATCGCATGCCTGTCCCGCCCGCAGACCGCTGACCTGGGGTGGGCGGCACTGCATGTGGCGCAGCCCGCCCCGGCTGGAGCGGCGGACGGGCGGGATCGTCGTCTATTCTCCGATTCGAGCGGGTCCGCATCCGGTCCTGCCGTCGTGTTGGAGGAGGTGGGTCCGGTCACTGGGACCGACGAGGGGACCGAAGACACCGGGGCCACGGGCATGAAGAGCGCCACCGAGAACGCCGCCGCCATGGGCGACGCCGCCGGCGCGGAGACCGCCGCCGAGCGCAACGCCCGGTTCGAGCGCGACGCCCTCACCTTCCTCGACCAGATGTACTCCGCGGCCCTGCGCATGACGCGCAACCCGGCGGACGCGGAGGACCTGGTGCAGGAGACCTACGCCAAGGCGTACGCGTCCTTCCACCAGTTCCGCGACGGCACGAACCTCAAGGCGTGGCTGTACCGCATCCTGACCAACACCTTCATCAACTCCTACCGCAAGAAGCAGCGCGAGCCGCTGCGCAGCGCGTCGGAGGAGATCGAGGACTGGCAGCTGGCCCGTGCCGAGTCGCACATGTCGACCGGCCTGCGCTCCGCCGAGTCCCAGGCGCTGGACCACCTCCCGGACTCCGATGTCAAGGAGGCCCTCCAGGCCATCCCCGAGGAATTCCGGATAGCGGTCTACCTCGCGGACGTCGAGGGCTTTGCCTACAAGGAGATCGCGGACATCATGGGTACGCCCATCGGCACGGTCATGTCCCGGCTCCACCGGGGCCGCCGCCAGCTGCGCGGAATGCTGGAGGACTACGCCCGTGAGCGGGGTCTCGTCCCGGCCGGGGCGGCCCCCGCGCCGAACGGCTCCGACGAGTCGCACAACCGGAAAGGCTCGGACTCATGAGCTGCGGAGACCCGCACGAGACGGACTGCTCCGAGGTCCTCGACCACCTCTACGAGTTCCTCGACCACGAGATGCCCGACGGGGACTGCGCCAAGTTCGAGGTGCACATCGACGAGTGCTCCCCGTGCCTGGAGAAATACGGCCTGGAACAGGCGGTGAAGAAGCTGGTCAAGCGCTGCTGCGGTCACGATGACGTGCCCGCGGACCTGCGCTCGAAGGTGATGGGCCGGATCGAGCTGATCCGCGCCGGGCAGTCGGTGCCCGACCAGGACGTCGTGGCCGAGGCCAGGGCGGCGGAGGCCGCCGCCCGGACGCAGGGCGCCCAGAGCGCTCCGGGCGTCCGCAGCGCGTCGGGCGGCTCCGCCGGTGCGGGCCCCCTGGGCGCCACGGCACAGGAGTAGACGCGGGCGCGGTGCCCGTACCGCGCGGTCCGCGTACGTCCGCGTAGTTCCTCCGCGTCCCTCCGCGTAGCCCTTCCGGGCCTGATGCGGCCCGGGCCCGGCATGCCGCCCGGCGGGGATTATCACCCGAAGGTGTGCATCTGGTCGGTTCGCGCGGGGCAATCCCCGAATGCGCCGTTCCCCGGCCCTGCCGGACCCTATTCTCCCCTTCCTGACGGCAAGCATGTCGGCACCGGACGGGACGGGAGGACGCACCATGGGGGCACTTCCGGCGGCAGCGCGCGCCTGTGTCCTGTGCGCCGCCCTCGTCGCCGCGCTGTGCGCCGCCCCCGTCCTGCGGGCCGCCCACGGCGTCCCCTGGGGCGCGGTGGCCCTCCTGGCCGCGGTCTGCGCCGTCTGCGAGCGCCTGCCGCGCCGCACCCTGACGCTGCCCGTCCTGCTCGCCGGGGCCTTCCTGCTGCCGCCCGCCGCCGCGGGGCTCGTGGCCGTGCCGGGGGCGCTCGCCGGCCGAGTCGAGCAGCGCCCGGCGTGGGTCCGGCGGCTGTGGCACGCCGCCCAGCTCTCGCTGGCCACCTGTGCCGCCTCCCACGTCTTCGCCCTCACGGCCCCGGCCACGGCTCCGCCTGCCGCCCCGGACACAGGTTTCCCTCCGGTCGCCCCCGCGGACTTCCCCTCCGCGCTGCTGCCCGCCCTCGCCGCCGCCCTCGTCCTCTCGCTCGTCGCCGCCCTCCTCGACGGCGCCGTCCGCGTGGCCGCCGAGCGCCGCCGCCCGCGCGCCGCATGGAGCGGGCTCCTGCTGCCCGGCCCGCTGCTGCCGGCCCTCGTGCACGGCCCCATCGGGCTGCTGACCGCGGCCCTCTGGCACAGCACCTACGGCCCGGCCACGGCGCTGCTCGTCCTGCTGCCGATGTCCGTCTCGTCCTGGTTCCTGGACCGCTGCGAGCGCGAGCGGGCCGCCCACCAGGCCACCATCCGGGCGCTCGTCCAGGCCGTCGACCTCAAGGACCAGTACACCCGCGGCCACAGCGAGCGCGTGGGGCGCGCCTCGGTGCTCATCGGCCGCGAGCTCGGCATGGCCGGCGAGCGGCTGGAGGCGCTGCGCTTCGCGGGCATCCTGCACGACGTCGGCAAGCTCGGCGTCCCCACCCGCCTGCTGCGCAAGGACGGACCGCTCACCCCGGAGGAGCGGCGCGTCATCGAGCTGCACCCGGAGTACGGGCACGAGATGGTGCGCGGCATCGGCTTCCTGGACGAGGCGCGGGCCGCGATCCTCCACCACCACGAGCGCCTGGACGGCACCGGCTATCCCTACGGCCTGATGGGCCCTCAGATTCCCTTCTTCGCGCGGATCGTGGCCGTCGCCGACGCGTTCGACGCCATGACCTCCACGCGCAGTTACAGCCGGGCCCGTCCCGTACCGGCCGCCCTCGCCGAGCTCCACCGCTGCGCGGGAAGCCAGTTCGACCCTCGCATGGTCGCGGCCCTGTCCGCGGCCCTCGACCGTCACGGATGGCATTCGACAGTGACCTCGGAGGCTACGGAGAGTGCAACTCCGCCCAGCGGAAACGTCCCTTCTTCCCGCCGGCCGGTCACCGGGGCCGGCCACCCGGGAGGTGAGGGGTGACGGGACGCGGTGACGGAATGCTGATACGGAGCGTGCACGCCGCGGCCGTAGCGCTCTCCCTGGCCGCCCTGGCCCGCACCGCCTGGCACGGCGTCGCCCAGCCCCAAGTCGCCCTCGCCTACGGCCTCCTGATCGCCGTCGGCGAGGCCGCCCGGCGCCGCCGCCCCACGACCGGCCCGGGCGACCGCCAGACCGCCCCCGTCGGCGCCGCCGGAGCCCTCTCCTACGCCCTGCTCGGGGAGATCGGCGGCCGGCCCACCGCGCACTGCGCCCCGCAGGTCGTCGCCGTCGTGCTCGCCGCGACCCTCGCCGGGGCGGTCGGCCGCCCGCCCACCCGCGACCACCTCGCCCGCCGCCTGCTCACCACCGGCTTCGCCGCCGTCTGCTTCCAGCCGCTGCACCACTCCGGCGCCCTCGACCGCTGGCCCGGCCACGGCCCCGCCTACGCCTTCGTCCTGCTCCTCGTCCTCGCGCTGACCACCCTCTTCGACGCCGTCCTCGCCGCGGTCCTCACCCGCGCCCGCACCGGCGGCCCCTACGGGCCCGTCCTCCGCGACGAGCTGCGCGCCCTCGCCGGCATCGGCACCGCGATCTGCGCCACCGGCGCCGTCATGGCCCTGGCCGTGGGCGTCGCCGGCCTGTGGGCCCTGCCGGTCTTCTGCCTGCCCCTGCTGCTCACCCAGCTCTCCTTCCACCGCTACACCGCCGTACGGGCCACGTACCACCAGACCATCGCCTCCCTCGCCCGCTCCACGGAGATCGCGGGCCACACCCCGGCCGGGCACGCCCGCCGCGTCGCCGCCCTCAGCCGGGCCGCCGGACGCGAGCTCGGCCTGTCCGAGACGGACCTCACCGTTCTGGAGTACGCGGCCCTCATGCACGACATCGGCCAGCTCTCCCTCCTCGACCCCGTCCCCGCCGGGGCCACGGAGCCGCTGCCCCCCGAGCAGCGCCGCCGCATCGCCCTCCTGGGCGGGGCCGTGGTCCGCCAGACCGGGGTGCCCTCCGACGTCGCCGTCGTCGTGGAGCGCCAGGCGGACCCCTACCGCGAGCAGCCGCTCGCCGCCCGCGTCGTCCGCACCGTCAACGCCTACGAGGACCTCGTGGGCCGCACCGGCTGCGGGCCCCTGTGCGCCCTGGAGCGGCTGCGCCTCGACACCGCCCACGAGCACGACCCGCAGGTCGTGGCCGCCCTGTCCCGGGTGCTCGCGCGCGGGGGCGGCGGCGGGGGAGCGGAGCCGGGGCGCAGCGGGGGTGGACCGGGGCCGGACCAGGGGTAAGAGTCCGGTCAAAGCGGGAGTACCGCGGTGAACCCACGGGTAATGAGCGGGCGTCCAAAGGGGCATGGTTGGATGCGAAGAGGAGAAGACGACAGAGAAAGACGGGGAAACCACAGAGACGACGGGGGGCGTCGGGCGCGCCGCCTCCGGCACGGAGGCGGATCGGGCGCGACTTCCCGGAGCGAGTGAGATGTGGCAGGTTGTCGTCAGGGAGGACGGCGGCCTTCACCTGGGTCATCCGGCGTGGTCGCACGCAGAAACCGGCAGGCGGGAATCGTGAGGATCTTCGGCAAGGTACGGCACCGGCCTTCCGCCTCGTGGCGGCAGGCCACCGACCGTGCCTTCACACTCATCGGCGACGGCCGGTACGAGGACGCGGGCGCGCTGCTGACGCGCGCGGCCGACATGGAGCCGTGGCTCTCCGAGTCGTGGTTCAACCTGGCGCTGCTGCACAAGTTCCGCCACGACTGGGAGCAGGCCCGCGCGGCCGGGTTGCGCGCCGTGGCGCTCCTGGACCGCGAGGCCGGCGCCCCGGACTGGTGGAACGTGGGCATCGCCGCCACCGCCCTGCAGGACTGGCCGCTGGCCCGCCGGGCCTGGCAGGCGTACGGCCTGCGGGTCCCCGGCGAGGGCACCCCGGCCGGCGAGCCCGTCGGCATGGAGCTGGGCAGCGCGGCCGTCAGACTCTCGCCCGAGGGCGAGGCGGAGGTCGTGTGGGGCCGCAGGCTCGACCCGGCCCGCATGGAGGTCCTCTCCATCCCGCTGCCCTCCTCGGGGCGCCGCTGGGGCGAGGTCGTGCTGCACGACGGCGTCCCGCACGGCGAGCGCGTCACCGCCGCCGGGCCCTCCTACCCCGTCTTCGACGAGATCGAGCTGTGGGCCCCCTCGCCCGTGCCGACGTGGGTCGTGCTGCTGGAGGCCGCCACCGAGGCCGACCGGGACGCCCTGGAGCGCCTCGCGGCCGACGCCGGCTTCGCCGCCGAGGACTGGTCCTCGTCCGTGCGCCTGCTGTGCCGCACGTGCTCCGAGAGCCGCATGCCCAGCGACGAGGGCAACGGCGAGCACCTCGACCCGCACGATCACAGCGAGCCCGGTCACCCCGGCCCCCTCGGCCACCGCACGGCCGGCTCCGGCTCCCTGTGGGTGCCCGAGCGCGAGTGCGGCATCGCCGCCCCCGCCGGGCTGGTGCGGGGCCTGCTGGACGGCTGGGTCGCGGACAGCCCCGACACACGCGAGTGGCGTGATCTGGAAGAGGTCTGCTGACGCCCCCCAGGGGGCCCCTTACCCTGTATAGGCATCCTTTTGGGTTTTGAGAGAGGCATAACGGCGGACATGTCGCAGCAGTCGCAGCAAGAGACCGACCAGCCGGTGGACGACGAGTTCATCGTGGACACCGAGGACTGCGAGGAGCGCGAGCTCGCGCACCGCGAGCGCGGCACGTCCCGCCCGATCACCGTCGTCGGCAACCCCGTCCTGCACCGTGAGTGCAAGGACGTCACCTCGTTCGACGATGAGCTCGCACAGCTGATCGACGACATGTTCGCCAGCCAGCGCACCGCGGAGGGCGTGGGCCTCGCCGCCAACCAGATCGGCGTCGACCTCAAGGTCTTCGTCTACGACTGCATGGACGACGAGGGCGTCCGCCACGTGGGCACCGTGTGCAACCCCGTCCTGGAGGACCTCCCGGCCGACCGCCGGATCCTGGACGACTCCAACGAGGGCTGCCTCTCCGTCCCCACCGCCTACGCCGCCCTCGCCCGCCCCGACTACGCGGTCGTCAGCGGCCAGGACGCCGAGGGCAACCCCATCCGCGTCCGGGGCACCGGCTACTTCGCCCGCTGCCTGCAGCACGAGACCGACCACCTCTACGGCCGGCTCTACATCGACCGCCTCTCCAAGCGCGACCGCAAGGACGCCCTGAAGCAGATGGAAGAGGGCACGCCGCGCTACCCGGTCGTCGCCAACGACTGACCTCGCGCCCGCCACACGCGTTCTACGAGCCGTCCGGGAAGTCGGAGGCCTCGAAGACCGGGCGCACCTCGACCTCGCCCTCCCGGAAGGGGATGCACCGGGCCCACTCCAGGGCCTCGTCCATGGAGCCGGCCCGGATGACCCAGAAACCGGCGACCAGATCCTTCGCCTTCCCGCCGAAGGGCCCCTCCGTGACGACCGGCGGGCCGTCCGAGAACGTCACCCGCGCACCCTCGGAGCTGGGACGCAGCCCCTCGCCCGCGAGCATCACCCCGGCCTGCTGCAGCCGGTCGTTGTACGCCCCCATCTCGGCGAGCATCTCCTCGGTCGGCAGCACACCGGCCTCGGACTCCTCGCTCGCCTTGACGATCACCATGAAACGCGGCATCGGCCGCCTCCCGTTTCGATTTGTATGGGTTGGATGTTCCATTTTTCGCCTATATGTCGAACGGGGGTGGGTGGCGTCGAACGTGTCGCGGGAAGATTTGCGCCGGGGGTAGTGGCGCGTTCGGCATCATCCGTGGCCGGAACTCGTCATCTGCTTGTCCGTCAATTCCACTACCCCTTAACGTGTTTGGCGTACGTGCCACGTGGTGGTGATGTGTCGTAGGGGCCGGGAACTGTCCTGGAGGCTCTCCTGGAGGGCTGCTGCTGGCGGAGCGAGGAAGCCCATGGGGGGTGGAACCGCTGGTCGAGCGGCATCCGCGCGCGTGCTTCTCACGTGCCGTTGCGCGTGGTGATGGAGGCCCCAGCGCCCCGTTAATGAGCGGGGAACGGCCCGGCTGCCCAGCCGAGTTCGGCCGGAACAGGTCTCTGGTTGGGGGTGGTCGAGCTGGCCACCATGCAGGGAAACTTCCGGATCGTCTACGTCGACGACTCCGGCAACGCCCGTGACGTTGCGGCACTGGGCTGGATCGAGATCGACGTGCGCAGCTGGAACGCTGCCATGTCGGCCTGGAAGCGCTTCCGGACTCAGCTGTACGAGGACGAGAAGACCAGGATTCCGGTGGACTACGAGTTCCACTCGGTGAACTTCATCCCCGGCCGCGGAAACCCCTCGCTCCTGGAGTCCTGGAACCGGCAGAAGCGCCATCGCGGCCGGGTCGCCCTCGGGGCGCTCGACGCCATCGCCCAGATGCCCGGCACCCGCGCCGGAGCCGTCTACCGAGAGACCCGGAACTACGCCCACGACCGAGTCGATCTCTACCGGGCATGGCTCCACCGGCTCAACGAGGAGCTCGGGGCCACGGACTCCCACGCGCTGGTCGTCGTGGACGGGGACGGCACCGAGCACGCGTACCGCCGTGTGCACCGGGAGCTGCCGGAAGCCACACGCCGCATCGTCGAGGACTCGCTGTTCCAGCCGGCGAAGGACAGCCACTTGCTGCAGTGCGCGGACATCGTGGCGTACACCGCCTTCCAGAGCGTGGTCAGGGCTCCGGGCAAGCGGTTCATGTGGGACTGGTTCCGCTCCAGGCTGCCCCTGGCGCAGGGGCCGACGGCGCTCTGAGCGCCGGTCCGCGGCAAACACAGAGCCCCGGCCGTGGGCCGGGGCTCGGAAAAGCTGGACCCGGTGCCCCGAATACTCGGGCCGGGACCGCCCGTCCAGTCTCCCAGATCAACATTCTGTACGCAACAACCAGTCGATGGCTACACACAGTGATCGACGGAGGGGGGAGAGGTGCCAGAAGATCTCGACAGTCCGCGTCCCGTATACGTCGAGGCACCGGACCCGGCCGAGACGTTCAAGGTCAAGTGGGGTGACGGCGACGAGGAGATCACCGTCACCGGCTTCAAACGGTTCATGCCCGAACAGTCCGCTGCCGGCGAGCGGACCAAGGTCGTGCGTGCGGGCCAGGCCAACGAGTACACCGACCTGTCCGAGGACGCCTGGCACGCCGTCGCGCGGGCCGTGGTGCACCCTGAGGCCCTTGCGTCGCAGCTGAGGCAGCAGCAGGCCGGAGCCGCAGCCAGCATGCTCGTCGAAGAGCACGTCGACGGTGCGACGCTCAGGTCCGTGCACGCCCGGGTTTGGCTCACCGAGCTCTTTCCCGGGCTGCAGCCGCGAACGGGCCAGGAGGCCCTGCCCACGCCGGACCCCGAGGTGCGGGGGGTGCTGTCCGAGCGTGGCCCCCAGGCTGCCGTCCACTACCGCTACCGCGACCGCGGCCACATGCGGGACCACATCTATCAGACCATCGCGGCGACCTTGCGGATCAACAGGTACGACGAGTCGATCCTGGCCCGGAGAGTAACCAGGGCCGTCATCGCCCACCCGGTGGTCTTCGAGTTCGAGGACGGTACGGAGCCGGTGCACGCCCTTGCCGTGCGCGACGGCATCACCCGGCTCGCCAGCGCCTGGAAGGTGCTCGCCGGGCCGTCTGCGTCATCGGAGGAAGTGGCGCAGGAGGCGGTGCGCTTGCTGTTCGCCGAGCGCCCTCAGCGCCGGGGTGCAGCCCAACGACCGCTCAGCCAGCGGATGGCGCACGGGCGGGAGGACGTCCTGTCCGAACTGCGGGGTGAATTCCTCAAGGGCGTCGCCGGTGACGAAGTGTCGCTCAAGGCCGTCCAGATCGCCCAGGCGTCCGTGCTGCCCGCTCAGATCGCGGTCGGTGTGGAGGCTCACCGCGGGGGGTCCTTGCGGGGGCCCGATCTGTTCGACGACGCGGTGCGCAGCATCCTGGCCTCTGTGCACGTCGAGTTCAAGGCGTGGGACCCCGCCGCTCAGAATGTCGAGGTCGGCACCAGGGCCCTCAAGCGGGTGGTCCAGGCCGGTGCCCGCCACTGGGAGCCGGTGGAACTGCGTGATCTCTACGACCTCGTGGTGGGCCGGAAGGACGCGTCGGCCACTCCGGCGGTCTTCCGCGACGACCGGATTCCGGGGACGCCGCTGTGGCGGGCTGTATACATCGTCCATGCCCTGACCCGCACCGGGTTCTTCGAGCCGCTGAAGCACTACGCGAAAGAGATCAAGGGCGACAAGCGCATGGGCGTGCCCGGCTTCGCCGGTCTGCTGGGGCCCATGGTGGACCTCCCCTGGCGAGCGGCCAAGCAGCGTGTGCTCAAGCAGGCCAGAAACGCGTGGGGGAACGGCGGCGTGCTCTGCCAGGACGTGCTCCACGGCGACTGGGATCCGGTGCCGACGGAGGACTTCACGACGCTGGTGAGCCGTGCGATGGCAGGCGACGACAACGCACGCAACACCCTGGCCGTGGCCGGCGGCGTGGCCCTGATCGCCGACAAGCTCGTCACCCGGAACGTCGGGTCGGCCGTCGGGATCGCCGTCCCCTTCCGCGCCGACGTGCACAAGGTCGTCGGAAGCCTGGCCCGGTCGGACAACGAGAAGGGCCTGTGGACCCTGGCGCTGGCGGCCAATTGCTTCGATGCCGAGCGCCTGCCGTTGAACGCCCTCACCGAGAAGCAATTCGAGAAGGGGAACGACGGCTCGGTTGCCGGAGACCACTATGAAGTGGTGTCCGTGGATCTGGCCTCTCCGGACCGCATCAACCGTGACGGCGCCGGTGCGCCCGTGCCGCTGACGCAGTACGAGGTCGTGTGGATCTCGGATCCCGGACGGGCGGCCCTGGAAGAGAGCGAGCGCAAGGCAACGGACGGCGAGGCCGGGACCAGCAAGTCGATTCCGGAGCAGCTGGCGGGCGAGCGCAGCTCCCTTGACACCCGGCTGGACCTCGCGCGGGACAGTCTGGACCGCCTGGTCGCCCTCGGGGCGGAGTCGGGGACGTGGCATCCCATGGGCACCCACGAGGAGTGGACGAAGCTCCATACGAAGGCGATTGAGCTGCAGAACATCCTGTACAACCATGCCCCTGTCGTGCCTTCGGCGGAGGACGAGGACGCGTACGACGAGGAGGCGGAGGAGGAATGAGCAACCGCCCCGCCGGATCCGATCCGGCGGGGCGGTTGCGTGGCGCGAGGAGGAGCCCGAGGCCTAGAACTCCTCGTCGAAGCCGACCGAGCCCTCGACCGCCATCTGGTACGCGGAGGCGCGGCGCTCGAAGAAGTTGGTCAGCTCCTGGACGTTCTGCAGCTCCATGAAGGAGAACGGGTTCTCCGAGCCGAAGACCGGCTTGAAGCCCAGGCGCTGCAGGCGCTGGTCGGCGACGCACTGGAGGTACTCGCGCATGGACTCGGTGTTCATGCCCGGCAGGCCCTCGCCGCACAGGTCGCGGCCGAACTGCAGCTCCGCGTCGACGGCCTCCTTCAGCATGTCGGTGACCTGCTGCTGGAGCTCGTCGTCGAAGAGGTCGGGCTCCTCCTGGCGGACGGTGTCCACGACCTCGAACGCGAAGTTCATGTGCATGGTCTCGTCGCGGAAGACCCAGTTGGTGCCGGTCGCCAGGCCGTGCAGCAGGCCGCGGCTGCGGAACCAGTACACGTAGGCGAAGGCGCCGTAGAAGAACAGGCCCTCGATGCACGCGGCGAAGCAGATCAGGTTGAGCAGGAAGCGGCGGCGGTCGGCCTTCGTCTCCAGCCGCTCCAGCTTCTCGACCTCGTTGATCCACTTGAAGCAGAACTGGGCCTTCTCGCGGATGGAGGGGATGTTCTCCACCGCGTCGAACGCCGCGGCACGGTCGTCCGGGTCGGGCAGGTAGGTGTCCAGCAGCGTCAGATAGAACTGGACGTGCACGGCCTCCTCGAAGAGCTGCCGCGACAGGTACAGCCGCGCCTCGGGGGAGTTGATGTGCTTGTACAGCGTCAGGACCAGGTTGTTCGCCACGATCGAGTCACCGGTCGCGAAGAACGCGACCAGGCGGCCGATCATGTGCTGCTCGCCCGGGGAGAGCTTGGCGAGGTCGGCGACGTCCGAGTGGAGGTCGACCTCCTCGACGGTCCAGGTGTTCTTGATCGCGTCGCGGTAGCGGTCGTAGAAGTCCGGGTACCGCATGGGGCGCAGCGTCAGCTCGAAGCCGGGGTCGAGCAGGTTCTTCTGGCGTTCGGTCGACATTACTGGCATGCCTCGCAGGACTCGGGGTTCTCAAGGGAGCAGGCGATGGCGTCCGCGTCGGGCGCGGCCTGCTGCACCGGGATGGTGGCGGGAGCGGCGGCACCGCCGGACGCCGCGCGGGCGATCCGGGTCGCCGGGCGCGAGCGCAGGTAGTACGTCGTCTTGATGCCCTGCTTCCAGGCGTACGCGTACATCGAGCTGAGCTTGCCGATGGTGGGCGAGGCCATGAAGAGGTTCAGCGACTGGCTCTGGTCCAGGTACGGCGTACGGGAGGCGGCCATGTCGATCAGGGCGCGCTGCGGGATCTCCCAGGCGGTGCGGTAGAGGTCGCGCACCTCCTGCGGGATCCAGCGCATCTCCTGGACCGAGCCGTTGGCCTCGGTCATCGCCTCGCGGGTGGCGCGGTCCCACACGCCGAGCTTCTTGAGGTCCTCCACCAGGTAGGTGTTGACCTGCAGGAACTCACCGGAGAGCGTCTCGCGCTTGAAGAGGTTGGAGACCTGCGGCTCGATGCACTCGTACACGCCGGCGATGGAGGCGATGGTGGCCGTCGGGGCGATGGCGAGCAGCAGCGAGTTGCGCATGCCGACCTCGCCGATGCGGGCGCGCAGCGCCTCCCAGCGGTCCTCCCAGGCGGCGACGGCGTTGGGGTAGTGGTCCGGGTGCAGCACGCCGCGGGCGGTGCGCGTCGCGGACCAGGCCGGGTGCGGGCCGTGCCGCTCGGCGAGGTCGGCGGAGGCCTCGTACGCCGCGAGCATGATGCGCTCGGAGATGCGGGTGGACAGCTCCTTGGCCTCGGGCGAGTCGAAGGGCATGCGCAGGCGGAAGAAGACGTCCTGCAGGCCCATCAGGCCCAGGCCCACCGGGCGCCAGCGGCTGTTGGAGCTGCCGGCCTGCTCGGTCGGGTAGAAGTTGATGTCCACGACGCGGTCGAGGAACGTGACGGCCGTGCGGACCGTGCGGTCGAGCTTCTCCCAGTCCATCTCGCCGTCGGCGCCGAGGTGCTGCGCGAGGTTGACGGAGCCCAGGTTGCAGACCGCGGTCTCGCCGTCGTCCGTGACCTCGAGGATCTCGGTGCAGAGGTTCGAGGAGTGGACGACCGCGCCCTTCTCGGCCGTCTGGTTGGCGGTGCGGTTGGCGGCGTCCTTGAACGTCATCCAGCCGTTGCCGGTCTGCGCGAGGGTGCGCATCATGCGGGCGTAGAGCACGCGGGCCGGGATCTGCTTGACGGCCTTGCCCTCGGCCTCGTACTTGCGGTACGCGGCGTCGAACTCGTCGCCGTAGAGGTCGACCAGGTCGGGCGTGTCGGCCGGGGAGAACAGCGACCACTCGGCGTCGGCCTCGACGCGGCGCATGAACTCGTCCGGGATCCAGTGCGCGATGTTGAGGTTGTGGGTGCGGCGGGCCTCCTCACCGGTGTTGTCGCGGAGCTCCAGGAACTCCTCGATGTCGGCGTGCCAGGTCTCGAGGTAGACGCAGGCCGCGCCCTTGCGCCGGCCGCCCTGGTTGACGGCGGCGACGGAGGCGTCGAGGGTGCGCAGGAACGGCACGATGCCGTTGGAGTGGCCGTTGGTGCCGCGGATCAGCGAGCCGCGCGAGCGGATGCGGCTGTACGACAGGCCGATGCCGCCGGCGTGCTTCGACAGGCGCGCCACCTGGTGGTAGCGGTCGTAGATCGAGTCCAGCTCGTCCAGCGGGGAGTCCAGCAGGTAGCAGGACGACATCTGCGGGTGGCGGGTGCCGGAGTTGAAGAGCGTGGGGGAGGACGGCAGGTACGACAGGGTGCTCGTCAGGCCGTACAGCTCGGCGACGTCGGCGACGGCGCGCTCGGAGTGGTCCTCGGCCAGGCCGCAGGCCACGCGCAGCAGGAAGTGCTGCGGGGTCTCGATCACGTTGCGGGTGATCGGGTGGCGCAGCAGGTAGCGGCTGTGCAGGGTGCGCAGGCCGAAGTAGCCGAAGCGGTCGTCGGCGCCGCCGAGGAGGGCCTCGTCGACCAGCTCGTCCAGGCGCGCGGCGTGCGTGGCCACGAAGGCGGCGGTGTCGTCCGCGATCAGGCCCTCGCGGTGGCCGACGGCGACCGAGGCGGAGAAGGACGTGGCGCCCTGGCCGGCGGCCTCGTCGGCGATCGCGCGGGTGAGCAGCCGGGCGGCGAGCTTGGAGTACTCGGGCTCCTCGGCGATCAGCCCGGCGGCGGCCTCGGTGGCGAGGGAGCGGAGCTCGGCCTCGTCCGAGTTCGCGCTCCGGCCCCGCAGTGCGGCGGCGGCGACCTTGCCGGGGTCGGTGGCGGGAAGGTCGGCGGTGAGGTCGGTCAGGGTGCGCAGCAGCGCGGTCCCGGGGCCGCCGGTCGCTTCTTCCGCTGAGACCGGATCGGCGGGCGCGATGGTCACTGAGGCTCTCCCTCGCTCGGCTGGGTGGGCCGGCGGGAGGGTACGACGGTCGCGCACGGGCACGCCTGATGGACCAGGGCATGCCTCGTAGGCGTCCGTCGGCCCAACCCGCGAGGCCCGGACGAATTCAACGCCCATAGCCGAGCCCAGGGCAGGCTCGGTGGAGGGCGTGCTGCCGGCAGGTACTCGGACTCCTGCATGCGCGGCTTAACGGCATACATGCACCGTTGCGGGACAGTTCCGGATTTTCACCGGATTCCCCTGCGACGACAGCGAGGACGAGCATACATCTAGTGCCGCCCCTCGCACGCGCCCCCACATGTTGTGTCGCGCGGTAAGCGCATAGGTCGGAATGTGTTATCAGGCCCCGGTGTTGAGGGTGGGTTCGCAGGTCGGAGGGGGGTCGGGTGCGGGGCACGGCGAAGGGCCGTCACGCCCCCTCCAGGGGGGTGTGACGGCCCGGTCGGCTCCGCGGGGCGAGGGCCCCGCCGAGGGTCGCTCTAATGGCCTCCAGGGGCCCCTGCGGTGGCCGGCGGGAGCTCGGCCCGGACCCCGGGGTCGCCGGCGTCCGCCGTGTAGTCCGCCGCCGTGGTCTCGTCCGTGCCGTCCGGCACGCGGAGCGCCTTCAGGACGAAGGTCAGGACGATGACGACGATCACATTGAGCGCGAAGGCGGTGAGCCCGATATAGCCCTTTTCTCCGATAAGGGGGATGAGGTTGGTATTCCCGAAATGATCCTGCGTCGCGCTCGGCGTGTCGTACGCCTTCCAGGTGCCGTACCCCATGCCCGCGGCCCAGCCGGCCAGCAGGGCCCAGCGGTGGAACCAGCGGGTGAAGAGCCCGCCCACGAGCGCGGGGACCGTCTGCAGGATCCAGATGCCACCGAGCAGCTGGAAGTTGATGGCGACGGTCTTGTCCATGGTGAGGACGAAGACGAGCGCGCCGACCTTCACCAGCAGCGAGGCGAGCTTGGAGACCTTCGCCTCGTGTCCGGGCGAGGCGTCCGGCCGGATGAAGTCCTTGTAGATGTTGCGGGTGAAAAGGTTCGCCGCGGCGATCGACATGATCGCGGCCGGGACCAGGGCGCCGATGCCGATGGCGGCGAAGGCCACGCCCGTGAACCAGTCCGGGAACATGTCCTCGAACAGCTGCGGGATCGCGAGCTGCCCGTTCTTCACCTTGATCCCCGCGGCGATGGCCATGAAGCCGAGCATCGCGAGCAGGCCCAGCATCAGGGAGTACAGCGGCAGGATCGTCGTATTGCGGCGGATGACGTTGCGGCCTTTGCTGGAGAGAACCGCGGTCACCGAGTGGGGGTAGAGGAAGAGCGCCATCGCCGAGCCGAGCGCGAGCGTCGCGTACGCCCACTGCGCGTCCGGACCGCTCACCAGGGCGCCGCGCGGCTTGCCGGTCTCCGGGTTCTTGACCGCGAACGCTTCGCCCGCCTTGCTGAAGATGTGGTCGAAACCGCCCAGCTTGATGGGGATGTAGATGATCGCCACGATGATCACGATGTAGATCAGCGCGTCCTTGACGAAGGCGATCAGCGCGGGCGCCCGCAGCCCGGAGGAGTAGGTGTAGGCCGCGAGCACGCCGAAGGCGATGAGCAGCGGCAGGTCCTTCATGAACCAGTTCGACCCGCCGCCCACGCCCAGCACGTCCAGGACCGCCTGTATGCCGACGAGCTGCAGCGCGATGTACGGCATCGTCGCGAGGATGCCGGTGAGCGCGAGGGCGAGCGAGAGGCCCTTCGAGCCGAAGCGGCCGCGGACGAAGTCCGACGACGTCACGTAGCCGTGCTTGTGGGAGACCGACCACAGGCGGGGCAGGAAGGTGAAGACCAGGGGGTAGCAGAGGATCGTGTACGGCACCGCGAAGAAGCCGGCCGCACCGCCCGCGTAGATCGCCGCCGGGACGGCCACGAAGGTGTACGCGGTATAGAGGTCGCCGCCGAGCAGGAACCAGGTGACCCAGGTACCGAAGGACCGGCCGCCCAGCCCCCACTCGTCGAGGTTGTCCGCGTTCTCCGCACGCCGCCACTTCGAGGCCATGAAGCCCATGACCGTCACGGCGAGGAAGAAGAAGATGAAGACGGCGAGCGCCACGCCGTTCACGCCGTCCTTCATCGCCGCTCACCCGCCTTGCGGGCCCGCTCCTGGCGCCGCACGAGCACGTAGGCGACGACGGTGAGCAGGGTCGACACGGGCACCCACAGCATCTGGTACCAGTAGAAGAAAGGGATGCCGATGAAGGCGGGCGCGGTCCTGGCGTAGGAGTCGACCCACAGCATCGCGACGAACGGGACGGCCAGACACAGTCCCGCCACGGCCAGGGGCAGGGTGACGACCGCCCTCCTGCCGCCCTCCGGTGGTTCCGTCATGGTGGTGACTCCCCCCTGTGTGATCACTGCGTGATGCGCAGGAAATCTAGGCGAGGGGCCCGCTGGGCGTCACCCCCTGTCCGCATATCGGTATGACAACGACATCGGGCCTGTTGAAATGGCGTTCCGTTTATGGTGAGTTGATGGACATGGAGGCGTCTTGAGGTGGGCGGTCGCCGGCTGCGGCGACGTCGTGCGGCGTCATGTACTGCCGGCCCTGCGCGGCCTGGGCGAGGAGACGGCGTACGTCTGGGGGCGGGACCCTGCGCGCGCCGCCCGCACGGCCGCGGAGCACGGGGTGCCCGCGGGCGGCGACGACCTCGGCCGGCTCACGGCCGCCGACGCGGTGTACGTGGCCACGCCCGTCGCCGCGCACGTGCCCCTCGCGCTCCACGTGCTGCGCGCCGGCTGCCACGTCCTGGTCGAGAAGCCCCTGGCGGGCGCGCTCAGCGGCGGGGGCGTCCTGGCGGCGGAGGCGGCCCGGGCGGGGCTGTGCGCAGGCGTGGCGTACCACCGCAGACTGGGCCCGGCCGCACGGCAGTTGCGCGAGGCGCTGACGGCGAGCGGGCCGGCGCGCGTGCAGATCACCTTCTGCGCCCCCTTCGACCCGGAGCCGGAGCACCCGGCGCACTGGCGCACCGACCCGGCCGTGGCCGGCGGCGGCGTGCTCGCCGACGCGGGCAGCCACCGCCTGGACCTGCTGCTGTCGGTCCTGGGCCCGCCCGTGCGCGTGGGCGCGCGCTTCGGCCGCAGATTCGACGCCGGGGCCGAGCGGCGCGCGCACGTCTCCCTGGGCTGGGCGTCGGGCACGTCGGCCGAGTGCCGCTTCGCCTGGATCGGCGGCACCGAGCGGGACCGCCTCGACGTCACCGCCGGGGGCCGCTTCCTGTCGCTGGACCCGCTGGACGCGGAGCTCGGCCCCGACCCGCACGTGCCGCTGATCGCCGACTTCGCGGCGGCGGTGCGGGAGGGGAGGGCGCCCGCCTGTCCGGTGGCGGAGGCCGTCCTCGTGGACGACGTCATCACGGCGGCCTGCTGGGCGGCGCGCTTCCGTAACGCCTGAGAGCAGCCGGGAGTGCGGTGCCGCCGTTCGGCAGCGGAGACGCCGTGAGGCGGACGAGCGCATGAGACCACCGGTGCCGAAGTTGCCGAACGATGCCGCAGCTTGACGGGGGTTCACCTTCCGTTCATCCACTGTTCACAGCACACCTGTGCGGACCGTGCGGGTGGGCGTTTCACTGCCGGGGCGGGGGCGCCGGGAGCCCTGATGGAAGGCGGGCCCTGAAGCGATTAGCGCGATCATGACAACTCGTTCCGCGCGGCTGCCGATTGTCCTGGTGTGTGATGCATGCGACCTCCCTGCGAGCCTCCCGGAAAGCAGTTACGTGTGTAATGCACGGGTAATGCGTTCCTCCGTATATCGCAATGAAGACGCAGCTGATGGGGCTCATGGTTGCAGCTGAGACGGAATCAATTCCTCCAAAATCTCTGGGGGAATCGAATAGTTCGGGACTGTACCAATCCAGCGTCAAGTAGCCTTCGGCGTCCGTTTTTTGACGAAAAATTTCTCTTTCACGAGGAGGTAATACACGGGTAAAGTGTTGGTCTCCGCAGTCGTGCACAATTGGCTGCAGGCCGGTGCCCGTGCCTCGAAGCTGTGGCACCGCCATGCCGCTCGCATGCTCGTCATGCTCGATCCGACCCGACCACACCGCGCCCCGGCGTCACGCCGCGGTGCGCAGGAGGCAGGCCATCATGAAGTCCCTCATTGACAACGCGCGTTCCTTCGCCGCCACGCACGTGGCCGATCCGGAGCGCGCCGAGAGTTTCCGCGCCCTCGAAGCGGGCCAGTCACCCGAGACGTTGTTCATCACGTGCTCCGACTCCCGCGTCGTGCCCGCGCTGTTCACCGGGTCGTCCCCCGGAGAGCTCTTCGAGCTCCGTACCGCCGGGAACATCGTCCCGGAATACCGCAGTGACAACCCCTCCGGCGAGAGCGCCACGATCGAATACGCGGTGCGCGTGCTGGGCGTCCGCGACATCATCGTGTGCGGTCACTCCCACTGCGGTGCCGTCACCGCCGTCGTCCGCGGCGACGACCTCTCGTCCGTCCCCGCCGTCCAGGGCTGGCTCGAGCAGTCCGTCCCCGCCGACGCCCCCGCCCGGGCGGTCGAAACCTTCACCGACGACATGGCGGAGGCCGTGCAGCGGCACGCCGTCGCCCAGCTGGAGACGCTCCGCTCCTACCCGTGTGTCCAAGAGGGCATCGAGCAAGGCACGTTGGGGTTGCACGCCTGGTACTACGAGGTGCACACCGGCGCGGTCGAAGTCCACCTCCCCGAGAGCGACCCGGTGTCGTTCGGACCCCTGTGATCCGTCCTCACGTGACCTCCAAGGGACCCTCACCCATGTTCTCCGCCCTCAAGCAGCCCGCCGTCCTGCGTCAGGACGCGCTCGCTTCGCTCGTCGTCTTCCTCGTGGCCCTGCCGTTGTGCGTCGGCGTGGCCGTGGCCTCCGGGGTGCCGGCCGAACTCGGCCTGATCACCGGCATCGTCGGCGGTCTCGTCGTCGGCGCCCTGCCCGGCAGCACGTTCCAGGTCAGCGGCCCCGCGGCCGGGCTGACCGTGCTCGTCTTCGAGGCCGTCCGGGAATTCGGCCTGGGCATGCTCGGTGCCATCGTGCTGGCCACCGGCGTGCTGCAACTCGTCCTCGGGTTGCTGAAGTTCGGCCGCTGGTTCCGTGCGATCTCCGTCTCCGTCGTGCACGGCATGCTCGCCGGCATCGGACTCGTCCTGATCTTCGGGCAGCTGTACACGATGGCCGGCGTCAAACAGCCGCGCTCCGGCCTGGACAAGATCGCCGGCATCCCCGGCCTGGCCGCCGACATCGCCACGGACAGCTCCGCCCTGACCGCCTTCGCGGTCGGCGCAGGGACCATCGCCGTGCTCGTCGTGTGGAAGAAGCTGCCCGCCAAGGCGCAGCTGGTGCCGGCGCCGCTCGTGGCGGTCGCCCTGGCCACGGCCGTGACGGTGCTGGGCGGCCTGGACGTCGCCAACGTCGAGGTGCGCGGGCTCGCCGACGCCATTCAGCCGCCCGGGCTGAACGACCTGACGTCGCTGGGCGGCGTCGCGGTCCTCGGCACCGTCATCGCCTTCACCCTGATCGCGTCGGCGGAAACCCTGTTCAGCGCGGCCGCGGTCGACCGCATGCACGACGGGCCGCGCACGCACTACGACAAGGAACTGCTGGCCCAGGGCGTGGGCAACGCGGTGTGCGGCGTGCTCGGCGCCCTGCCCATGACGGCGGTGATCGTCCGTAGCTCCGCCAACGTCCAGGCGGGTGCGAAGACGTCGCTCTCCCGCATCCTGCACGGCGCATGGCTGCTGCTCTTCGCCGTGCTGCTGCCGGCGGCGATCGGCGTCATCCCGCTGGCGGCGCTGGCGGGCGTGCTGGTCCACGCCGGCTGCAAGCTGGTGCCGGTGAAGGAGCTCGGCCCGCTGTGGCGCGAGCACCGCGGCGAGGTCGCCGTCCTCGCCGTGACCGCCGTCGCCATCGTGACGACCAGCATGTTCGAGGGTGTGGTGCTCGGCATCCTGCTGGCCGTGGTGAAGACGGCGTGGGACACCTCGAAGGTCCAGCTCGACGTCCGCGAACTCACCGACGGCCGGATGGTCGCGACGGTGGTGGGGAACGCCACGTTCCTGCGGCTGCCCCGGATCCTGGAGACGCTGGAGGCCCTCCCGCAGGACCGGCCCATCGAGATCGACCTGTCCGGCGTGCGCCATCTGGATCACGCGTGCCGTACGGCCCTGGAGGGCTGGGCGGCCCGGCACAACGCCCCCGGGACCGAGCCGGTGCTGATGCGGCACCCGGAGCCGGAGAAGGCAGTGGTGTAACCGGCCAACCGCAGTCGCGCGAAGGCCAAGTGAGTGCACGTCACTTGATGAGCCGTTGACACTTGCTTGGCCAACGCTTTACGGTCTGTTGCAGCGGCACAAATGCACTGTCATCGCCGCAATTCCTCACTTTTCGGAGGTGCGTTATGGACAAGCTCATCAAGAAGATGGCGCAGGAGAACGTCTGGCGCGGCTGGGTGGCCGCCAACTCGGCGCAGGCCGCCAAGGACGGCTGCATCAGCGCCGCCCCCAAGGCGGGCTGCATCAGCGCGGCGCCCAAGACGGGTTGTATCTCCTGACCACCGGAGACTGATTGAAGCGAGCGGAGTGGACCGTGACCACCGTGTGTGCGCGGTCCACTTCGTGCGTACCGGCCCCGTCAGCGCCGTGCGGGGCCTTCCGTTCTCCGATCACTCCCGGGGTGGCACATGGATGGGCAGCCGACGGCCGGCGTCGTCGAGCAGATCAGGGACATACCGATCTACCGCGCGTCGATCGAGCGGGGACACTTCCCCGTACTCGAGAAACCCGAGATAGCCGACGGTTTCCCGGACAACTGGATGACTCCCGCCCTGGAGAAGGCACTTGAGGCGGGCGAGGCCGAGTTCGTGCTCTCCACGGGCACCAACCACGCCCGGATGCAGATCATCCGGCCCCCCTACTTCCTGCTGAACTCGTACTACCGGCTGTGGAGCGAACACCCGGACATCTCCGGCACCTGGGAGCAGGGCTGCCGCAGGGTCTCGCTGACCACGGTGCTGGCGACCGAGCACGTGGCACGGGTCAACGCCAAGAAGCGCGGGGCCGAGCCGAGCCCCGTCCCGGACCTCGACGACCGGCGGCTCGACGAGCGGACGCTCTACCTCAACCTCCGGCTCGATCCCGCGCTGTGGACGCGCGAAGACGTCGAGCGGATGCTCGGGGAGATCGAGACGGCCCGCCGGGAGCACCCCGAGGGCCGCTACCACCTGGACTGCTCCGGCTACCACCTGGCGCATCTGGTGCACAAGGCCCGGGAGTGGGGCCTGTGGGAGGCCTTCCCGCGGCCCGACAGCATCATCCACGCCTACGAATACACCCCGGCCAACGTCCGGCGGTACCTGCACGAGCACTTCGACTGCCCGGTCATCGACCTCTTCGGCAGTACCGAGCTCGGCTACCTCTACTACAGCGACCGCCACGGCCGCTACCGGCCGTACCTCGACAAGATGAGCGTCGAGCTGATCCCGGTCGCCCCCGGCAGCACGCTCTACAGCCTCATCGTCTCCAGCGTCCGCAATCCGTACATGCCGCTGATCCGCTACCGCTCCGGCGACTGCGCGCGCACCCTCGACGGCACGCCGGACCCCACCAAGATCTCCAGCTTCTGCGGCCGGGAGAAGGAACTGCTCGCCGCGCCCGACGGGCCCGTGGCCCAGGGAGACCTCGACGAGCGCATCAGCGCCGCCGCGCCCGGGATCTTCCTGCACCAGCTGCGCGTCGAGGACGGCGGCACGACGGCCCGCCTGCTGTACACGACCTTCGACGGCGGTCCGCTCGGGCAGGCGCAGAGCGCCGCCCTGAAGCTCGGCGTCCGCGAGCTGACCGGGCTGCCGTGCGCCCTGGAGCACCGGGAGCACATTCCCATCGGGAAGTCCGGCAAGTACGCCTGGCTCGCACGCGACCTCTGAACATCAGGACTACGGGAACGGGACGAACCCCATCATGGCCACTACTCCGCAGCCGAACACGCCCCCGAAGGTCTCCGCCGACGACCTCAAGGCGCTCCTCGGCGAACAGCTGCACGCCGAGGTGGTGCGGTACTTCACCGGCAGCACGGGCGGCGCGCCCGACTACGTCGAGCGCCAGGTCCTGGAGGCCCTGCGCTACCTCTACCTGGTCTCCCGCCACCGCGAGCAGCTCAGCGGCCTCTTCCTGCCGGTCGAGCAGGAGATCGACGAGATCTGGCACTACCTCATCCTGCAGACGCGCGAGTACCGGGAGCTGTGCGAGGAGCGTCTGCCGGGACGTTTCTTCATCCACCACCGCAGCATCGCCTACGAGGACTACCAGCAGGAGCCCGGCCGCGAGCAGGTCATCGAGGAGGCGCTGCGCTGGATCCCGCTGTACGTCGCGGAGTTCGGCCCGTTCGACGAGGGCGCGCTGCCCCACTGGACGATCGTGCGCTTCCTGCACCGGCAGCTGGACATGCCGCTGGAGGAGATAGCCGCGCTGGAGCCGCTGCAGGCGGCGTAACACGCCGTCCACCGACACTCAGGGAGAGGAAGCCATGGGCGCTCGGCCCGCTGCACCGGCCACGCACGGCACCCCGGGGAGCGCCACCGGCCCCGAACAGAAGCGCATCATGACCGTCCTGGTGATCTCCCAGGTCCTCAGCGGAGCGGGCCTCGCCGCCGGGATCACCGTCGGCGCGCTGCTCGCGGAGGACATGCTGGGCTCGACCGGCCTGGCCGGCGTGCCCAGCGGGCTGTTCACCGCCGGTGCGGCACTCGGAGCCATGGTCATCGGGCGCCTGAGCGAGCGCTGGGGCCGCCGGCCCGGCCTCACCCTCGGCCACGCGACCGCCGCCCTCGGCAGCCTCGGGGTCGTGGTGGCGGCCGCCGTGGACATGGTGCCGCTGCTGTTCCTCTCCCTCTTCGTCTACGGGGCGGGCACGGCCGTCAACCTGCTCGCCCGGTACGCGGGCGCGGACCTCGCGCCGCCCGCGCGCCGGGCGAGCGCGGTGAGCACCGTGCTCCTGGCCACCACGTTCGGCGCGGTCGTCGGCCCCAACCTGGTGACCGTCACCGGGGACGTCGCGCACGCCTGGGGCATCCCCCGGCTCGCCGGGCCGTTCCTGCTGGCCGTCGTCGCCTACGCGGCGGCCGCCGTCGTCATGGGCACCTCGCTGCGGCCAGACCCGCTGCTGCGGGCCCGCGAACTGGCCGCGGCGGAGGCGGCCGACCGGGCCGCAGCGGGCGGTGCGGACGCCGGGGGCACGGAGGCCGGCGGCGCGGGGGAGAGGGCCCACGTGCGCGGGGTGGCCACGGGGACGGCGGTGATGGTCCTCAGCCAGCTCGTGATGATCGGCATCATGACGATGACGCCCGTCCACATGAGCGCCCACGGGCACGGCACCCAGGCCACCGGACTGGTCATCGCCCTCCACGTGGCGGCGATGTTCCTGCCGTCCCCGCTCACCGGCAGGCTCGTCGACCGCTTCGGCGCGCCGCGGGTCGCCGCGGCCGCCGGGGTCACCCTGCTCCTGGCCGGACTGCTCGCCGCCCTCGCCCCGCCGCACCAGGGCGCGGCCCTCGCCGCGGCGCTCGTCCTGCTGGGCCTCGGCTGGAACTTCGGCCTGGTCAGCGGCACCACCATGATCACCGAAGCGGTGCCGCTCGCCACGCGCGCCTCGACCCAGGGCCTCGTCGACGTCGCCATCGCCATCGCGGGCTCCACCGGCGGGACGACCTCGGGCCTGGTCGTCGCCGGCAGCGGCTACCCGGCCCTCGCCGCCGGCGGCGGCCTGCTGGCCCTGGCGATCGTGCCGGTGGTCGCCTACTCCGCCGCCGGCCTCCGCGGCCGGGCCACGCTGCGCCGTTCCGGGGGGTAGCCCCGGACGCCCGGCCGGGACCGGCCGGGGCCTCTACTCCTCGGCCGGCCGGGCCTCCTACTCCTCCGTCGGCCTCTGCAGCCGCGCCACGCTGCGCTGTCCCGGGGGGTAACCCCCGGACCCCCAGCCGGGTCGGGCCGGCCGGGCCTCCTACTCCTCCGTCGGCCTCCGCAGCCGCGCCACGAACTTGTACCGGTCGCCGCGGTAGACCGACCTGACCCACTCCACCGGCTCCCCCTGGGCGTCCAGGGAGTGGCGGGAGAGCATCAGCATCGGCAGGCCCACGTCCGTGCCCAGCAGGCCCGCCTCGCGCGGCGTGGCCAGGGACGTCTCGATGGTCTCCTCCGCCTCGGCCAGCCGGACGTCGTAGACCTCGGCGAGCGCGGTGTACAGCGAGGTGTACTTCACGAGGCTGCGCCGCAGCGCCGGGAACCGCTTGGCCGACAGGTGGGTCGTCTCGATCGCCATCGGCTCGCCGCTGGCGAGCCGCAGCCGCTCGATGCGCAGGACGCGGCCGCCCGTCGCGATGTCCAGCAGCTTGGAGAGCCGGTCGTCGGCGGTGACGTAGCCGATGTCCAGGAGCTGGGAGGTCGGCTCCAGGCCCTGGGCGCGCATGTCCTCCGTATAGGAGGTCAGTTGCAGCGCCTGCGAGACCTTGGGCTTCGCGACGAACGTCCCCTTGCCCTGGATGCGCTCCAGCCGCCCCTCCACGACCAGTTCCTGCAGCGCCTGGCGGACGGTCGTGCGGGAGGTGTCGAACTCCGCGGCCAGGGTCCGCTCCGGCGGCACGGGAGTGCCGGGAGGCATGGTTTCGGTCATGTCCAGCAAATGGCGTTTGAGGCGGTAGTACTTGGGAACGCGCGCGGTCCGCGCGCCGCCCGACGCGCTGCCGCCCTCGGCCGTACCACCGTCGGTCGCCATCGTCCGCCTTCCCGACTCCGATCCTGCTGCTGTCACCGGCTCCTCCGTCTGTCGCGGTCACATGGTGGCACGGGCAGAGCCCGAGGGGCCCGGAGACGCCCAGGTCGACCTCGAGGTGTCGGTCCGGTAACGGAGCCGACAGCGACTCTTATACACCCTTGACACCCCAAAAGGTCTAGGCCAAGCTGCGGGCACTGGTCTAAACCATTAAAGACCACATTCGGTCCTTGAGGAGAGTGCTGTGAAGCGAGGGCTCATAGCGGCGACGGGTGTCGCGGCCATGTTGGTGAGTGTTGCTGCCTGTGGGTCCAGCGACGGTGACAAGGGATCGGGTGACGGGGGCAAGGCCAAGAGCCTGACCGTCTGGTTCATGGATGGCTCGAACCCGCCGGGCTGGACCAAGTCCGTCCAGGCCGAGTTCGAACAGAAGACCGGCGCCAAGCTGGACGTCCAGGTCCAGAAGTGGGACGGCATCCAGCAGAAGCTGACCACGGCCCTCTCCGAGTCCAGCCCGCCGGACGTGGTCGAGGTCGGCAACACCCAGACCCCCTCCTACGCGCAGACCGGTGGCCTCGCCGACCTCGGGGACCTGAAGAAGGAGATCGGCGCCGACTGGTCCGAGTCCCTCAACAAGCCCTCGGTCTTCGAGGGCAAGCAGTACGCCGCGCCGTGGTACGCCGCGAGCCGCGTCGTCATCTACAACAAGAAGGTCTGGGCCGACGCGGGCGTCACCGAGGTCCCCAAGACCCGCGCCGACTTCTTCAAGGCCCTGGAGGCCATCCAGAAGAAGGGCGAGGCGGAGCCGCTCTACCTGCCCGGCCAGAACTGGTACTTCTTCGACGGCCTGACCATCGGCACCGGTGCGGACCTGGTGAAGAAGGACGGCAAGAAGTGGGTGTCCAACCTCGCCGACCCCAAGGTCGCCAAGGCCATGGAGATCTACAAGCAGTACCAGGCCTTCAGCAAGGCCCCCAAGGACAAGGACGAGGCCACCCCGCAGCAGGCCGACGTCTTCGCCAAAGGCAGGACCGGCGCCTTCATCGGCATGGGCTGGGAGGCGGGCACCGCCATCAAGGCCAACCCGGCCATCGAGAAGGACCTCGGCTACTTCACCATCCCCGGTGAGACGGCCGGCAAGCCCGAGGGCGTCTTCCTCGGCGGCTCCAACCTCGCCGTGGCCGCGGGCAGCAAGAAGCAGGAGCTCGCCAAGGAGTTCCTGAAGATCGCACTGTCCGACAAGAACGAGGGCGCGCTGGCCAAGGAGGTCGGCTCGATCCCCAACAAGGAGTCCCTGCTGGCGCAGGTGAAGGGCAACCCGGCCGCCGAGGCCGCGGCCCCGGCCGCCAAGGGCGGCGGCACCACCCCGCTGATCCCCGAGTGGGCCGCGGTGGAGAACGCCCCGAACCCGATCAAGGCGTACATGACGGCCGTGCTCAACGGCAAGTCCCCCGAGGACGCCGCCAAGCAGGTCGAGGCGGACATCAACAAGCGCCTCAGCCAGAAGCAGTGACCCGACGGCCGGGCAGGGGGTCGTGAACCACGTCCCCCTGCCCGGCCGCGCACCAAAGCAATACCGTTCGACAGGGGAGAAGGCGGACGACGATGTCAGCGCAGATCGAAGAGGTGGCGGCCACCGGGCCCGCCTCCCGGACCGGCAAGGGCGCCGCCCCGCCGCCCCGCCGCGGACCCGGCCGGCTCGCCCGGGGCGCGCCGTATCTGCTGATCCTCCCCGCCGCCGCCGTCACGGTGCTGCTGCTCGGCTGGACGCTGCTGAAGAACGGCCTGCTGTCGTTCCAGAACCTCGGCCCGCGCCAGCTGATCCAGCACCTCACCGAGTGGACCGGAACGGACAACTACGCCGAGCAGCTCGGAAGTTCCGAGTTCTGGGGCGTCACCGGGCGCTCGGTGGTCTTCACCCTCGCCAACGTCGTCCTCATCATGGCGCTGGGCTGCTTCATCGGCCTGCTCCTCGCCCGCCTCGGCACCGCCCTGCGGCTGCTGCTCTCGGTCGGCCTCGTCCTCGCCTGGGCCATGCCCGTCGTGGCGGCGACCACCGTCTTCCAGTGGCTGTTCGACCAGCGCTTCGGCGTCGTCAACCACGTGCTGGACAAGCTCGGCTGGCACTCCATGGCCGGCTACAGCTGGACCAGCGGGCAGTTCTCCACCTTCTTCGTGATCACCGTGCTGATCGTCTGGCAGTCGGTGCCCTTCGTGGCCATCAACCTCTACGCGGCGACGACCACGATCCCCAAGGAGCTCTACGAGGCGGCCGCGCTGGACGGCGCGAACGCCCGGAAGCAGTTCACCTCGGTGACCTTCCCCTTCCTCAAGCCCTTCTTCCTGGCCACGACGTTCCTCGAAGTCATCTGGATCTTCAAGTCGTTCACCCAGGTGTTTGCGATCAATGAGGGCGGGCCGGACCGGCTCACGGAGACCCTGCCCGTCTACGCCTTCCAGGAAGGCTTCGGCAGCCAGCACTTCGGGATGGGCGCCGCCATCTCCATCCTGACCATCGTGATCCTGCTGGCCCTGACGGCGTACTACCTGCGCCTGGTGCTCAAGCAAGAGGAGGACGAGCTGTGAGGCGATCGACCCTGGGCCGGATCTGGCCGGGAGCGACCGCGGTCGTTCTCTTCCTCGCGTTCGTGTTCCCCGTCTACTGGATGTTCAGCACGGCCTTCAAGGCCAACAAGGACATCGTCAGCGAGGACCCCGTCTGGTTCCCGGCCAGCCCCACCTTCGAGCACTTCGAGCGGGCGGTGGAGGCGGACGGCTTCTGGACGCTGGTGCGCAACTCCTTCACCGTCACCCTCGTCGCCGTCGCACTGTCGCTGGTGATCGCCCTGTTCGCCTCGTTCGCCGTCGCGCGGATGCGGTTCAAGGGGCGCAAGAGCTTCATCCTGGTGATGATGATGGCCCAGATGGCCCCCTGGGAGGTCATGGCCCTCGCGTACTACATCATCGTGAGGGACGCGGAGATGCTGAACAGCCTCGTGCCGCTGATCGCCATCTACACCGTCATGGTGCTCCCCTTCACCGTCCTGACGCTGCGCGGCTACGTCGCCGCCGTGCCCAAGGAGCTGGAGGAGTCCGCCATGGTCGACGGGTGCACCCGCACCCAGGCGTTCATCAAGGTGATCTTCCCGCTGCTGGCGCCGGGCCTGATGGCCACCTCGCTCTTCGGCTTCATCACCGTCTGGAACGAGTTCCCTTACGTCCTGATCCTCAACAAGGACGCCTCGGCCCAGACCCTCCCCGTGTGGCTCACCGGATTCCGCACGGCGTTCGGCGACGACTGGGGCGCCACCATGGCCGCCTCCTCGCTCTTCGCCGTGCCCATCCTGATCCTCTTCGTCATCCTCCAGCGCAAGGCCGTCGGCGGCCTCACCTCCGGCGCAGTGAAGGGTTAGGGGCCCACTTTTCATGGACACGGACATGGACACGCTCACGCGCAACGCCCTCACCGTCCTGCAGCCCGGCTTCACCGGCACCGCCGCCCCGGCGTGGCTGCTGCGCCGGCTCGGCGAAGGGCTTGCCTCCGTCGGCCTCTTCGGCCGCAATATCACCTCTCCCGAGCAGCTCTCCAAGCTCACCGCACAGCTGCGCGCCGAGTGCGACGACGTGCTCGTCGCGATCGACGAGGAGGGCGGTGACGTCACCCGGCTGGAGGTGCGCACCGGCTCCTCCTTCCCCGGCAACCTCGCCCTCGGCGCCGTCGACGACACCGGGCTGACCCGGGCCGTGGCCCGGGAGCTGGGCCGCCGGCTCGCCGCCTGCGGCGTCAACCTCAACTGGGCGCCGTCCGCCGACGTCAACTCCGACCCGGACAACCCGGTCATCGGCGTCCGGTCCTTCGGCGCCGACCCGCAGCTCGTCGCCCGGCACACCGCCGCCTACGTCGAGGGCCTGCAGTCCGCGGGCGTCGCCGCCTGCACCAAGCACTTCCCCGGGCACGGCGACACGGCCGTCGACTCCCACCACGACATGCCGCGCATCGACGCGGACCTCGCCACGCTGCGGGCGCGCGAACTGGTGCCCTTCCACGCTGCGGTCGCCGCCGGCACCAAGGCCGTCATGAGCGCGCACATCCTGCTGCCCGCGCTCGACGCGGACCTGCCGGCGACGCTCAGCCCCGCCGCCCTGCACGGGCTGCTGCGCGCGCCCGTCGCCGACGGGGGCCTCGGCTTCGACGGCCTGATCGTCACCGACGGCATGGAGATGCGGGCCATCGCCGGCACCCACGGGATCGAGCGCGGCAGCGTGCTGGCCATCGCCGCCGGCGCCGACGCCATCTGCGTGGGCGGCGGACTGGCCGACGAGGACACCGTGCTGCGGCTGCGCGACGCGCTCGTCGCGGCCGTACGCGCCGGCGAGCTGCAGGAGGAGCGGCTCGCCGACGCCGCGGCACGGGTGCGCGCCCTGGCGCGCTGGACCTCGGGGGCGGGTGCGGCCGAGGAGGGGAACGCGCCTGCCCCCGAGGTGGGGCTGACCGCGGCGCGGCGCGCCCTGCGGGTGACCGCCTCGCCCGCGCACGAGCCCCTCGCCGGGCCCGCCTACGTGGCCGCGTTCACCCCGCTGGCGAACATCGCCGTCGGTGACGAGACCCCCTGGGGCGTCGGCGCCGAACTGGCCCGGCTGCTGCCCGGCACGGAGACCGGCACCTACGGCCACGACGCGGCCCGTGCCTCCGACGTGCTGGAGGCCGCGGGCGGACGGCGGATCGTCGCCGTCGTACGGGACGCGCACCGGCACGGGTGGATGGCGGAGGCCCTGGACGCGCTGCTCGCGGAGCGGCCGGACACGGTCGTGGTGGAGATGGGCCTGAACGAGGCTCCCGCGCGCGGCGGTCTGCACATCGCCACGCACGGCGCGGCGCGCGTGTGCGGCGCCGCCGCCGCGGAGGTCATCGCGGGGACGGAAGGCTGACGGCCGTCCCGGAAAACACCGGAGGGGAGCAGGCGCCGCCTGCTCCCCTCCGGCGTTTCCGGACGTACGGCTACAGCCCCTGCCAGGCCGGCTTCGCCGCATACGTGGCGCGGAAGTAGTCCGCCAGCTTCAGCTTGGACGCGGCCGCCTCGTCGACGACGACCGTCGCGTGGGGGTGGAGCTGCAGCGCCGAGGCCGGGACCAGGGCCGAGACCGGGCCCTCGACGGACGCCGCCACGGCGTCCGCCTTGCCCTCGCCGGTGGCCAGCAGCACCAGGTGGCGGGCCTCCAGGATGGTGCCGATGCCCTGGGTGATGACGTGGTGGGGCACCTGGTCGATGTCGCCGTCGAAGAAGCGCGCGTTGTCGACGCGGGTCTGCTCGGTCAGCGTCTTGATCCGGGTGCGGGAGGCCAGGGAGGAGCACGGCTCGTTGAAGCCGATGTGCCCGTCGGTGCCGATGCCCAGCAGCTGGAGGTCCACCCCGCCGGCCGCGGGCAGCGCGCGGTCGTACTCCTCGCAGGCGGCCTGGACGTCCTCGGCGGTGCCGTCGGGGCCCATGAAGGACGCCTCGGTCAGGCCGAGCGGCTCGACGACCTCGCGCAGCACCACCGAGCGGTAGGACTCGGGGTGGTCGGCGGGCAGGCCGACGTACTCGTCGAGCTGGCAGACGCGGGCGCGCGAGGCGTCCACCGCACCGGAGCGGACCTTGGCGGAGAGGGCCTCGTAGACGGGCAGCGGCGTCGAGCCGGTGGCCACGCCGAGCAGAGCGTCGGGCTTGCGGCGCAGGAGGGCGGCCATGGCCTCCGCGATGAGTTCGCCGCCTGCCTTGGCGTCCGGGACGATGACAACTTCCACGCTGGGGCCTGCCGATCTTAAGGAGTGGAGCGGATCGTGTGGTATAGACCAATCTAACAGAGGGATGTGCAAGGGGGAGCCTCCCCGAGCCCGCATCCGGCTGGCGGGCGCGGCCCGCCCCGTGGTCGACTGAGAGGGTCCCGGCGCCGCGCGGCGGGCCGCCGGACCGCGACCCCCGCAGCCCTCGCCCGGGAGGTAACCGGACATGAGCGTCTCGACCCCCGCCCACCACAGCGAGCAGCCGGGCGGGATCATGTCCGGCGAGATGGCGGAGCAGCCGGCCGTCCTGCGCCGCATCCTCGACGACGGCGCCCCCGCCATCGCAGAGACCGCCCGGGTCATCGCCGCCCGCCGGCCGCGCTTCGTGCTCCTCACCGCCCGGGGCACCTCCGACAACGCCGCCCTCTACGCCAAGTACCTCCTCGAAGTGCAGCTCGGGAAGCCCTGCGGCCTGACCTCCATGTCGACCATCACGACCTACGGCGCCCGGCCCGACCTGACGGACGTGCTCGCCGTGACGGTCAGCCAGTCCGGCGGCTCCCCGGATCTCGTCGCCTCCACCGAGGCCGCCCGCGCGGCCGGGGCGATCACCCTCGCGGTGACCAACAACGCCGACTCCCCGCTCGCCGCCGTCTCCGAGCACCACATCGGCATCCTGGCCGGCCCCGAGCGCGCCCTGCCCGCCACCAAGACCTACACCGCCTCCCTCCTGACCCTGTATCTCTTCGTCCAGGGCCTGCGCCCCGGCGGGGGAGACGGCACGGCCGCGGCCCGGGCGCTGCCGGGCCTCGCCCAGCGCATCCTCGACCGCGGCGCCGAGGTCAGACAGCTCGCCGCCCGCTACCGCTTCGCCGAGCGGATGGTCCTCACCTCCCGCGGCTACGGCTACCCGACCGCCAAGGAGGCGGCGCTGAAGCTGATGGAGACCAGCTACATCCCCGCTCTGTCCTACTCGGGCGCCGATCTGCTGCACGGCCCGCTCGCCATGGTCGACAACATCTCGCCCGTCATCGCCATCGTCACCGAGGGCCGCGGCGGCGCGGCCCTGCAGCCGGTGCTCGAACGGCTGCGCGGCCGGGGCGCGGACCTCATGATCGTCGGCACCGAGGCGGAGGTGGCCCGGGCGACGACCGGATTCGCCCTCCCCACGGCCGGCGTGCCCGAGGAGCTGCAGCCCGTCCTCGAGATCCTGCCGCTGCAGATGCTGGCCTACGAGATCACCATCGCCCGCGGCCAGGACCCGGACGCACCTCGCGCCCTGGCCAAGGTCACCGAGACGCACTGACCGGACACCGCCCCGGCGGCCGCGGCCCCCCGTCCCGCGGCCGCCGCCCGGCGGGTGTCACAGCAGCGCCGGGCATCAGAGCAGCGCGCCGCCCGTGGCGTCTATCCACTGCCCCGTCACCCACCGGCTGTCGTCCGAGGCGAGGAAGGCCACGATGTCGGCGACATCGCGCGGCTCGCCCACCCGGTTGAAGGGGGACATGGCGGCGACGCCCGTCCGCACCTCCGCGCCGCTGTTCAGCCAGGCGGCGTTCATGTCGGTGTCGATCACGCCCGGCGCCACGGCGTTGACGGTGATGCCGCGCTCGCCCAGCTGCTTGGCCAGCACCGAGGTGAAGGCGTCCACCGCGCCCTTCGTCATCGTGTAGGCGATCAGCTGGGGCATCGCCGCGCCGTGGGTCAGCCCCGTGGAGACGTTGACGATGCGCCCGCCGTCGCGCAGGCGGTCCAGGCCGAGGCGGGTGATGAAGAACGGCGCCTTCGTATTGACCGCGAAGACCCGGTCGAAGTCCTCCTCGGTGACCTCGCCGATCGGCACCCGCACGCCGTCGGTGCCCGCGTTGTTCACCAGGATGTCCAGGCCGTCCGCCCGCTCGTCGAAAGCGGCCCACAGGGCCTCGGCGTCCCCCGCCGCCCCCAGCTCCGCCCGGATCGCGAAGGCCTCGCCGCCCGCCGCCTCGATCGCCTTCACCGTCTGCTCGGCGGAGGCGGCATCCCGCCCGTAGTGCACGGCGACGCGGGCCCCCTCCCCGGCCAGCCGCTCCGAGATGCCCCGCCCGATGCCCCGGCTGCCGCCCGTGACCAGTGCCGTCCTGCCCGTGAGCGTGCCCATGGCCGCGCCCCCCTCTTTCTTTAGTGAGTGCTACAGAAAGAACGTAGCACAGGTTTTTTAGCGAGCGCTATAGAATGGGGGTCATGGCGACCAAACAGCGGGGCAGGCCTCGGTCCTTCGACCGCGAGACGGCCCTGGAGCAGGCGATGAAGGCCTTCTGGGAGCACGGCTACGAGGCCGTCTCCATCTCCGACCTGACCCGCGCCATGAACATCAAGGCGCCCAGCCTCTACGCGGCGTTCGGCGACAAGCGCAGCCTGTTCGAGGAGGCGATCGAGGCCTACGTGCGCAACTACGGCGTCTTCACGGCGAAGGCCCTGGCCGAGGCGCCGACCGCCCGCAGCGCGGCGGACCGCCTCCTGCACGAGGCCGCGGTGGCCCACACCCTTCCCGGCCTGCCGCGCGGCTGCATGATCATCAGTGCGGCCACGAACTGCACCGAGCAGTCCGCCGAGGTGGTCGCGGCGCTCCAGGAGCGGCGCAACAAGGGCGTCGCGTTCATCGAGAGCCGCATCGCCGCCGACGTCGCCGCGGGAGTCCTGTCGGCGGACACCGACGCGCACGCCCTCGCCGTCTATACGAGTGCCGTTCTGCAGGGCATGTCGCAGCAGGCGCGGGACGGCGCGGACCGCGCCACCCTGGAGGCGGTCGCCGACGTCGCGATGCAGGCGTGGCCGCAGGAGCGGGCGGGGGAGACGGGCCCCGGAGAGGTCACTTCGGGCCGCGGCGCCTGACCGGGACCCTCGACCCGGCCGGCACCGCAGCCCGGAGCCGGATCGGCCCGCCGGGATGCGGGGTGTGCGGGCCCCGCGGCCGGAGTGGGCCGACTGGAGGCCGTGGCGCGATCAGGGCAGAGAGCGCCGGGCCTCGCTCCGCCCTCCTGTGCGGGGAAGGCGGAAACTTTGCTCGCTCATTGTGGACTAGACCATTCTCGTCTGTCCATGGTTTCTCCCGCCCGGGTTTCCCCGGGTAGCCGCCGCGGTCCGCGCGGCCCCTCGGCCCGTCCGCACCGGGGCCCACGGCAGGCCCGCGCCGCGCCCGGGACAGGGCTCACGGCGGGCCCCGGCCGCCCCGGGATGGGCGTCCCGGCCCCGGGTAGGCTCACCACTGTGCCCTCCATGAACGACCTCGTACGTCAGCACACGGCCCTCTGCGACTCCGACCTGGAGTGGCTGCACTTGCTGGTCTCGGAGTGGCAGCTGCTCTCCGACCTGTCCTTCGCCGACCTCGTCCTGTGGGTGCCCACGCTCGACGGCACCCGCTACGTGTCGGTCGCGCAGATGCGGCCCAACACCGGCCCCACCTCCTACCAGAACGACATGGTCGGCCACCTCGTGCCGCGCGGCCGCCGTCCCATGCTGGACGCCGCCCTCGACGAGGGCCGGATCGTCCGCGAGGGCGACCCGGAGTGGCGCGAGGAGGTCCCCGTCCGCGTCGAGTCCATCCCCGTCCGCCGCGACGGCCGGGTGCTCGGCGTCATCGCCCGCAATACGAACCTGCTGACGGTGCGCACCCCGAGCCGGCTGGAGCTCACCTACCTCCAGAGCGCCTCGGACCTCGCCCAGATGATCGCCAACGGCGCGTTCCCCTTCCCCGGTCAACAAGTCGACATGGACGCCTCCCCGCGCGCCGGCGACGGTCTCATCAGGCTGGACGCCGACGGCATCGTGCAGTACGCGAGCCCCAACGCCCTCTCCGCCTATCACCGCCTCGGCCTCGCCGCCGACCTCGTGGGGCATCATCTGGGCGAGACCACCGCTCAGTTGGCGCCCTCGCGCGGTCCGGTCGACGAGTCGCTCGCAAAGCTGGCCAGCGGCTGGGCGCCGCGAGAGTTCGAGGTTGAGGGCAACGACGGCGTCATCCAGCTCCGGGCGATTCCCCTCAAACCCAAGGGAAATCACATCGGTTCGCTCGTCCTGCTGCGCGACGTCACCGAACTGCGACGCCGCGAGCGAGAGTTGATCACCAAGGACGCGACCATCCGGGAGATTCACCACCGGGTGAAGAACAATCTGCAGACCGTAGCGGCCCTGCTGCGGCTCCAGGCCCGCAGGATCGGTTCGGCCGAGGGGCGCGAGGCGCTGGAGGAGGCCGTCCGCCGGGTCGGCTCGATCGCCATCGTCCACGAGACGCTCTCGCAGAATCTGGACGAGCGGGTCGAATTCGACGAGATCGCCGACCGGGTGCTGGCGATGGTCGCCGAGATCTCGCCCGGCCGGGTCGCCGGGCGGCGCACGGGCCGCTTCGGGATCCTCGACGCCGAGGTGGCGACTCCGCTGTCGATGGTGCTGACCGAGCTGCTGCAGAACGCCATGGAGCACGGGTTCGGGCCGGGGGAGCGGGGCACGGTGGAGGTCACCGCCGTGCGCAGCGGCACCCGGCGCGACGCCCGACTGCTGATCTCGGTGCAGGACGACGGCCGCGGGCTGCCCGAGGGCTTCGACCCGCAGCGCGCCGGCAACCTGGGCCTGCAGATCGTCCGCACCCTCGTCGAGGGCGAGATGGGCGGGACGTTCGACATGGTGCCCGCTTCCGGGCAGGGAACGAGGGTCGTCCTCGACATCCCGGTACGGGCCGAGAAGGGCTGACCCGCCGAGAAGAGCCGGCCCCCTAGCCCGCACGGGCCCACCGCACCCGGAACAGCACTGAGCCCCGGACCATCAGGTCCGGGGCTCAAAGCTCACGTGATGTGGGGCGCCCCCAGGCGAAGCTCGGGGGGAGCGTCAGGGGGTACTGCGCGCTGCGGCTCGGGGGCCGAGGGGCGTCGTCAGGCGGTGGCGTTGCGCGCCCGGTTGCGAGCGGCACGGCGCTTCATGGCGCGGCGCTCGTCCTCGCTGAGGCCACCCCAGACGCCGGAGTCCTGGCCGGACTCGAGCGCCCACTGCAGGCACTGCTCCATCACGGGGCAGCGGCGGCAGACGGCCTTGGCTTCCTCGATCTGCAGCAGCGCAGGACCGGTGTTGCCGATGGGGAAGAAGAGCTCGGGGTCTTCCTCGCGGCAAACGGCGTTGTGACGCCAGTCCATGGCTGCTCCATCTCCTCGTTATTGCGGCTACGTTGCTTGTGAATGTGAACGCTTTCACGAATCCCTCCGCAGGGGAAGGGCCGACGCCCAGTCGTGAAACTGGTGCGGTCCATCAGGAAAAGGGAGGGGTTCGGGCTGTATCGGAAGGCCGGAAGAGCGGACGTCCCGATCGCCATGAAGAGATTCGCAAACCTCGGCGGCGGATACAACCCCTTCTGGAAAGTTTTTTTTGATTCCTCGGTGTCGGCTAGGTCACAGCCGTACTTCCAGGGGGTGGAACCCAGTCTAAACGTTCGAGTGGAAGGACTTTAGGCCCTAGCACTCACACAATCACACGCAGTGCACGGCGAACGCCTGTGAACGTCACGCTACTCCGCACTCCCAGGTGGTCACCGTCCATCTGGAACGGCAGTGGGACCTGCGAATGCAAGGTGAACTGCGTCTGGTCGTGCAAGGACACGGTGTGTTTGCCCCGGGGGCCCCGCTCGGGCGTGGACGTGAGCAGCTGGGTGACGTAGCGGCCGGCCGCCGCCGTCGACAGTTTGGTGAATCCCAGCACGTCAAGGGCGGTGTCGAAGGACGCCTGCGGCGACGCGTAGACCGGACGGTTGTTGAGGTACGTCCACGGCGCCGTGTTGCAGATTATCGACATGACGAGATTCTCGAGTGGCTCCTCGCCCGGCCGTTCGAGGGTGATCGTGCCCCGCCGGCGGTGGGTCTCTCCGACGAACTGACGCATCACCTGTCGCACATACAGCGCAGGCGTCGACCGCTTGCCGCGCTCGCGCTGCTGCTCCACCCGGCCGATGACCCCCGCGTCGAAGCCGAAGCCCGCACAGAAGGTGAACCAGCGGGACGGGACCCCCTCGTCCTCCGTGCCGGGCGTGCCGCCCGCGAGGCCGAGGCCGACCGTGCGCTCGGTCCCGTCGCGCAGGGCGTCCAGCAGGGCGCCGGTCGCCTCCACGACGTCGTTGGGCAGGCCCAGGGCGCGGGCGAAGACGTTGGTGGAGCCGCCGGGCACCACGGCGAGCCGGGGCAGGTTCTCGGGGTCGGGGCCGTCGTGCAGGAGACCGTTGACGACCTCGTTGACCGTGCCGTCGCCGCCGAGCGCCACCACCAGACCGGTGTTCCCGCTCTCGGCCGCCTGCCGGGCCAGATCGCGGGCATGGCCCCGGTACTCCGTGGTGGCGACCTCCAGCTTGAGATCGCTGGCGAGCGCGTGGACCAGGACATCACGGGTACGGGCACTGGTGGTGGTGGCCGAGGGGTTGACCACGAGAAGCGCACGCATGCGCGCCAGCCTACCTACCTGTCGGTACACGATCGGCCCCGGCCCGCCTTCGGCCCCCCTCGGATCGTCGGCGGTACGGCTACCCTGCTGGGGTGAGCAGCAAGCAGTCCGCGCCGAAAAACGCCCGTAAGAGCGGCCCCGCCGGTCCCCGGCAGCAGGCCGCCGAGGCCCCCGCCCCCGCCGGGCCCCGCCCGGCCCGGCTGACGGCAGCGGCCGTGCTGACCGGCCTGGAGGGCGTGGCGCTCGCCGCTGCCGGCATCTACATGCTGGCCATGGGCCTGCTCGGCAAGCCGGACAGCCCCCAGCAGGCCGAGACGGGCGGCCTGACCGTGCTCGCGCTGGCCGTGCTGCCGCTGGTGGCCGCGCGCGGGCTGTGGCTGCGCCGCCGGTGGAGCCGGGGGCCCGCCATGATCACGCAGATCATGGCGCTGCCGGTCGCCTGGACGCTGTACGTCGCGGGAGGCGCGATGGTCGCTGCCGCGGTGGCGCTCGTCGTAGTGGCCCTGGGCACGCTGGCGCTGCTCGTGAACCCGACGGCGACCGAGGCGCTCGGGATCGGCCCGCGGGAGTGAGCACCGGGGCTTCCGCCCCGGACCCCGGACCTCAGAGCCCGGTCCTCGGACGCCGGACGGGCTTGATCGCTCACCTGGCGCACCAGGGCCCGGCTTCTACTCCTCGATCAGCAACCTGTCCCGCAGCTGCGCCAGCGTCCTCGCCAGCAGCCGTGACACGTGCATCTGCGAGATCCCGACCTCCTGGGCGATCTGCGACTGGGTCATGTTGCCGAAGAAGCGCAGCAGCAGGATCTTCTTCTCCCGCGGCGGCAGGTCCTCCAGCAGCGGCTTGAGGGACTCGCGGTACTCGACGCCCTCCAGCGCCTCGTCCTCCGCGCCGAGGGTGTCCGCGACCGCCGGGGACTCGTCGTCCGTGTCGGGCACGTCCAGGGAGAGGGTGCTGTAGGCGTTGGCGGACTCCAGCCCCTCCAGCACCTCCTCCTCGGAGATCCCCAGGTGCTCGGCCAGCTCGTGGACGGTGGGCGCGCGGCCGTGCCGCTGGGAGAGCTCGGCGGTGGCCGTGGTCAGGGCCAGCCGCAGCTCCTGCAGCCGGCGCGGGACGCGGACCGCCCAGCCCTTGTCGCGGAAGTGCCGCTTGATCTCCCCGACGACCGTGGGGGTCGCGTACGTGGAGAACTCGACGCCGCGGTCCGGGTCGAACCGGTCCACCGACTTGATCAGGCCGATGGTGGCGACCTGGGTGAGGTCGTCCAGCGGCTCCCCGCGGTTGCGGAAGCGCCGGGCCAGGTGCTCCACCAGCGGCAGGTGCATCCGCACGAGGTGGTTGCGCAGCTCGGCCCGCTCGGGCGAACCGTCCGGCAGCGCCCGCAGCTCGATGAACAGGGCCCGGGCTCCACTGCGGTCCTGCGCGGTGGAGTGCCGGTGCTGGTGCTGGTCCATGTGGTCCGCCCGCTCTGGTGGGTCGCTCGCCTCGTCCGGCGCGGGATTCGCAGGATCGCCCGGCAGCTGTCGGGCAGGCTGCTGCGGGATGGCCGGGGTACGCACCCCCCGCGACGATGCAGTACTCACGGAGCCCCCTCTTCCGTCACGGCTGTCCGGGGCCGGCGCCGCGCTTCTTGTGCAGGCTGATGCTGACCGTACGGTCGTCGGCGACGGTCGAGTCGACCTCACCGGCCAGGGCGGAGAGCACCGTCCAGGCGAAGGTGTCGCGCTCGGGTGCGCGGCCGTCCGTGGTGGGCGCCGAGACGGTCACCCGCAGCGCATCGCCCACCAGGCGGAAGACGCAGCTGAGAACGGAGCCGGGCACGGCTTGTTGCAGAAGGATCGCGCACGCCTCGTCCACCGCGATGCGCAAGTCCTCGATCTCGTCGAGGGTGAAGTCCAAGCGGGCCGCGAGACCGGCTGTCGCCGTTCGCAGCACCGACAGGTAGGCACCCGCAGCGGGCAGCCGGACTTCCACGAAGTCCTGGGTCCCGGGCTCGCCTGCGATTGGGGACACCCTCACCTCCAAGGTGGCACAAGCTTCTTGAGCTGTTACGAGCGCCGGCCCCCGCCCTCGGCCGCCCTTCGGTCGAGGGTCGCGCGCGGGCCGGTGCGGCACATGGTTCGGCTGCGACGCTATCGCGATCTGCGGGTCCGTGGAGCAGCCCCGCCACTGTCACTCATGGTAAACCCATGAGCACGGACAGTGGCTAGGGGCTTGCGGTCCCAAATCGAAAGAGCTGTCGCCTAGTTGGGATTTTCGTCACTCTGCGCGAGCGCCGCAAGGGTGCGGAGGGGTTCTCCGGACAAGCGGTAGGTGGTCCATTCGTCCATGGGTTCGGCCCCGAGGGATTTGTAGAACCCGATCGAGGGCGTGTTCCAGTCCAGCACTGACCATTCGAAACGCCGGTAGCCGCGGTCCGTGCAGATCCGGGCGAGGGTCGCGAGGAGCGCCTTGCCGTACCCTCCGCCGCGCGCCTCGGGGCGCACGTAGAGATCCTCCAGCCAGACACCGTGCGTACCCGTCCAGGTGGAGAAGTTGCGGAACCAGATCGCGAAGCCGACCGGCTCCGCCGCCCCAGGGGCATCACCGCCCACAGATCCGTCACTCTCCGCTATCAGAGCGAACGCCGCGGGGTGTTCCCCGAAGAACGCCTCGTGCAGCTGTTCCTCGGTCGCCCGGGCGTCCTCCACCGACCGTTCGTACGCCGCGAGTTCGCGGATCATCGCGTGGAGGGCGGGCACGTCGGCGGGCGTCGCGGCTCGGATCATGCGTGCATGCTAGCGGGCGCCGTCAGACCAGCCGCTGGTCCACGTAGCACCAGCGCCAGCTCTGGCCCGGCTCGTAGCTGCGCATCACCGCGTGCCCCGTCTCCCGGAAGTGGTCCGTGGCGTGCCGGTACGGCGAGGAGTCGCAGCAGCCGACGTGGCCGCAGACCAGGCACAGCCGCAGTTGCACGGGGTGGCTGCCGGCCGCCTCGCACTCCGGGCACGTCGGGTGCACGGCGGCGGGCTCGGGGCGCGGCAGCCCGGGAAGATGCTGGCACTCGCTCATGATTGCCAGATTAGATCGCACCGCCGACACGCGAGCGCCCGCACCGTCGGCACGCGCCACCGCACCCACGAGGAGACAGGCCCGCACCGATGGACGTCATGCCACTGCTGATGCTGGTCGCGGGCGGAGCCGCCATCGCCGGCGCGGCGCGGCGCACCCCCGTGCCCGCGCCCCTGCTGCTCGTCGCCGCGGGCCTCGTCGCCTCCCAGATCCCCGGCGTACCGGACTACACGCTCGACCCGCACATCGTGCTGCCCCTGCTGCTGCCGCCCCTGCTGCACACGGCCGCGCTCGACAGCTCCTACCTCGACCTGCGGGCCAACATCCGCCCCGTCGCGCTTCTGTCCGTCGGCTACGTCCTCTTCGCGACGCTCGCCGTCGGCTACGCGGCCTACCTCGTCGTGCCCGGGCTGCCGCCGACGGCCGCCCTCGTCCTCGGCGCCGTGATCGCCCCGCCCGACGCCGTCGCGGCCACCGCCATCGCCCGCCGCCTAGGCCTGCCCTCGCGCATCACCACGATCCTGCAGGGCGAGTCCCTCGTGAACGACGCGACCGCCATCACCGCCTACAAGGTGGCCCTCGCCGCCGCCGTCGGCGCGGGCGCGACCTGGGGCGAGGGCATCAGGGAGTTCGCCGTCGCCTCCCTCGGCGGCATCGGCGTAGGCCTGGCCCTCATGGTGCCGCTGCACTGGCTGCGCAAACACCTGCGCGAGCCGCTGCTGCAGAACACCCTCTCCCTGCTGATCCCCTTCGCCGCCTACGCCGCCGCCGAGGAGGTCCACGCCTCCGGGGTGCTCGCCGTCGTGGTCGTCGGACTCTGGCTCGGACACCGCTCCTGGCAGGTCGACTTCGCCACCCGGCTGCAGGAGGCCGCCGTGTGGAAGATGGTCTCCTTCGTCCTGGAGTCCGCCGTCTTCGCCCTCATCGGACTGCAGCTGCCCGTGGTGCTGCGCGGCCTCGACACCTACGGAGCGGGGGCGGTCGCCTGGTACGCGGCCGCCCTCTTCCTCGCCGTCGTGGCCGCCCGCTTCGTCTGGGTCTACCCGGCGACGTTCCTGCCGCGCGCCCTGTCCGCGCGGATCCGCGAGCGGGAGACCGACACCACGTGGAAGAGCGCGCTCGTCGTCGGCTGGGCCGGCATGCGGGGCGTCGTCTCCCTCGCCATCGCCTTCTCCATCCCCGTCACCACGGACACCGGGGAGGGCTTCCCCCACCGCGACCTCGTCCTCTTCCTGACCTTCACGACCGTCATCGCCACCCTCGTCGTCCAGGGGCTCACCCTGCCCCCGCTGATCCGCGTGCTGCGGCTGCCCGGGCGCGACAGCGCCGCGGAGACCCTCGCGGAGGCCCAGGCACAGAACGAGGCCTCCCTCGCCGCCGAGCGCCGCCTGGACGAGCTGCTCGCCGACGAGCGCAACGCGCTTCCCTCACCGCTCGCCGACCGGCTCCGCGTCGTCATGGAACGGCGGCGCAATGCGGTGTGGGAGCGGCTGGGGACGGTCAGTGCGGTCACCGGGGAGTCGGCCGACGACATTTACCGGCGGCTCGCCCGGGAGATGATCAGCGCTGAGCGCGAGGTTTTTGTCGCTCTGCGGGATCAGCGGCGGATCGATGACGAGATGCTCCGTACGCTCTTGCGGCGCCTTGACCTTGAGGAAGCCGCCGCGTACCGCGAGGGGGAGGCGGGCTGACCCGGCTCACCCTGCCGGAGCCGCAGGCTCCGGGCCCCCGCTGCCCGTGATCACCGCCGCCACCGTCGTTCCCCTCGGGAACGCGCCCTCCTCCGTCAGGGTCGTCAGGCCGTACAGCATCTTCGCCACGTACAGCCGTTCCAGGGGCATGCCGTGGCGGGCGGTGAAGTCGTCGGCGAAGGTGTCCAGCGCGGCGGACGTCCTGGCGTAGCCGCCGCAGTGGAAGCGTTCGTCCAGCCGCCACGTCCCGCGCCGCCCGCCGTAGGCCTCGCCTTGAAGTCGCTCGATCTCCGCGCCGAGGAAGCCGCCCTTGAGCACGGGGAAGCCGATGGCCCGCTGTCCTTCGCCCAGCCCGGCGGCCAGGCCGGCGAGCGTGCCGCCCGTGCCGCACGCGACGCCGACGACGTCCGCCATCCCGCGTAGCTCCCGGCCGAGCTCCGCGCAGCCGAGCACGGCCGCCGCGTTGGAGCCGCCCTCGGGCACGACGAAGCAGTCGCCGCCCGCCCGCCCGGTCAGCCGGGCGAGCACCTCGGGCTCGGCCTTGCGGCGGTAGGTGGACCGGTCGATGAACATCAGCCGCATGCCGGAGGCGGCGCAGTAGCGCAGCGACGGGTTCAGCGGGCGGTCGGCGAGCTCCTCGCCGCGCACGACGCCGACGGTGGCGAAGCCGAGCAGGCGGCCCGCCGCGGCGGTGGCCCGCAGGTGGTTGGAGTAGGCGCCGCCGAACGTCAGCAGGGTGTGCCGGCCCTCCTCCGCCGCGGCCTGCAGGTTGGGCGCGAGCTTGCGCCACTTGTTGCCGGGCAGCTCGGGGTGTATCAGGTCGTCCCGCTTGAGCAGCAGCCGTACGCCGTGCCGGGCGAACCTCTCGTCCGGGAGCTCCACGAGCGGGGACGGCAGCCGCGGCCGCAGGCCGGCGAGCCCGGCGCTGCCGGCGGCGGGGGGATGGCTGGTCACGCCCCCATTGTCGCGTGAGCGGGCGGGCGGGCCACGGGGAGCCTCACTTCAGCCGCTCACGGACCCGCTCGCGCAGCCACTCCATGGAGAAGCCCACGGGGTCGGACTTGCCCGGGCGCCACTCCAGGTGGCCGATGACGGACCGCTCGGTCCAGCCGTGGTACCGGCAGATCGCGGCCGCCACCTGTTCGATGGCGAGCAGCTGGTCCTGCGGCCAGGGGTCCTCGCCGTCGCCGCGGTTGACGCACTCGAAGCCGTAGAAGTGGACGTTCCCGTCGGTGTCCGCCCAGCGGACCGGCGGCAGCCGCTTCTCGGCGATCACCGCCTTGAGGACGTCCCCGTCGCCGCCCCCGGCGTGGTTGGCGCGCCCGCAGCCGACGAGGTGGATCGCGCCGTCCTTGGCGATGACCCCGTGGCACAGGGGGCCCGGCAGCTCGTCGTAGCCGTTCCAGCACAGGCGCACGGTGCTGTCGGTGCCCGAGGTTGCGGAGTGGTGGATCATCACGCCGTTGACGGGGCCCCAGGGGCCGTGCCCGGCCCGGTTGTGGTTGCGCCAGCCGTCCACTTCGACGACGGTGGCGCCCTCGCGTCTGAGCGCGGCCAGGAATTCGTTCGCGGACATGGGTGGGGCCATGCCGCCCTCCCTCGGTTCGTCAGGTGGCGTACGCCGGTCGCGTAGGCCGAATGACCCCCTTGTACCCAAAAGTTCGCAGGTGGGCCGGGCGTTCGGATATCGTGCGAGCCGATCCGGCCGTTGGCCGAATATCCCACCGATCGCATCGTCGACAGCGTCGTCGACACGGAAGTACGGACCAAGGACTGTGGACTACCAGGCCGTCCTCGAAGAGGTCACCGCCTTCGCACGCCCCCTCGTCGGCCGTGGCCAGGTCGCCGACTACATCCCCGCCCTCGCCGAAGTGGACGTCAATCAGTTCGGCATGGCCGTCGCGGACGTCGACGGCGGCGTCTACGGCACCGGGGACTGGGAGAAGCCCTTCTCCGTGCAGTCCATCTCCAAGGCCTTCAGCCTGGCGCTCGTGCTGGCCGAGGGCGGCGGGAAGATCTGGGACCGGGTCGGAACGGAACCGTCCGGAAATCCCTTCAACTCGCTGGTCCAACTCGAATACGAGAACGGCATCCCGCGCAATCCGTTCATCAACGCGGGCGCGCTCGTCGTCACCGACCGGCTGCAGACGCTCACCGGCGACGCCAGCACCACCATGCTGGAGTTCCTGCGCGCCGAGAGCGGCAATCCCGACCTGGCCTTCGACCCCGCCGTCGCCGCCTCCGAGACCGAGCACGGCGACCGCAACGCCGCCCTGGCCCACTTCATGGCCAGCTACGGCAACCTCGACAACCCCGTCCCCACGGTCCTGGAGCACTACTTCTGGCAGTGCTCCATCGAGATGAGCTGCCGCGACCTCGCCCGTGCGGGCAGCTTCCTGGCCCGCCACGGCCTGCGGGCCGACGGCTCGCGGCTGCTGCCGCGGCGCGAGGCGAAGCAGGTCAACGCCGTCATGCTCACGTGCGGCACGTACGACGCGGCCGGGGACTTCGCCTACCGCGTGGGGCTGCCCGGCAAGAGCGGCGTCGGGGGCGGCATCGTCGCCGTCATACCGGGCCGGTGCACGCTGTGCGTGTGGAGTCCGGGCCTGGACACCCGGGGCAACTCCGTTGCGGGGGTCGCTGCGCTGGACCACTTCACCACGTTGACCGGGTGGTCGGTGTTCTAGGCGGTGCGCCGTCGTCGGCTGCGGGCTTCGGTAAGGGGCGCACCGCAAAGGGCCGCGCCCCTTACGGGCAGCGGATGACCTGGCCCGCGTACGAGAGGTTGCCGCCGAAGCCGAAGAGCAGGACCGGCGCGCCCGACGGCACCTCCCCGCGCTCGACCAGCTTGGAGAGCGCGAGCGGAATGCTCGCGGCGGACGTGTTGCCGGACTCGGTGACGTCCGTCGCGACGACCGCGTTGACCGCCCCGAGCTTGCGCGCGACCGGCTCGATGATCCGCAGGTTGGCCTGGTGCAGGACGACCGCGGCCAGGTCCTCCGGCGCGACCCCGGCCCGCTCGCAGACCCGGCGGGCGATGGGCGGCAGCTGTGTGGTGGCCCAGCGGTAGACCGACTGGCCCTCCTGGGAGAAGCGGGACGGCGTGCCCTCGATCCGCACGGCGTGCCCCATGCCCGGCACCGAGCCCCACACCACGGGGCCGATCTCCGGTTCGACCGAGGCCGTGACCACGGCGGCGCCCGCGCCGTCGCCGGTCAGGACGCACGTGGTCCGGTCGGTCCAGTCGGTCACCGAGGTGAACTTCTCCACGCCGACGACCAGGGCGTTCGTCGCCGCGCCGGCCCGGATGGCGTGGTCGGCGCTGGCCAGCGCGTGGGTGAAGCCGGAGCAGACGACGTTGACGTCCATGGTGGCGGGCGTGGCGAGGCCCAGCGCGGCCGCGACCCGGGCGGCCGTGTTCGGGCTGCGGTCGTCGGCCGTGCAGGTGGCGACGAGGACGAGGTCGATGTCCTCCGTCGCGAGCCCGCTGTTCGCCAGCGCCTTCCCGGCGGCCTCGGCCGCCATGTCGGCGACCGTCTCGTCGGGCGCGGCGACCCGGCGGGTGCGGATGCCGACGCGGGAGCGGATCCACTCGTCGCTGGTGTCGACCATGGCCGCCAGCTCGTCGTTGGTCAGCACCCGGGCGGGCTGGTAGTGGCCGAGGGCGAGGACGCGGGACCCGGTCATCGGCGGTTCCTCCTGCGAGGGCTGGCGGGGTGGTACGAAAGGGATGTGCGGGGTGAAGACGTACGGAGAGTGACGTACGAGATCGGCGTGGGCATCGGCCTACGGGCATCCAGTACGGAATTCACAGTCTTGACGCTGGACGCCCGCAACCGGGTATGTGATCCGCCCAATGTTCTGCCGGGATAACTGGCACAACCCGCAGGGCCCGGCCGCTGGAGCGGCCGGGCCCTGTCCCCCCTGTGGTGATCTGTGACGTTGTCGGCGTCGCCGGCCGCGGCGTCGCCGGTGCCGCTCGGTGCGGCGCCGGCCACGCTCCGGCGTCAGCGCAGCGAGAGCGCCTTGCGGATCGTCGTGAACAGCTGCGTCTGGTCGGTGAGGCCGAGGACGCGCTCCGCCTGCGGGCCCTGGGCCGCGATGCGCACCTGGGTGCCGGTGTGCTCCTGCGCCTTGCCCGGCGTGTTGGTGGAGTAGTTCACCTTCAGCTTGCCGCCCTCGTCGGTGACCAGCGTCGAGGACAGGCCGGGCGGGGTGGCCTCCAGCGGGACGATCTGGCTGGTGTGGGCGTGGTCGGCGGTGGTGACGACCAGGGTGTCCGGGTGCTGCGCGGCGTAGTCGCGGGCGACCTTCACGGCGCGGTCGAGGGCCGCGGTCTCGCCGATCTGGCCGCACGGGTCGGCGGCGTGGTCGCGCTTGTCGATCGAGGCGCCCTCGACCTGCAGGAAGAAGCCCTTCTTGGAGCCCGCGCCCTTCTGCTTGGCCTCCAGGAGCTGCAGCGCCTTGCGGGTCTGGTTCTCCAGGCTCGGGGTGCCGGCCTTGCGCTCGGGGTTGTTCGTCACGCAGCGCTGCGGCTCGGTGCCGCCCTGGGCCGCGGCCTTGCCGGTCCACTCGACCGGCACGTTGCCGTCGGCGAAGAGGCCGAGGACGGGCTTGCCGGGCTTGGCGTTCTTCAGGCCCTTGTCGTCGGTGACCACCTGGTAGCCGAGCTGCTCGGCCTGCTGGGTGACGGTCCGGCCCGCGAAGCGGCCCTCGGCGATCTTCTGGTCGAAGCGGGCCTTGCCGCCGCCGAGGAGGACGTCCACCTTGTGGTTGACGCTCTGCTCGGCGATCGAGCCGGGGCCGCCCTTGGCGACGGTGTCGTTCGGGCAGGCCTTCATGTCGGCCGGGCCCGCGCAGCTGCGGTCGGTGGCGTGCGCGGCGAGGACGGCCGGGGTGGCGTCGGTCAGCTCGGCGGTGGTGACGCTGCCCGTGGCCAGGCCGTTCTTCTGGGCCAGCTCCAGGATGGTGGGCATGGCCTTGTCCGTGCCGGGCGTCTTGGATATCCGGCCGTTGACCGTCTTCTGCCCGGTGGCCCAGCCGGTGCCGCTGGCCGCGGAGTCGGTGACGTAGTCCGGCTTGCCGTCCTTGTCGACGGAGTACGTCGTGTACGCACCGGTGAGCGGGAACTTGTCCATGTTCAGCCGGCCGGCCGCGCCCACGGTGTAGTCACGGGCCAGGGTGATCTCCGAGTCGCCCATGCCGTCACCGATGAGCAGGATGACGTTCTTGGCCTTCTTCGCGCCGTGGCCCGCGGCGAGCGCGGGGACGTCCGAGCTGCCGCCCGCCTCGGAAGCGGCGGCCACGGCCGGTACCGCGACACCGGCGGCGAGCAGTGCGGCGGCGCCCCAGGCGAGACGACGCCGGTACGGACGAGAACCCATGGTTTTTCCTCCTCGCAGGCCGGGCGGGATGTCCGGCCGAGAGGAAGCTCACCAGGGGTGGGTGTACCGGAAGAGTCGTACAGGTGTCCTGTGGTTCACCGGGGGTTGTCGGCCGGTTGATCTTCGGCCCGCACGGCTCGGCCGTCCGCCTTCGCGGCCCGGTCGTCGGCCGTCACTGCCCGACCGTCGGCCGCCACTGCCTGGCCGTCGGACTTCATGGCCCTGGCCTCGCTCTTGAGGATGCGCATCGACTTGCCGAGCGCGCGGGCGGTGTCCGGCAGCTTCCGCGACCCGAACAGGACGACCATCACGAGCACCACCACGAGGATGTGCCACGGCTCCAGGGCATTGCGCAACATGGTCGGCGCACCTCTCTCTTCCGCTCACTTCCGTAACCGTTGTGTTCACCATACTTGCCAGATTGCGCAACTGGACAACCAAAGTGGCTGCCCGGCCGTCTATCGGGGTGAGGTGGCAAGGGAGCCGGGCACGCCGGGGGAATGGATGAGGGCTCGCAGATGAGTGGCAGCCGAGGGAGCGGGACGCATCACCGGATGCGGACGGCGACGCTCGTCGCGATGGCGTTCGTGGTGCTGCTGACCGCCGGTGCCGGCTGGCTCTGGCTCCGGCTGAACGGCAACATCAGCACGTTCGACGCGGACGGGCTGTCCAAGAACCGCCCGGGCGCGGGGGTCGCCGGCCAGAACGTCCTGGTCATCGGCTCGGACTCGCGCGCCGGGGGCAACAGCGGCCTGGGCGGGGGCGAGGGCGACGTCGGCCGCTCGGACACCGCCTTCCTGCTGCACGTGTACCGCGACCGCGAGCACGCCATCGCCGTCTCGATCCCCCGGGACACGCTCGTGGACATCCCCCCGTGCCGGCTGCCCGACGGCAGCTGGACGTCCGGGCGGACGCGGGCGATGTTCAACTCGGCCTTCTCGGTGGGGGAGTCCGCGAAGGGCAACCCGGCCTGCACGCAGAACACCGTGGAGAAGCTCACCGGGCTGCGCGTCGACCACACCGTCGTCGTCGACTTCGAGGGCTTCTCCGCGATGACCTCCGCCGTCGGCGGCGTGGAGGTGTGCCTGCCCAAGGACGTCTACCAGGGCGACCTCGACCCGCACCGCGGCTCGCGCGGCGGGCTGCTGTTCCCCAAGGGGCAGCAGACCGTCTCCGGGCAGAAGGCCCTGGACTACGTGCGCGTGCGGCACGGCATCGGCGACGGCTCCGACATAGGCCGCATCCAGCGCCAGCAGGCCTTCCTCGCCGGCCTGATCAAGAAGGTGCGGGCGCAGGGCTTCAACCCCGCCGCGCTGCTGCCGCTGGCCGACGCCGCCACCCGGTCGATGACCGTCGACCCGGGGCTGGGCTCGGCGGACAAGCTGCTGTCCTTCGCGATGTCGCTCAAGGACATCGGCCTGCACGACATCAAGTTCATCACCGTCCCCTGGCGCTACGAGGGGGACCGCGTCGACATCGTCCGGCCCGAGGCCGACGCCCTGTGGGCCTCCCTGAGGGCCGACCGCACCATCGACGGCAAGGACGCGGGCGGCGACCGCTCCAAGGGCCGGCCGGGGGGCGCGGTCCCGGCCTCCCCGGCCCCGGATTCGCAGGCCCCCGTCTCGCAGGCCCCCGCCTCACAGGCGCCGGTCTCGGGCGAGGGCGTGAGCGTCTCCGTCGCCAACGGAACCAGGGTGACCGGGCTCGCGGCGCGGGCCGCGGCCGCCCTCGAACAGCACGGGTTCACGGTCGGTGACACCGGCAATGCGGAGGTCCGCAACGCGGGCACCACCGTGATCGAGTTCGGCCCGGGGCGGGCGGCGGACGCGCGGACGGTCGCCCGGCTCTTCCCCGGGGCGTACATCCGGGGCGTGGCGGCCGACGGGGTCACGGTGACGGTGGGCCGCGACTACGCGTCCGCGAGCGCCTCCGCCGGTGCATCCGGAAGTGCGTCCGGGAGCGCCTCCGGCAGTGCCTCCGCGGGTGCGACCGGGGCTGCCGGGCCGTCCGCGGGGCCCTCCGCCCCGGCCCCCGGGACCCTCTCCACCGACGTCGCCGCCACGGCTCGGTCGGCGGACGACGACCCCTGCGCGAACCTCTCGTACGGATGAGCCGGGGATGAGCCGGGGGAGGCGGGGGAACCTAATGTCTGACTAATCCGTTTTGGGAGTAAATTTCGCTGTAGGTAGGAACCCGACCTCGATCCGAGGAGCACCGCCATGCCCGCCACCACCCGGGCGCTTCCCAGGCCGCTGCTGGCCCTGATCGCCGCCCTGATCGCCCTGGCCGGCACGGCGCTGTACGCCCCCGCCCCCGCCGCGCACGCCGCGACCGGCCTCGACACCGTCGCCGAGGCGCTGCGCGAGAAGCCGGTCTACGTGGACCCGCGCGCCGCAGGCCAGCTCTCCGCGGCCGACGCCGACGCCCTGGCCAAGAAGATCGAGGACGCCGGAAAGCCGGTCTTCGTGGCCGTACTGCCCGCGAGCCCGGAGTTCCCCAAGGCCACCGTCTTCCGGGACCTGCGCACCAAGGTCGGCATCGCCGGGGTCTACGCCATCCGGCTCGGCGACGACTTCAACGCCCACGCCGATTCCCGCGTCATGTCCCGCAACGCGGTCGGCAACCTCGTCGGCTCCGTCCAGCGCTCCGGCGGCGACGCCGGCACCATGCTCAACAGCTTCGTCGACCAGGCCGACCGGCAGGCACGGGGCCGGGCCCCCGGCTCCTGGGACGGCGCGGAGTCCGGCGTCGGCACCGCAGGGCTGATCACCGGCGGCGCGATCGTCGTCGCGGGCGGCGCGGGCGCGTACGCCCTCTACCGGCGCAACAAGCGCAAGCGCGAGGAGCGCGAGCGGGCCGAGCTGGACGCCCTGCGCGTCGTCGTCGACGAGGACATCACCGCCTTCGGCGAGGAGCTCGACCGGCTCGACTTCCACCCCTCCGAGCCCGGCGCCGACGACGCCATGCGGCGCGACTACGAGGAGGCCCTCGACGCCTACGAGGAGGCCAAGTCGAAGATGGCCGCCGCAGCGCGCCCCGAGGACGTCACCGCCGTCACCGCCACCCTCGACAAGGGCCGCTTCGCCCTCGCCACCCTCGCCGCCCGCCGCAGCGGCGCCCCCCTGCCCGAACGGCGCATGCCCTGCTTCTTCGACCCGCGCCACGGGCCGTCCGTCCAGGACGTCGAGTGGGCGCCCCCGGGCGGCGCGCTGCGCACCGTGCCCGCGTGCGCGGCCGACGCGGCCAGGCTGGCCGAGGGCCAGGAGCCCCTGTCCCGCACGGTCGACACCGCCGACGGCCGCCAGCCGTACTGGAACGCGGGCCCCGCCTACGCCCCCTGGGCCGGCGGCTACTTCGGCGGCGGCCTCCTGCCCGGTCTCCTCGTCGGCACCATGCTGGGCGGCATGCTCTCCGGCCCCGCCTACGCGGCCCCGGCGGACGCCGGCCCCGACGGCGGCGACTACACCGGCAGCGACTTCAACTCCGACGACTTCGGCGGCGGCTGGGGTGGCGGGGGCGGCGGCTTCGGCGGCGGCGACGGCGGAGGGTTCGGCGGCGGGGACTGGTGACGGCACCGCCCCCCGGCCCCGGCCGCGGCCCCGACCGCAGCCGCACCGCGGCGGGCCGCGGGGCCGCGGACCGGCCGCCTCCGGAGCAGAGCGGCCGGCCGCGGCCGGAGGGGGCGCGGACCGGCGGTCGGGCCCGGCCGGAGAAGCGGACGGGCCCCACCCCCGTGTGCCGCCGGTACGCGCCCGGTGGACCGAAGTGCCGGGGAGGGCACACGAGCATGCTCGCACCCCGGAGCTGAAGCAGCGCTGAGGATTCCTTAAGGGGTCTTCAGGTCACGGACCTGTGCTCCGGGCCATGCTGAAGGCATGCGAATACTGGTGGTTGAGGACGACCGGCGGCTCGCTGAACTGCTGCGCCGCGGCCTGGTCGCCGAGGGGTTCGCGGTGGAGGTCGCGTACGACGGGCACACGGGCCTGCACCTCGCGGCCGAGGACGCCTACGACGTGGTCGTGCTGGACGTCATGCTGCCCGGCCTCAACGGCTACCGGGTGTGCGCCCGGCTGCGCGAGGCCGGCGTCTGGACTCCGGTGCTCATGCTCACCGCGAAGGACGGCGAGTACGACGAGGCCGAGGGCCTGGACACGGGCGCCGACGACTACGTGACCAAACCCTTCTCCTACGTCGCCCTCGTCGCCCGGCTGCGCGCCCTGGTGCGCCGCGGCCGGCCCGAGCGGCCCGCGATGATCCGGATCGGCGACCTGCAGATCGACCCCGCGAGCCGCTGCTGCCGGCGCGGCCCCGTCGATCTCACCCTCACCGCGCGGGAGTTCGCGGTCCTGGAGTACCTCGCCCGGCGCGACGGCGAGGTCGTGGCCAAGGCCGAGATCCTCGCCCACGTGTGGGACGAGGCATTCCAGGGCGATGTGAACATCGTGGAGGTGCACGTCAGCGCGCTGCGCCGGAAGATCGACGCGCCGTTCGGGCGGCACACCATCCAGACCGTGCGCGGCGTGGGCTACCGGCTGGCGGCCGACGCCCCCGCAGGGTGAAGCGGCGGCCCGGCCGGGTGCGCGAGCTGCTGCGGCCGGCCTCGATCCGGGGCCGGCTGACGTGGCTCGTCGCCGTCTCGGCCCTCCTCCCGCTGATCGTCGGCGCGGGGCTGGCCGCGGGCTCGCTGCGCGACTACTTGTCGCGGGAGGCCAGGGACTACACGGTCCGCACGGTCGCCGCCGTCCCCCGGCTCGTCGACTACGACCCGGACGCGCAGCTCTTCTACGCGGCCGAGAAGCTGCGCGACGACCCCCGGCTGGAGGTGTCCACCGGGTTCGAGCCCCGCATGGAGCACTGGGAGCCGGGCCCCCAGCCGCCGGAGAACGAACCCTCGCACGGCGACGAGCTGTTGTCGCTGTGGCCGTGGACCGACCCCGCCAGCCGGATCCCCAGCCTCGACTACGTGCAGTCCGGCACCGAAGGCCGCTACCTGCACGTCGCCAACCGGCTCCGGGAGGAGCAGCGTCGCCTCAACCACATGGTCCTGCTGCTGGCCGGCGCCGTGCTGGCGGTGACGGCGGCCCTCGCGGGCACGACGTGGTTCGTGGCCGGGCGGGTGCTGCGCCCCGTGGAGGCGATCCGCACCCAGTTCGCCGAGCTGACCGCGCACCACCTGGAACGCCGGGTGCCGGTGCCGCAGACCCGGGACGAGGTGGCCCGGCTGGCCGGGACGATGAACAGCACGCTCGACCGGTTGCAGGCGGCCGTCGACCAGCAGCGCCGCTTCGTCGGGGACGCCTCGCACGAACTGCGCAGCCCGCTCGCCGCCCTGCGGGCCGAGCTGGAGATCGCCCTCGCCCACCCCGGGGACGCCGAGTGGACGGCGGTGGCGGAGGCGGCACTCGGCGACACCCGGCGGCTGCAGAGCATCACTTCGGACCTGCTGCTGCTCGCCCGCCTGGACGCGACCGGCACCGACGGACTGCCGGGGGCCCAGCCCGTCGACCTCGCCGCGCTCGTCCGCGAGGAGGTCCGGCGCCGGCCGGAGGGGCGGCGCGCCCTGGAGGTCCGCATCGAGGGAGGGGCCCCCGTCGCCGTGCACGGCCGCCACACGCTCATCGCCCGTCTCCTGGGCAACCTCCTCGACAACGCCGACCGGCACGCCGCCCGCACCGTCACCGTGCGCCTCGGCCACGACGCCGGGCGGCGGGTCGCCGTCCTGCACGTCGAGGACGACGGGCCGGGCATCCACCCGGACGACCGGCAGCGCGTGTTCGAACGCTTCACCCGGCTCGACGACGCCCGTACGCGCGCGACGGGCGGCACCGGCCTCGGCCTCGCCATCGCCCACCACATCGCGACCGTCCACCGCGGGACCCTGGAGATCACCGACAGCCCGCGCGGCGCCCGGTTCACCACCACGCTGCCGGTCGCGGACCCCTGCCCCGCGGAGGGCCCCACGGGCTGAGCCGGCGGACCGAGCCGGCGGACCAAGATCTAACTCATGGCGTCAGAACCCCTGACACAGTTGAATATGCGCACACACATCCGACATCGGGGGGTTCATGTTCGACATCGTCATCCTCACGCTGCCCGCACTCATGGCGGCGGGCGGGATCGCCGGCATGGTGTGGGCGGTGATGCGGATGCGGCGCCTGCGAGCCGCATGGCGCAGCGGCATCGAGGTACAGGGGCGCTGCGTGCGCCTCTACGCGACGACGGTCACCCGACGGCGGGGCGCGCACCGGTCGTCCTCGACCACGCTGCACCACGTCTACGAGTTCACCGACGGGGACGGGCGGCACCGGCGGTTCGAGGAGGCGGGCGGGTCGGCGACGGTCATCGAGGGGGACACCGTCGTCGTCCGCCACCCGCAGGGCCGCCCGGACCGGGCCACGGCCATCCCGCCCGGTGACGCCAGGACGCGGGTGGGCATGGGGATCCTGCTGGTGTTCCTGTCCTTGTTCGTGGCCGGGTGCGTGGGCTTCGGGGTCTTCTACCTGAGCGTGTTCAAGCCCGCGAAGGAGAAGGTCACCGAGCGGATCGAGGACTCGTGGCCGTCGGCCCCTCCGGCAACCCCGCGGGTGACGCCGCCGGCCCTGCCGACCTTGCCGGACGGCCCGCCGGACGACCTCCCCACGGGAGTCCCGAGCGGCTTTCCCACGGACTTCCCCACCGGATTCCCGAGCGGGTTCCCCTCCGGCCCGCCGAGCGGGTTCCCCACGGGCCCGCCCTCCGGCGGGCTCAGCCGCTGACGGTCCGGCCGGCGACCTCGGCCAGTACGCGCCCGAACGCCCGCAGGCGCTCCGTCTCCGCGGCCCGCTGCCGCACCAGCCCCAGGGCGGAGCAGGGCAGGCCGGTCACCGGCACGAAGGCGATGTCGCGGCGCCCGTGGTAGTCGGCCGTCGGCCGGCACAACAGCATCCCGGCGCGCCCGGCGGCGGTGAGGGTGATGCCTTCCTGCAGCGTCGTCACCTCCGGGCCGCGGGGGACCGGGCGCCCGCCGGGCGTGACCGCGGGGGCCTGGGCCGCGCGCCAGTACGCCGGGGCGGGGGCCGCGGGAGCGACGAGCGGGCAGTCCGCGAGCTCCTCCGCGCCGAGCTCGGCACGTCGGGCGAAGGGGTGCCGGACGGACACCGCCAGCGTCTGCTGCTGCCGGGAGAAGACCGGCCCCACGGCCAGGTCCGGCTCCTCCGCGGGCAACAGCACCACCGCCGCGTCGACTTCGCCCCTGCGGACGGCGCCGAAGGGGTCGCTCAGCGGGATCTCCACGAGCTCGACCACGCACCCCGGCCGGCGCTCCTGGAACGTTCCGACGGCCTCCATCACCCCGCCGTCCGCCGTGCCCTGGAAGCCGATGCGCAGGACGCCCTCCACCCCGCGGGCGGCGGCCCGGGCGTCGTCGACGACGCCCGCGAGGGCCCCGTACGCGGGCCGCAGCCCGGCCAGGAACCGCTCGCCGAGCGGCGTGAGGGCCACCCGGCGGCTGGTGCGGTCGAACAGCCGCGCGCCGATGCGGCCTTCGAGGGAGCGCAGGAGCTGGCTTACGCGGCCCTGCGACACGTACAGCCGCTCGCCGGCCCGGCCGAAGTGCAGCTCCTCGGCGAGGACCAGGAAGCACTCCAGCTCCCGCAGGTCCGCCCCCACGCCCGTGCCTGCGCCTGCGCCCGTGCCCACGCCCGTGCCCACGTCCCGCCCTCCGCCGACCGATGAATCCCGCTAATCAAAGGATGAGAAGTCCGGCGTTGTTCCCTGCTGCGCAGCCGCCGAGGCTGAGGCCCATGGAGCAAGGTGCAGTGAAGCAAGGTGCAGGCGAGCAAGGTGCGGGCAAGCGCGGTGCAGGCAAGCGCGGTGCGGAGAAGAGCGGTGCGAAGGCGGAAGCGAAGGGCGGCCGGGCCGCGGTGGTCGCGGTGGCCGCCGCGACGTTCTCGGTCGTGACGAGCGAGATGCTCCCCGTGGGGCTGCTCACCCCGATCGGCTCCGGGCTGGGCGTCCCTGCCGGGACGGCCGGTCTGACGATGACCGTGCCCGGGCTGGTCGCGGCGGTCGCCGCGCCCGCGGTCACGGCTGCCGCCGGGCGGCTGGACCGTCGGTGGGTGCTGGTGGGGCTCATGGCCCTGCTGGCCGTGGCCAACCTGCTGTCGGCGCTGGCGACCCACATCGCGGTGCTCGTGGGCCTGAGGGTCCTGGTGGGGGTGTGCATCGGAGGCGTGTGGGCGATAGCGGCGGGGCTGGCGGTACGGCTGGTGCCGGAGCGGGCGGTGGGCGCGGCCACCTCGCTGATCTTCAGCGGGATCGCGGTCGCGTCGGTGCTCGGTGTGCCGGCCGGGACCCTGGCTGGCGGACTGGGCGGCTGGCGGGCGGCGTTCGCGGCCATGGGCGTGGTCTGCCTGGCCGTGACGGCGGCGCTCGCCGTGCTGCTGCCGCCGCTGCCGGCGGAGCGGGCCGTCCGGCCGAGCGAGGTGGCGGGGCTGCTGCGCATTCCGGGCGTACGGGCGGGCCTGCTGGTCGTCGTGCTGATCGTGGCCGGGCACTTCGCCGGCTACACCTTCGTCCGGCCCGTCCTGGAGCGGGCTTCCGGAGCCGGGGCCGGTCTGATCAGCGGGCTGCTGCTGGCGTACGGCGTGGCGGGCGTGGCCGGCAACTTCCTGGCGGGCGCGGCCGCCGCGCGCAACCTGCGCCGCACCCTGCTGGTGATCTCGGTCGCGCTGGCCGCCGTGCTCCCGGCGGTGTCGGTAACGGCCGGCGGGGCGGTCGCCGCCGGTGCGCTGATCGTGGTGTGGGGCCTGGCGTACGGCGGGGTGTCGGTCTCCACGCAGGGGCTGCTGACGGCGGCGGCGCCGGGATCGCGGGAGGCGGCCTCGGCGCTGTTCGTCTCGGCCTTCAACGCGGCGATCGCGCTGGGGGCCCTGCTGGGCGGGCGGGCCGCGGACGCGGTGTCGCTGCCGGCCGCCCTGTGGCTGGGCGGGCTGCTGGTGGCGGGGGCACTCGTGGTGCTGGCGGTGCCGGCGGTCGCCGCCCGCCGGTCGCGCACCGCGGCCGCGGACCTTCCGTGACGAACCCCTCCGCAACGGAGGTCATGACCCGGCGATCGCTGGGTATACGCCGGTCGACAGAGGTGAACCAGCAGGTCAGGTAGAGCAGCGACGAGGGAGCCGCCGGATGGTTGTGATCGAAGCCCCGTACGGGGACGCCGCCCGGGCGCGTCACGCGACGGCGGAGTTCCTGGCCCGCCACTGCCCGTGGGCGGACCCCGATGCGGTCGTCCTGGTGGTCTCGGAGCTGGTCACCAACGCGATACGGCACGCGGGAGGCTGGTGGCGGCTGTGCGTGCAGGCCGTGCAGGGCCGCCTGGTGGTGGAGATCGCCGACGCGAGCCCGCGCCCGCCGCAGCCGCGCCCGCCGGACTTCGGCGGCGGCGGGGGGCTGGGCTGGCACATGGTGGAACGGCTGGCCGGCCTGCTGGAGGTGGACCGGCGGCCGGACGGAAAGACAGTCCGGGCCACGTGGCTGGGACCGGCGGCGTCGGGGACGACGACGGCGCCCGCCGCGTAGGGCCGCCGAGCAGGGATGCCGCGCGGGGACGGCGCACAGGGGACAGGGCCGGGAGGCGGGGGAGGGGGCTCCCCCATGGAGGCCGAGCCCCCGCCGTCCCGCATGAGCTGCCGTCCCGCACGAGCCCGCACGGGCGCCGCCCCGCACGAGCCCCTGCTGCCCGGGCCCGTCCCGGGCGGCTACCGGTCCCCCCGGGGACGCTACTTGTGCCCCAGCATCCCCGCCCGCAGCCGCGTCAGGATCCTCGTCAGCAGCCGCGACACGTGCATCTGCGAGATGCCCAGTTCCGCACCGATCTCGGACTGCGTCATCTCCCCGCCGAACCGCATGCGCAGGATCTGCCGGTCGCGTTCGTCGAGCTCGGCGACGAGCGGTTTGAGCGCGTGCAGGTTCTCGACACCTTCGATGGCGGGGTCGAGTCCGCCCAGCCGGTCGGCGTAGGTGGTGCCGGCCTGGTCGGCGCCGTCGTCCACGGGGACGTCGATGGAGCCGGCCGTGTAGCCGTTGCCCGCGACGATGCCCTCGACGACCTCCTCGCGGCTGAGCCCGAGGTGCTCGGCCAGCTCGGCGGGCGTCGGCGAGTGGTCCAGCTCCTGCGAGAGCTCGCCGGTGGCCTTGGCCAGCTCGACCCGCAGCTCCTGCAGCCGCCGCGGCACGTGCACCGACCAGCCGGTGTCGCGGAAGTGCCGCTTGATCTCCCCCACGATGTACGGCACGGCGAAGGTGGTGAACTCCACCTCGCGCGACAGGTCGAACCGGTCGATCGCCTTGATCAGGCCGATCGTGCCGACCTGGATGATGTCCTCCATCTGGTCGCCGCGGCTGCGGAACCGGGAGGCGGCGAAGCGGACGAGCGAGAGGTTGATCTCGATGAGGGTGTTCCGCGCGTACTGGTACGCGTGGGTGCCCTCCTCCAGCTCCCGCAGGCGTACGAAGAACAGCCCGGACAGTGCACGGGCGTCGCGAGGCGCCACTGTGGACGCGTCCTCGATGTACGGCAGCCCCCCGACCGCTTCTTCGAGGTGCTGCGGCACAGCCCCCGAACGCCCTGTCGTAACCGTGGATGCCGTGATGGTCACATCGTCCTCCCCAGATCCGTAGGTGACCTCCGACCGCCTACCCGGCGACCCGTGGCCCATGCATGCCGGTTCGCGGAAGGCGCGCACAAGCGGAAGGCGTCGGTGGCGGGTGGCGGGAACCGGGCGCACGCGGTGGGCGGCCGGGCGACGCCGGACGGCCACCCGCGCGTTCCCCGCACGTCACCGGCGGGCGTGAACATGCCACACATGACCGCACCGATACCGGCCCGCCGCACCGCAGTTGCCCTCGCCGTCACCGCCCTGGCCACGGCCGTGACGGCCGCCACCACGACGGACGCGACCGCCGCCCCCGCCGACCGCCCGGCCGCCGCCACGGCGAGCGCCGCCCGGACCTCCGGGCCCGCGGGGCTCAAGGGCGTCGACTACGCCGTCTGGCAGCGCGACGTGCAGGCCGTCATCGACCGGGCCCTGCCCTACGTCAAGGAGCGCACCGCGGACGCGCACGGCCGGAAGCAGGCCATCGTCCTCGACATCGACAACAGCTCCCTGGAGACCGACTTCCACTGGACGTACCCCACGCCGGCCATCGCCCCGGTGCTGGAGCTGACGCGCTACGCCCACGCCCGGGGAGCCGCGGTCTTCTTCGTCACCGCCCGCCCCGGCATCCTCGACTCGCTCACCGAGTACAACCTGCGCGAGGTCGGCTACCCCGTCAGCGGCCTGTACGTACGGCACCTCCCGGACCTCTTCCAGGACGTGAGCACGTACAAGACCGCCAAGCGCGCGGAGATCGAGAAGCAGGGGTACTCGATCATCGCGAACATCGGGAACAACACCACCGACCTCGTGGGCGGCCACGCGGAGCGGACCTTCAAGCTGCCGGACTACGACGGCAAGCTGTCGTAGCCGCCGGATCCGTACGCTTTCCCGCACGCCTTCCTGCACGCCTTCCCGCAACGCCTCCCCATACGCCGTTCCGTACGCCTCAGTGCCGCGCCTTCGCCCTGTCGAGCGCGGCCACGCCCAGCGCGGCCAGCGCGATCTGGATGAGCCATTCGATCCAGTCGACCCCCTTGGTGTCGTCGACGCCCAGCCAGTGGGCGATGGCCGCGCCCAGGAACGCGGCGGCGATGCCGACCACGATCGTCCACAGCACCCCGATGTGCTGGCGCCCCGGCACGATGAGCCGGCCGAGCACGCCGATGATCAGACCGATCACGATGGCACTGAAAATTCCGGAGATTTCCACGGGTCCCCCCTTTGCAGCCTGTTGCCGCCGTTCCGGACCGGTTGCTCTCGATACTTCTGCCCAGCCCCCGGGCGGCGCATGTCCGCCCGTCCGCTCCCCTCGGCCTGCCTAGACTGGTCGTGCCGGGCACAGGGACGCGCGGCAGGAACGGGAGAGCGACAGTGGCCGCAGGTGTCGGAAGCTTCGAGGACGTCGAAGAGGACTTCGGCGAAGGCCTCGGCGACCCCTCGGCGGACGTGCTCACCGAGGCCGCCGCGGCCTTCGGGCTGCTCGCCTCGCCCGCGCGGCTCCACCTGGTGTGGGCCCTCGCCCAGGGCGAGAGCGACGTCACGGCCCTCGCCGAGCGGGTGGGCGGCGCGCTCCCCGCGATCAGCCAGCACCTGGCGAAGCTGAAGCTGGCCGGGCTCGTGCGGTCGCGCCGCGAGGGGCGCCGCATGGTCTACCTCGTGGACGACCCGCACGTCGTCGCGATCGTCCGGCTGATGGTCGGCCAGCTCGCCGACCGCGAGGCCGGGGGGACGGGCCGGGCCGCCGGGCGCGGCGCCGCCCGCACCGGGCGCCTCCATGGCCTGGGAGCCTGACCGCTCCGCCGCGCGAGGAGGCACCGGCACCACCCTGGAGGTCCTGCGCGCGCTGGAGAGCGGGCCCCGCGGACTGCCCGAGGCCGAGGCCGACGAGCGGCTCGCGCGCCACGGCGAGAACGTCTTCCCCGGGCGCCGCCCCGAACCCTGGCCGCGCCGCTTCGCACGCAGCCTGCGCGACCCCTTCACCGCCGTCCTCCTCTCCCTCGGCCTGGTGTCGGCGGCCCTCGCCGCCTGGGGCACCGCCTGCGTGATCGCCGTCCTCGTCACCGTCAGCTGTGTGCTGCGTGCGACCGGCGAGCACCGCGCCGACCGCTCGGCGGCCGCCCTGCGCGAGCTGCTGGCCACCACCGCGACCGTCCGCCGCCGCCCCGCGGCCACGGAGGAGCCGGTGACCCGCGAGCTGCCCGTCGAGCAGCTCGTGCCGGGCGACGTCGTCCTCCTCGCCCCCGGCGACCTCGTCCCCGCCGACCTCCGGCTGCTGCGGACGACCGGCCTGGCCGTGCACGAGGCGGCGCTGACCGGGGAGTCCGCGCCCGTCGCCAAGGGCGCGGCCGGCGACCTGTGCTTCCAGGGCAGCAGCGTCGTCTCCGGCAGCGCGACCGGCGTCGTCGTCGCCACCGGCGCGGACACCGTTCTGTCCGGGGCCTTGTCCGGGGTCCTGCCGCAGGACCGCGGCCGCCGGCTCCCCGGCCCCTTCGACCGCTCCGTGAACGGGATCGCCTGGACGCTGGTGCGGTGCATGCTGCTCGTCGCGCCGCTGGTGCTGGTCGCGAGCGCGCTGGTGCGCGGCCGCGGCATGGAGACGCTGCCGTTCGCCGTCGCGGTGGCGGTGGGCCTCACCCCCGAGATGCTGCCGGTCGTCGTCACGACGGCCCTGGCGCGCGGCGCCGCCCTCCTCGCGCGCGGCGGCGAGGTGATCGTCCGACGGCTGCCCGCACTGCACGACCTCGGCGCCGTCGACGTCCTGTGCGTCGACAAGACGGGCACCCTCACCCAGGACCGGCCGGTGTTCGCCTGCGCGGTCGACGCGGAGGGCCGCGAGGATCCGGCCGTACTGCACTGGGCCGCCGTGGCCGCCCTCTGGACCCTGCACCTCGCCGAGCTGCCCGCCCCGGACGCCCTCGACGAGGCGCTCCTCGACGCGGACGAGGAGCGGGGCGGCGGCGCGGACGGCGTCGAGGGCGTCGCGGCGCTGCCCTGCGGCCCCGGGCGCCGCGTCGCGTCGGCCCTCGTCCGGGTGGCGGGCGGCCGGCCGGGCACCCTGCCGGACCTCCTGCCGGACCTCCTGCCGGACTCCCCGCAGGATTCCCTGCAGGACTCCTTGCAGGACTGCTTGCCGGGCAACGTCCGCCTGCTCCGCCCGGCCCCGGACGCCGCCGCCCCCGCGGGCCGGTACGTGCTCGTGGTGAAGGGCGCCGCGGAGGACGTCCTGGAGCGGTGCACGCGCGTGAGCGAGGGAGGTCACGCCCGGGTCATCGGCCCTGCCGACCGCACCCGCCTCGCAGCCCGGGCGGACGCCCTCGCCGGGAGCGGCCTGCGGGTGCTCGCCGTCGCCCTCGCCGAGCGGCCCGCGAGCGCGAGCCCGTACGCCCCCGAGGACGAGCAGGAGCTCACCCTCGTCGGCTTCGTCGGACTGCAGGACGCCCTCGCGCCCACCGCCGAGGAGGCCCTGGCCGTTCTCGCCGGCCGCGGCGTGACCGTCAAGGTCCTCACCGGCGACCACCCGGGCACGGCCGCCCGGGCCTGCCGGGACCTGGGGCTCGACCCCGGCGAACCCCTCACGGCCGCCCGGATCGACGCGGCCGACGACGCCGAACTCGCCCGGCTCGCCGCCCGCACCACCGTCTTCGCCCGCTGCGCACCCGAGCACAAGGCCCGCGTCGTCCGCGCCCTGCGCACCTCCGGCGCCACGACCGGCTTCCTCGGCGACGGCGTCAACGACCTCGCCGCGCTGCACGCCGCCGACGTGGGCATCTGCCCGCGCGACGGGGTGGCCGTGGCACGCGAGGCGGCCGACGTCGTGCTCGCCTCGAAGGACCTCACCGCCCTCGACCGGGCCGTCGTCGCGGGCCGCCGCAGCACCGGCAACATCGCCGCCTACCTGCGCATCACGCTCTCGTCCAACCTCGGCAACGTCATCGCGATGCTGGCCGCGGGCCTGCTGCTGCCGTTCCTGCCGATGCTGCCCGCGCAGGTGCTCGTGCAGAACCTGTGCTTCGACGCGGCCCAGCTCGCCCTCGCCTTCGACCGGCCCGGAGCCACGGCCCACCTGCGCCCCGTGGTGCTGCGCCCGCGCGCCCTGTTCCGCTTCATGACGGGCTTCGGCCTGCTGAACGCCACCGCCGACCTCGCGACCTTCGGGGTGCTGGCCCTGACCGTGCACCCCGGCGGCGGCGCCGGGGGACAGGCCGCCTTCCACGCGGGCTGGTTCACGGAGAACCTGCTGACCCAGGCCCTGGTCATCCTCCTGCTCCGTGCCGGCAGGGACGCGGCCGAGCGCCGGGCCCCGATACCGGTCCGCCTGGCGGCCGCCGCCCTCGCCGTCACGGGCCTGCTCCTGCCCTTGTCCCCCCTGGGCCCCGCCCTGGGCATGACGGCCCTGCCGCCGCTCTACTACGGCCTGATGACCGTCGTGCTGACGCTGTACGGGGCGGCGTTGGTGCTAGCACGCAGGAAAGCCCGTACGTAGCGCAGCCCGTACGCGGAAGAGCCCGTAAACAGCAGCGCACCCGGTCCATCCGGCCTCCCTCACGGGGGCCGGGGACCGGGTGCGGACAGCGCCATGCCGCCTGATCAGGCCTTCTTCGTCTCCCAGAAGATGCGGTCGATCTCGGCGATGTAGTCCAGCGCCTTCTGGCCCGTCTTCGGGTCGTTGGACGCCTTGGCCGCGCTCAGGGCCTTCAGGGTGTCGTTGACCAGCTGGTGCAGCTCGGGGTACTTCTCGAAGTGCGGCGGCTTGAAGTAGTCGCTCCAGAGCACCGAGACGTGGTGCTTGGCGAGCTCCGCGCGCTGCTCCTTGATGATGAGCGCACGGGCGCGGAAGTCCGCGTCCTCGTTCGCCTGGTACTTCTCCTGGACGGCCTTGACCGACTCTGCCTCGATGCGCGCCTGGGCGGGGTCGTAGACACCGCAGGGCAGGTCGCAGTGGGCGCTGACTCGCACCTTGGGTGCGAACAGGCGGGAGAGCATAAGAGCTGTCCTTCCTCGTGATCGTCTTCTCAGGTGCGAGATTACTCGGTGTGGGAAGGCTTTTCTCGGGTGCCCCGGGGGGCTTAGGACAAAAGTCCGGTGTCAGTCTGGGACTGGTGGAGGATTACGGACCGGGAGGTGCCGCGGTGCAGGAGCAGGTGGACGAGCGCGGGCAGGAGCTGGACCGTGAGCGTCGCGGACTGCTGCGGATCGGGCTGGCGGAGGTCTACAACCCGTCGATGGTGCCGACCCTGAACCCCGGGGACCAGCTGGTCGTCCAGTACGGAGCGGTGGTGCGGCCGGGTGACGTGGTGGTGCTGCGCCACCCGTTCCGGCAGGATCTGCTCATCGTCAAGCGCGCCGTGGAGCTGCGCGAGGGCGGCTGGTGGGTCCGCGGGGACAACCCGCTGGTGGAGAACGACAGCCGGGAGTTCGGGGTGGTGCCGCAGGAGCTCGTCGTGGCCCGCGCGCTGGTGCGGCTGCGGCGGCCCCCGCAGGCGGGTCAGCGCTCGGCGGGCGCGCTGCTGTCGTGGCTGGCCTCGGCGCTCAGGCCGGTGCGGTCGCTGCCCGCCGGGGCCTCGGCCGCGCGGCTCTCCAGGCGCTTGCGGGCGCGGTAGGCGGCGACGTTGGCGCGGGTGGCGCAGCGGTCGGAGCAGTAGCGGCGCGAGCGGTTGGTCGAGGTGTCGAGGTAGGCGTGGCGGCAGGGCGACGCCTGGCAGATGCCGAGCCGGTCGACGCCGTACTCCGTCAGGTGCACGGCGAGGCCCATGCAGGCGGTGGCGGCGTACGAGGCACCGGCGTTGGCCGCGTGGTCGGCGATGTGCATGTGCCACTTGGGGCGGCCGTCCTCGTCGCGGTACTCGTGCCCGGAGACCTGCGGGCTGACCGGGTACTCCATCAGCAGGGCGTTGAGCAGGTCCACGGCGCGCACTTCGTCGCCCTCGGCGGCGGCCTCGAAGACGGCGCGCAGCCGGGCCCGGACGGCCCTCAGCCGGGTGACGTCGCTGTCGCCCGCCCGCCGGGCCCCCTGGGCGCTGGGCCCGAAGAGCTCGCGCACGGCTTCGACGGAGGTCAGCGTGTCCGTGCCGCGGCCGGGCTCCTCGCTGTTGACCAGCCGCACAGCGAAGTCCGAGTAATAGGCCAGTTCCACTTGTGGTCCTTACGCAGGGCGGTCTAAGGTCGGCGCACCGGCCTGTAATGGTCGGTGTAGGACCGAGGGTATTACACGGTATGACCCGTTGGAGGAACCTCATGACCGAGGCCGTCGTCGGCACGGACTGGAACGCCTGGCAGGACAGCTGGGACCGGCAGCAGGAGTGGTACCTGCCCGACCGCGAGGAGCGGTTCCGGGTGATGCTCGACATGGTCGAGGCCCTCGCGGGCCCCACGCCCCGCGTGCTCGACCTCGCCTGCGGCACCGGCACCATCACCGCCCGCCTGCTGGACCGCTTCCCCGGAGCCGTCTCCACCGGCGTCGACCTGGACCCCGCCCTGCTGACCATCGCCCGCGGCACCTTCGCCGGCGACGACCGCGTCCGGTTCGTCACCGCGGACCTCAAGGACCCGGACTGGACCGCACGGCTGCCCCACGAGCACTACGACGCCGTACTCACCAGGAACTCCCTCTAAACACACACCCTACCCACGGGGACCAGGTGGCAGAAGGGTCCTCTTCGGATGCGTGATCTAGGTGGACGTGCGGAAGCCCCGCCCGCACGCCTCGAAGTGAGGGCACGGACGGGGCGTGAGTGCGGCTGACTACGGCTGGTTCTTGCTCTCTTCCCGCACGCAGTCAAGACAGACCCATCCCTTGCGGACCACGAGCTGAGTCCGTTCCTTCGGGTGCTTGCCGCACCACTCGGAGGGTCCGGGCTGGTCGGGTAGATCGCGCTTGATCAGCATGCCGATCCGGGCCCGGTTGCTCAGCGGCTCGTCCGGGAATGGGGTGTCACTCATCAGTCATCGTCGCCTTCCTGAGTGTCCGGCTCCGGCTCCGACGCGGTGACGATCTCCTCTTCGAACACGTCGTATCCGTTGACTTCATCCTTGCCACCCATGGTGGGACTCCATTCGTCGGGTGTTGCGGGAACCCGCCGGGCTGCTGACCTTCGTGGGCCTAGCACTGGGGCGACCGGGCGGGGGTCCGGGTGCCTCAGTACCTTCCGGCCCTGCGGCTGATGCCGCTCTTGCTGACGTGCCAGTAGGGACACCAGTTGCAGTCGTAAGCGCGGTACGGCAGCGGCCTGTCGGCAGGGGCGTCGCGCCCGACCGTTGCGATGAACAGCCGCGCGTCGCTCTCGTCTTCAAAGCTGGCTTTGCGGGTGCGTGGACAGCGCGGTAAGTCGTGGTGGGTCACTTGTTCTTACGCTCTTCCTTCGCAGCCTTGCGACGCTCCGCCCGGTTCCCCTCGGGGTCGGCCTGCGTCGGTCGGTTCGGCACCTTGACGACGTGAGACCCGCCCTGCGGGGTTCTGGCGCCCTTTTTGACCATGTCGTGTCCTTTCTATGGCGGTGGTACACCCGCCCGGCCGCCTCACATCGGGCGGTGTCCGTCACTCAGACGATCGGGCGGAGGTTCGGCCTGCCCCCACCGACTGGCGGAAGGGCAGGAATCTGGGGCCCTAGCGATCTACGGTTTGCGCTCGCGTTCCTGCTTCCTGCGCCATCGAATGACGGCAGCCTCCGACCGGCCGCGGATGCGTACGCCGCGCTCAACCAATGCTGCGCGTAGCCAGATGTGACCGACACCGAGGCTGGCGGCAAGATCGCTCATGGACTCTTCACCGTCGTTGTAGCGATTTATGACGGTGGGCATCTGCGAGAGAACCCGGGCTCGGGCTTCCTCCGCCGCCGCACTGGGCTTCATGAACCTGTCTCCTGGTAGGGCCCGCCCCTGTGCTAGGCCCCTCGGGGGTGCGGGGTCGTCTGGCAGAGGGGCGGACGGTCTAGGGGGTGCCCTGCCGAGGCGGCATGCAGGATGCCTTGAAGTACTCGGTAGCGGCGAGCAGAGCGGCGGCGTCCCGGGTCTCTTGCCGCAGCTCTTCTATGCGCTCGTCAACCGCCGCCCTCAGCACGTCCCGGAACTGCGGCGTGCGGTACACGGCCGGGTTATAGGCGGGTACCAGGGCCTCAGGCCTCGGCGAGTTCGAAGCGGCAGCCCCGTCCGGGGTGATGACCAGGACCGGGCGTACGTCGTCGGCGGGGTGCTGCTCGATCACGCGACCACCACCCATCGGCGGCACTTCGCGAGGTGCCGCAGGAGTCGGGCGCGTGCCACGAGCATCCCCAAGTCGTCGCCACCGTCGTGGGCCTCGCGTAGATCAGCGCCCAGTGCAACGCATTCACGGCACGGGGGCGACGAGGGAGGGTCGGGCGCCATCCACTTCCCGGCGCAGTGCGGTAGGGAGAACGGAGGAGTGGGCATTAGTCCACGCTCCGGGGTCCGAGCCCGAGCGCCCGGCGCTCCTCATTGGTCGCGATACGCAATCGGTCCATGCTGCGGACCGTCCACCGGCCGCCGCTCCCGTCAACCGGCGCGATCGGGTAGCCGTCCTCTGTGCGCGCCTGCATCACGCCCATGCGGTCGGTGTCCCTGTCCACAACCAGGGCACCGGAGCGGTAGCCGGCCCAGTGCGTTGCCATCGTCTCCACGATGGTGTGCCGCACGGGGGGCAAATCCCGGGCGGGCGCGTGATCAGGCCCGAATCTGCCTAGATCGATTCCTGCACCAGCGCCTGTCCTGGACTGCTCCCGCCTATGCTCTCTCATGGCTGCCTGCCTCTTTCAGGTGGTCCACGGCCCCCGGACGTTCACCGCGTCGCGGGGGTACTTGCATCGGTCCATACTTCGACGTGCAGTGCTAACACGGGAGTTGACCAGGGTTGACTACTCTGGAAGCACCACCAGTCAACCCTCAGAGGTTCATGATGAGTGACTTTGCTGATCTTGCCCGCAGGGCGCTCCGGGATAGCGGCTATTCCATGAAGGCTGCCGCACGCGCCATGGAATACGACGTCGCCTACCTCTCCCGAGTGCTCAACGGCAAGCAGAACCCGTCGGCGAAGCTCGCAGAATTGATGGATGATCTCGTTGGGGCGGGAGGTGCATTGGCCGCGACCGTGCTCAGCGACGACGAAAAGTCGAGGGTTTCCCGCAGTGCCGCCAACCCTTCCCGTCTGGACGCCGGAACTGTGGACGCACTTGCCGATGTCTTGGCCGCTTACCGGCGGCTGGACGATACGGCGAAGCCAGAGTCGGTGATCCCGGCAACCGTGGCGCAGACGAAAGAGGTCACCCGAATGCTCAGGGGTGCCCGGGGGCCCCACAGGGACCGATTGGCGGAAGTCGCCTCCGAGTGGGTTCAATTCTCGGGATGGATGCTCGCCCAAGTCCGCAAGGACAGCCAAGCGGTCGGACTTCTCAACGATGCTTTAGAGTTGGCAGACGAAATCGGTAACGGCACCCTTGCGGCCCAAGCCTTGAATTTCAAGGGCTACATTGCCCGACAGCAAGGCAGGCCTCAGGGCATTGCTCGATGGTTCCTTGCCGCAGCCACCGCACCAGGTGCACACCCCGCCCAGCGAATCGGAGACCTCCTCCAAGCGGCAGCGGGGATGGCGGCTATGGGCGAACTCGACGCGGCATTGCGTATGGTGGAGAAAGCTGAAGGATTGACAGATAAAGCGGCCTCCCTCCCTCCGCCGGACACGGCCTACTGGTTGACTCCCGCGTTCAACCGCCTGAATATGGGAATTTGCACACTCGCACTCGGGCGTTACAGTGAAGCTGTCGACCATTTGACCTCCGGGCTCGCCGGACTACCGGAGGAACTGCGAGACGCCCCCTGGTCATGGGAACACAAGGATGCGCTACGCCGGGCCGTAGAGGCTGCCTAGAGCGCACAGGAACCCGCCAGTTCCCTGCCTTATTCCCTTGCCCGGAAGGCACGGAAGCAGTCGAGCTGCGTCAGTCCCATATATCCGAGTCTTCATCCTCGGGCCCTGACACTGAGATTGCTGCGCGGGCGCTCGGAGATAGCCCCAACTCTCGGATATACCGGGCGAGCTGTGTGCGGTACTGCCCCGCGATCGTGGCGGCCCCGTTCTTCACAGTGCCCCGCTCGGCAGTGACCATCAGCCCACGTTCGGACAGGTCCCGCTCGGCCTGGTCGATGCGAGCGACACACACGCACAGATCCTTGACCGTGGCGTGATCCACGTCGCCGATACCGGCGGACACCTCCAGAACAGGGACGACGCGCCGCCACTCTGTTGACGCAACCTCCCGACACCGAACGTTCGCCGATTCAACGGCGGGATCGGGTGAAGTCTTGAAGATCTCGGACCATTCCGGCTCGGCGAGAATCGCGCGCGGCACGATCACCCCCTCTCGGATTGCGGTCTTCGAAGGGTTACCTTCGCGCGCCCGCTGGATTGCAGGTTTAGGCCTATATCTGTCTGCCATGCATTCTCCTACCTGGAATTCGAACCTGCCCGAGGGATCCCAAACTCTGCTCCAGCCCCGGCGCGTTTTTCTAATCTCCCTGCCGCTCAGCGTCGGAGGGGGCAGGGGGTACCCCCCTGGTCAGAACGGCGGACGCTCGGCCTCACGCCGTGATCGAGCCTCAGCGGCCCATCCACCCGGTTGCCGCTTGGCCGTCTCCCGGTTGTGGCAGCCGACGCACAGCGGACGCAGATGCTTCGCCGCATCAGGATCCGTCTCGCCCCGAGCGAGCAACTCCCGTCGACTCAGAGGGAAGTGATCGGCAACACGAGCCGCTCGACCGCACAGCACGCACCAGGGATGGGCGTACAGGTAGGCCCGTCGGCGACGCTGCCAACGGGTGTCATACACGGCACCACCACCTGAAGCACGGTCCCGCTCAGCCTCACGCTGGTGCCGCTCACAGCGCCCGCCGGCACGGGTCAGCTCAGGACACCCGGGGGTAGAGCACGGGGGGCGGGGTCTTCGAGGCACGGGGGATCACCTCACGGGGATCGGGCTTGTTGCTACTCCATAGGCGTGCAGAACTGAGGCCAACGCCTTCATGGCCGGAAGCCCGGATAGCTTGCCAAGTAAAGCGCCCTACCTGCACCGATTCCCCTCAGCATGGTTCGGGCCAGAATCGCCCAAGAGTGGACAATCGTTCCGTCAGACTTCGTATGAGTGACGCGATGCGTCAGAGCAGGAAGGTGTGAGTAGATCCCCTCCGGTTCAACACCCAGCAGCGAATAGGAGGAGGCCCCAGATGCGTGCTCGTTGCCGAACTGCCGCCATCACGGCAGTCGCCGCCCTTACGTTCTCCCTGACAACCCCGGCTCAGGCGGATACGCCGAAGCCAGGGCAGGTACTTGCCGATCTGATTGGCGCTATCGAGAGGGGGGCGGCGCGCAGTACCACTGTCATCGTCGTTAACGACACGGACTGCGAATTTGCCGACCTTGACTTTAAAGCCTCACCCGACGGAAATCTGCCTGCAGGCGGGCTCGTCTCTCCGAGGAGTACCTCCGTATTCGCCTACAGTAGGTCAAGCGGGCTTTCAGGAACGCGTGGCTCAGTAACACTTGGGGTCGCAGGCACCGGTGGGACCTGTCCTGACCATCTTCGCGGTGAAGATGACCCAATCACTACAGGCGTCTCAATCTCCTGGGGTAACCCTCTGGTTGGCTCTAACAAGTACAGCATTTCATCAAGCGATAGAGCGCTCGTCGCTTGGCAGGTAGGAGACGGGAAAGGTAATAACGCCCGATTTACGGTCCGTATCGTAACTGCTATCGAATAGACAGCCGATCACGGCACGGCAGCAGCCCCAAACTCCGTGCTCGTCTTCAGCGCGTGGCACTCGCGGCACAGCACCTGAACGTTGCTGTCCGTGTCGGGCCCTCCCATCGCGGGGGCCGCACATGATCCACGTCGACCAGGCCCGCGGGGCGAGCCTCCTCAAATGAGACGACACGCCCCGCACTGGCCTGCTACGCAGCCACTACCGCTCTGGCGGGACCACCGGAGGAACAATCGGCGTCCCGTCAGGCAGCCGCGGAGTCGCGTCCACGAGCACCAGCCGACCGGGGTCTGCAGGGTCTCGCATCTGCTGAACCCCACGCGGCATGGGCGCCCCACCATTCATCACGGGAAGACCAGTAGGGGAGTCGGCCCACACGGGCCGCCCCATGGCATCCCGAGGGAAGTACGGGTAGTCCCCGTTCGGCCCGGGGTCGAGTGCATCCACAGCCATGTCAGTCCGTCCCTGAAATGTAGGCTTCCCGCCGGTCGTACAGCTCCTGGTCGAACTCGGTAGCGAGCTCGGCCGCCATCCTGTCAGCGTGCGCCACGATGTCTTCCAGCAGTAGGGCGTCATACCAGCGCTGCTCAGGAACAGTGACCACTTCACCCAACGCATTCTGTGCCCGGTGCGCCTCAGTCAGCACATGACCGCGCTTGTGCCGCGCTGCCCGGTACTCGACATACGCGGCAAACCACGGCTCCGAAGCAAGGGCCTCATGGAACCGTTCCCGTGCGGCGTCACCGGAGTCTCCCGCCTCTTCAGCCCGTTCCTGCCACGTCTCGACAACCTTGCGGTTGTACGTCTCTGCACGCGCGGCACGTCGCGCCGCTTCCGCCTCTTCTGCAGCCTGCAACTGGGCCTCTGCGTCAGCGAGTGGACCCGATGCCTTCACCACCTGCGCCCGCAGCTTCGCAACCCGCTCGGCAGCCTTTTCAATCTCAGTAGCCATCGTCACTTACCACCCTTGTTGACGTTGCGCCCGTACTTCGCGGCGGCGGTCTTGTCGTTCTCGTAGTAGCCAAGACTCATGCGGGTAGTGACCCCTATGCGCTCGAACATCTCAGGGTTGGAATCCCGGAGGGCGGCAAGGCGCTCCATGCCCTCGTCCCACTTCCACGCCTCTGCGCGCATGCGTTCCTTGTCGCGTCGTCCATCCAGGAAGGACGCTCGGTTCAAGCTGTCACTCATGATCGCTCCATCTGTCGCTGTGTTCAGATACGAAAAAGCGCCCCGATGAGTCATCCAGGGGCGCAAGTGGGGCAGTGTTCTGCTGGTGCAGTATCAGCAGGAAGTCTGTCGTCCGCGCGCAAACCTCCCCTACTCATACGTGGAGGGCGAACCTATCCCGCAACAGAGCCTTCGCGGGTGGACCGTGCCTGAACCGCGAGGACACGGCTGACCCTCTCCCTGGTTGTAGTGGAAGGCGGAGGTTTCCCGGCCGTTGCCGGACGGCTGTCCTTCTCTGTCCTCCCCAGTAGTGGGGGGCGAAGGTTTCCCGGACCACGCTCGGTGGCGCAGTGCCGCTTGAGACGCCAACCTCTCTTCTTCTTAGTTTTTTTTATGTGTTTCTAAAAAAGCGGTGTAAACCGTCACCCCAACACTGCTTCGGTCCGCTGTAGGACGCCCAGCCGACGGGTAGCTAGGCGCCCGTGCACGGGCAACGCTCGTTCCGAGAGTCGGGCACTCAGTCCGCCGATGTCCCATCCGGAGGTGCGCGGTAATCCCGCTCTCTGTGCTGTGAGCAGTAGGGACCGACGAGTTCCCGAACCGGAAGGACTGTAAGGATCACTGTTCCTGCGTTCGCAAGTGGTAGGGGAGGACGAGTTCCAAGCCAGTCACCGTGGCTGCAGTGCCCGGCGCGGTCTCGTCGCGCCCCGCTTCCGGGATCTGTAGGGACGGACAGATTCCTGCCGGGACTGCTCCCAGGTGGCGCGGTGCCGTTTGGGGTAGCGATCTCTCTTTCTCTGTATTTTTTCTATGTGTTCTAAAAAAGTGGTGGTAACCACCACTCCAACACCGCTTCGGTCCGCTGTAGGGCGGTCTCGGCCTGAGCTCGGGGCCCGTGGAGAGGCAGAAAAGCTCTGTAAGTCCATCTGCAGGCATGGGGTCGCCCCTAGAGGCAGGAGCTATCCGGGCCGCTGCCATGACGGCAGAGAGCTGTTACGCGGTTTCAGTGATGGCAGGTTGAGCGATGCGGACACGGGCACCCGGGGCAGGAGCGGTCTCCGGCCGGTCCTCTGTAGCAACGTCGTCCGCAACGCTGCTGTTCTCCTCGATCGTGGGGTCAAGCCCCCCCGTGATCGTGAACTCGACGCGCCGGACATCGAGCGTGCGCCATCCGCCGCGGGTGCCGCACTTGAAGGGAGCAGCTTCTCTCCCGGGATATAGGGGAGAGCAAGCCTTGCCCACGGGACTGTCCGATGACGCAGTGCCGTTTGAGACACCAACTTCCTTTCCTCTTAGATTTTTCGATGTGCTCCTAAAAGAGTGTTGTAAACCGTCACCCCAACACCGCTTCGGTCCGCTGTAGGGCACCCGGTCGGCGGGTGGCTGGCGTCGGCTCCCAGCGATGTCCTGCAAGCCCGCGTGCGGGCATGGGAACGCCCCGGTCAGTCTCATTGACTAACCGGGGCGTGGCGTACTGATCAGCTCATCGGAGCGCCTCTGCGTCCTCCTCCAAGGAAGCTAGGGCATTTGCTTCGGCATGCTCCTCCGCGGCCCTTTGGTTCGCTGCACGGTGCTCCGGGTTGAGCCCGGTCCTATGGACGCGCTGTTTGGCGCCCTGAGGATGGAGCGTTACTCGCACGTCGAACTCGGTAAGGATCTCTCGGCGGGCAGCGTCGTCCGGGGCTGCCGTCCAGCTGGCCTCAATGGTTCGACCGATCGGCACCAATCGCATCCCGGCCGGTCGCTCGGGGAGCTTCTTCAGCTCCTCGATTTCCCGCGTCATCCGGGTGTACTCGGTCCGGTACCACTCAGTATCGGCCTCGGATTCGTAGAGGCCCGCCTGACGGTCTCCTCGGAGGCGCGTACGGTCTGCGTCGATTTCAGCGATGCGAGCGGCGTACCCCGTGCCAGGGTCGAATTCCTTGCGCATGACTTGATGACTTCCGTACTCGTCGAGAAACCAGTCCGTCACCTCCTTGTCCAGCCGAGGAACGGACATGCTGGGGGCGGGCTTGCACTTGGCCGATGACGGGATGCCGCGTGTACGCGCTGTGCAGCCGTAGGAGGGGTTCTGGCCGGTTCGAGCCATCATGTACAGCCGTTGTCCGCACACGCCGCAGAACGCGATTCCTGAGAGCAGACGGACGCCCTTGGGAGCGCGCTTTCCGGTCCACTGCGGGGCCGTCTTCTTGACCAGCGCATCGCGGGTTGCGTGGTCCCATAGTGGCTCAGCGATGCGTACAGCGTGTCCGTCCGCGCCGATGACAGGCCGCTCGTCGTGCATCAGATAGCCCAAGGACGCTTCGCTGACCAACATCCGCTTGAGGGCTTTAGCGTTCCAGAGCGTCCCCTTGGGCTTGCGTCCGTACATCACGGAACGGTGATCGGCGGGCGACAGTACCCCCGCGCGGTTGAGGCGTGCTGCCTCCGTGTGCACGGTCACCGTGCCCGTCTCGTCGGCGAGGATGCGCTCCGCCACGTCGCGGAGGATGAGGGACGCCACAGGGTCCAACTCGACGTGATCCACCTTGCCGGTAGGGATCAGCCGGACGAACCGGTATCCGTACCGGTTCTTCTGCTTGGGCTGCCCGGCGTCCCGCGCCCGCTTCGTCTCGTCGCGGTTGCGCTTCTGGATCGCGCGCAGCTCCATCTGTGCGCCGAAGGATTCCATGGACAACCGCATCTCGTCGGCCGGGTCATCCAGGTTCCATGGCCCGGCGTGCCCGTACGTGATGAGTAGACGGCCGGACTCGTGGACCAGGTACGCCGTGTTCAGGACGTCACGCTGATTGCGGCCGATCCGGTCCACGGCCGATCCGGCGATGCCGTCGTACGGCCCCATCTCGTTCCGGAGCCACGGGCCGAGCTTCGGGCGGGTCATCGGGTCGGTAGCGCCGGAGACCTCCCAGTCGTCCGCCCACGCGATGACGTGCCCGCCCACCGCCTCAACGGCGCTGAGCACCTGGCCCAACTGCTTCTCGGGGCTGTTGGTCGAGTCTGTCTTTCGAGAGAGGCGACGCACCCCCACCAGGCACTTTCCGCACCCGTCGTACTCACTCGTGATCATGTGATCCATCTTGCGTGAACTCCGCTCTCGCACGCATGTGCGTTTAGCGGGAGTTCCCGACCGCCACCGCCCTCCACTGGCTGCACTCGGACTCCCTGCACACCCTCTACGGGCAGCTTGCCGGAGTCGTCCGCGAGGGTGGTGTCTTCCTCAACGCCGACCACATGCCGGACGCCGGCACGCCCCGCATCAACGAGGCCGAACGCGCGCTGCGCCACGCGCGCATGGACCGCGCCAAGGCAGAAGGCGCGCTCGACTGGCGCGCGTGGTGGGAGCTCGCCGCCGCCGACCCGGTGCTCGCCGGGCCGACCGCCGAGCGCTTCGAGATCTACGGGGAGCACGCCGACGGCGACACCCCCTCCGCCGAGTGGCACGCGCGGACGCTGCGCGAGGCGGGCTTCGCCGAGGCCCGGACGGTCTGGAGCTCGCCCTCGGACGCGATGGTGCTCGCGCTCAAGTAGCAAGCGGCAGGGGGCGGTACGGGTCCCGGACCCGTACCGCCCCCTGCGCAGGGATTCGATTCGCTACAGCACCTTCGACAGGAACGCCTTCGTCCGGTCGTGCTGCGGGTTGGTGAGCACGTCGCGCGGGTTGCCCGACTCGACCACCACGCCCTGGTCCATGAAGACCACCGAGTCGCCGACCTCGCGGGCGAAGCCCATCTCGTGGGTCACCACGATCATGGTCATGCCGTCCTCGGCCAGGCCCCGCATGACGTCCAGGACGTCACCGACGAGCTCCGGGTCGAGCGCCGAGGTGGGCTCGTCGAAGAGCATCAGCTTCGGCTCCATCGCCAGGGCCCGCGCGATCGCGACGCGCTGCTGCTGGCCGCCGGAGAGCTGCGTGGGGTAGTTGTCGGCCTTGTCGCCGAGGCCGACCCGGTCGAGCAGCTTCTTCGCCCGCTCCCGGGCGACCGCCTTCGTCTCGCCCTTGACCTGGACCGGCGCCTCCATGACGTTCGCGAGCGCCGTCATGTGCGGGAAGAGGTTGAAGCGCTGGAACACCATGCCGATGTCCCGGCGGTTCTTGGCTACCTCGCTGTCCTTGAGCTCGTAGAGCTTGCCGCCCTGCTCGCGGTAGCCCACCAGGCGGCCGTCGACGTACAGCCGGCCGGCGTTCACCTGCTCCAGGTGGTTGATGCACCGCAGGAAGGTGGACTTGCCGGAGCCGGAGGGGCCGATGAGGCAGAACACCTCGCGCGGGGCGACCTCGAGGTCGATGCCCTTGAGGACCTGCACGGCGCCGTAGGACTTGTGGACGCCCTCGGCCTTCACCATCGCGTTCATGCGCTGACGCCTCCCTTGGGACGGTTGCTGAAGGAGGACAGGTTGGCCTTGACCTTCTGCCACGGGGTGAGCGGCAGGGTCCGCAGGGAACCGCGGGCGTAACGCCGCTCCAGGTAGAACTGGCCGACGCTGAAGATGCTGGTGAGGATCAGGTACCAGGTGGCCGCGAGGAAGAGCATCTCCACCGGGGCGCCGGTGGTCTGCCCGATGTCGGAGGTGGAGCGCAGTAGCTCCAGATACTGGGCCGCCGCCGCTGCCAGCGACGAGGTCTTGAGCATGTTGATGAACTCGTTGCCGGTCGGCGGCACGATGACCCGCATCGCCTGCGGCAGCACGATCCGGCGCAGCGTCCGGGCCTGGCTCATGCCGAGCGCGTGCGCGGCCTCCGTCTGGCCCTCGTCGACCGACTTGATGCCGGCCCGCACGATCTCGGACATGTAGGCGGCCTCGTTGAGCCCCAGGCCGAGCAGCGCGGCCATGAACGGCGTCATGAAGTCGCTCATCTCGTCCCGGTAGATGGGGCCGAGGTTGATGTACGGGAAGATCAGCGCGAGGTTGAACCACAGCAGCAGCTGGACGTAGACCGGGGTGCCCCGGAAGAACCAGATGTAGGCCCAGGAGACCGATGACGTCACCGGGTTCTTCGACAGCCGCATCACCGCGAGCAGGATGCCGCCCACGAGGCCCAGCACCATGGCGAGCACCGAGATCAGGACCGTCTTGCCGAGGCCCTCGACGACCGTCGAGTCGAAGAGGTAGTCCGGGATGGTGCTGTAGTGGATCTTCGCCGAGGCGAACGCGTTGACCAGCAGCCCGAGGAGGGCGAGGACGACGACGCCGGAGATCCAGCGGCCGTAGTGCCGGACGGGGATGGCCTTGACCGCCTCGGGGACGGTCGCGGTGGCGGTCGCGGCCTTCTTGGCGGCGTCCTCGCCCTTGGCGGGACCGGCCGGCTTGTCGTCACCGGCGCCCTTGTCGGCCTTTTCGGCCTTCTCGGCCTTTCCGGAGTCGCCGGACTTGGCGAGCTTGTCGGACTTGTCCGCGCCCGCGGACTTGTCGGCGCCGTCGGCCTTTTCGGCGTCGGCGTCCTTACCGGCCGCGGCGGCGCCGGCGGCCTCGTCGGCGTCCGAGGGCTTGTCGGTCTTGCCGGCGTCGGCCGGCTCGTCCGAGTCGGCAGCCTTCGCGTCGTCGGCGGGCTTGTCCGCATCCGACGGCTCGGCGGCCTCGGAGGCCTTGTCCGCGTCCGCGGACTCCGCGGCCGCGTCCTTGCCGGTTTCGGCGGCCTCGGCCGCCTTCGCCGACTTCGCGGCGTCAGCCGACTTCGCGGCCTCGGCCGCCTCCGCAGGCTTGGTGGGTTCCTTCCCGTCGGGCTTGTCGGGCGACGGGGAGTCAGGGGAAGAAGTCACGGGGAGTGCCTTTCAGCAGATCCGTACGAGGGTGAGGGGGACGGGGGAAGCCGCGGCGGGACGCGCCCGCGCGGCGGCGACTCGTCAGGAACCGCCGTTGATCCTGGCTTCCTTGACCGCACCTGCGTCGACGCCCCAGGTCGTGATGACCTTCTCGTACGCACCGTTCTTGATGATCGCTTCGAGCGCCGCCTTCAGGGCGTCCCGCAGCTGGGTGTTCTCCTTCGCAACGGCGATGCCGTACGGCGCGGCCTCGACCTGGTCGCCGACCGTCTCGAAGTCGTTGCCGCCGCCCGAGGTCTTGACCGCGTACGCCGCGACCGGGAAGTCGCTGGAGACGGCGTCGACGCCGCCGGCCTTCAGCCGGGTCTGGGCCTCGAGGTCGGTGTCGAAGGCCTCGATGGAGATGGAGTCCTTCTCGTCCTTCTCGCACTTCTCGGACTGGGACTTGCCCAGGTCGTGCGAGACCGTGCCGCGCTGGACCGCGATCTTCTTGCCGCAGAGGTCGTCCCAGCCCTTGATGTCCTTGGTGTCGCCCTTCTTGGTGTAGAGCGAGACGCCGGCGTTGAAATAGTCGACGAAGTCGACTCCCTCGCCGACCTTCTTCTTGGTCTTGGGGTCCACGCCGTCCTGGCGGTCCTTGGTGTCGGTCATCGCGGACATCGCGATGTCGTAACGCTTGGATCGCAGACCGGTCAGCAGCGCGTCGAACGTGCCGTTGTTGAACTCGACCCTCACGCCGAGTTCCTTGCCGAGGGCGGCGGCGATGTCGGGGTCGATGCCGACGACCTTGCCGTCCTTCTTGAATTCCACCGGCGGGTAGGCGATGTCCGAACCGACCTTGATGACGCCGGAGTCCTGGATCTTCTTCGGCAGCTTGTCGAAGAGGGGGGCCTTGGAACCCTGGGCGCTCTGGCCGGCCTCGTTGCCGGTCTTGTCCCGCTGGTCGCCGCAGCCGGTGAGCAGCAGGGCGCCGGCGACCGCGATCGCGCCGGCGGCGGCCAAACGACTCCTGGCGGCAGCCGTGCGAGGGGTGGTGCTTGCGGTCATTGCTGGTTCCTCCTGCGGGTGAGGGGGTGGCCCAAGGAGCCGACTGTTGGACAGACACAGAACAAACACAGGAAAACGCTGATGACGCACGAGGCCCGGAGCACACACCCTTGGATGTCGCGACCTCGTGTGATTGGGGCATCTTGCCATCCGGACTGCACCATTCGGGGGCCTCGCTATGTCAAAATCGGATAACGGGCGATCCCCGTGCCGCATCGGGTCGGTACCAGGTCGGTCCGGAGTAACGGACTCAAGGGTTCCTCTTCTGTGAGCCGCCGGGCGAGACGTATGTCACGCGCGCTCTGTCTCAGTCCGTGGACTTATGCCCCCAGTTGACACCGTTCCGACCCGCGAACGGGGCCCGCTCCCGGCCGTGCCGCGACAAGTCAGCGGGAACTCACTCGTAGGCCGTAGCGCTCATTTGATAGAAATGCCAGCCACACCCCGCACCAGGGGCGAGGGCGCGTGTGCGGCGCGCCCGGCATACGGATCCGTAACGCGCGGCACCACCCCCCGCGCGCAGGTCATCTCGGTGGCCGGACACGGACGTGAAGCCCGACCCGCCCCGCAACCCAGGGCGGATACCCTCGACGGACATTCGACAAAGGGGTCAAATAAAGTGGCAGCGGAGATCGTGAATCCTCGCAGCGACAGCGGTCCGGACGATACTCGCGACGAGTTCTTCGATCCGGCGTTCGCGCTGCACCGGGGCGGCAAGATGGCCGTCCAGGCGACCGTGCCCGTGCGCGACCGGGACGATCTGTCCCTCGCCTACACGCCCGGCGTGGCCAAGGTGTGCAGCGCCATCGCGGAGCAGCCGGAGCTCGTCCACGACTACACCTGGAAGTCCCAGGTCGTCGCCGTGGTCACGGACGGCAGCGCGGTGCTCGGGCTCGGTGACATCGGCCCGGAGGCCTCCTTGCCCGTGATGGAGGGCAAGGCGATCCTCTTCAAGCAGTTCGGCGGCGTCGACGCCGTCCCCATCGCCCTCGACTGCCGCGGTGTCGACGAGATCGTCGACACCGTCGCGCGCCTCGCGCCCTCCTTCGGCGGCATCAACCTGGAGGACATCTCCGCGCCGCGCTGCTTCGAGGTCGAGCGCAAGCTCCAGGAGCGGCTGGACATCCCCGTCTTCCACGACGACCAGCACGGCACCGCCGTCGTCACCCTCGCCGCCCTGCGCAACGCGGCCGAGCTCACCGGCCGGACGCTCGGCGAGCTGCGCGCCGTGATCTCCGGCGCGGGCGCGGCCGGCGTCGCGATCGCCAGGTTCCTGGTGGAAGCGGGCATCGGCGACGTGGCCGTCTGCGACCGCAAGGGCATCGTCTCCGGCGACCGGGAGGACCTGACCGAGGTCAAGCGCGACCTCGCCGGCTTCACCAACAAGGCCGGGCTCACGGGCCCCCTGGCCGTGGCCCTGGACGGCGCGGACGTCTTCATCGGCGTCTCCGGCGGCACCGTCCCGGAGGAGGCCGTGGCCACGATGGCGAAGGACGCCCTGATCTTCGCGATGGCCAACCCCACCCCGGAGATCCACCCGGACGTCGCCCACAAGTACGCGGCCGTCGTCGCCACCGGCCGCAGCGACTACCCGAACCAGATCAACAACGTCCTGGCCTTCCCGGGCATCTTCGCGGGCGCCCTGCAGGTGCGGGCCTCCCGCATCACGGAGGGCATGAAGCTCGCTGCCGCCGAGGCCCTCGCGGCCGTCGTCGCGGACGAGCTGAGCGCCGAGTGCGTCATCCCGTCGCCGTTCGACGAGCGGGTCGCCCCGGCCGTGACGGCCGCCGTCGCGGCCGCCGCGCGCGCGGAGGGCGTGGCCCGGCGCTGACGCCGGCGCCCGACGCCGTACGCCTATGAGGGCCGTACGCCGTACGCCTACGAGAGCCGTACGCCGCACGCCTACGAGACCGGGCCGCACCTCCTGCCGGGGGTGCGGCCCGGTCGCCGTATCAGCCGAGCCTCAGCCGAGCCTGAGCCGAGCCGCCGGACGAACACGTCGCCCGTGCCGTTGGTGTCGCCGGGCACCAGGTTGCCGCCCCAGCTGTTGAAGACGGCGGTCCGGCCGAGCAGGTCGGTCCTGACCTCGCCCGCGTTCCCGTCGTCCTGGGTGCCGTCGGCGGCGACGTTGAGCCGCTCCACGGCGCCCGTCCGCAGGTTCCGTACGAACACGTCCTGCCGGTCGTTGGTGTCCCCGGGCACCAGGTTGCCGGCGTCGGAGGCGAAGAACACCCGCTCGTTGTCGACGCTCATCGCGGCACCCCCGTAGGAGGCGCCGTCGGCCTGCGAGCCGTCGGCGGCGAGGCTCAGGCGCCGGGTGGTCCCGGTCCGCAGGTCCTTGGCGTAGACGTCCTGGGCGCCGTTGGTGTCGTCCGCCACGACCTGCTCGGGGCTGGAGAAGAGGGCGTAGCGGCCGTCGGGGCTGAGCCCGGTGCCGCCGGTGACCAGCGCCTGCAGGCCGTCGTACGTCTCGGCCGCGCGCTCGGTGCGCCCCGTGCGCAGCTCGTGCACGTAGAAGCCGTAGAGGCCGGGCCGCGCGAGCTCCCCGGCGGACTTCCGCGACCCGGGCTTCTCCGGCTTCCCCGCCGTCTGCGGGGCCAGGTTCCGGGCCGCCGTCCGGAAGCCGATCCGGCTGCCGTCCGCGCTGATCACGGGGTGGCCGGACATGCCGTCGGCCTCGGTGCCGTCGCTCGCGACGCTCACCCGCTGCGTGGTGCCGCGCCGGCGGTCGAGGACGAAGACGTCCTCCCGCTGGTTGGTGTCGCCGGGCACGAGGTCGTCGCGGCCGGAGACGAAGGCGACGTAGCGGCCGCTGGTGCTGATGGCGGCCGAGTGGTTCGAGCCGCTGCCGCCGGTGCGGTTCGCGACGAGCACCTCGGTGCGCCCGGTCCGGCGGTCGCGGACGAAGACGTCGGAGCCGTTCGGGTTGCTGCCGGGAGCGAGGTCGGCCCCCGAGTCGAAGACGACGTACCGCCCGTCGCCGCTGATCGACGGCGACGAGGACCAGGTGTCGGCCGGGGTGCCGTCGCTCGCCGCGCTGATCAGCTCGGTCCTCCCGGTCTGCAGGTCCCTCACGAAGACGTGCCCGGTGGGCCCGGCGCCGGGCGCGAGCGTTCCGGCCCGGGACAGGAAGACCACGGTGCGGCCGTCGGCGCTGAGCGAGGCGCCGTGGGACTCCGCGTCTGCCTGGGTGCCGTCGCTCGCGACGCTCACCCGTTCGATGCGCGGGGCGGGGCGCGGGGCCGCCGCGGAGGCGGCTCCGGCTGCGGGCAGGAGGGCTGCGCAGGTTCCTGCGACGGCCGCGGCGACGACGGCCCGTCTGAGATGACGCATGATCGTCTGAACCCCCTCGGTGACGGCCCGCGCCGGCGCGGCACGGGGCAACCGAAGCCAACCCCCGGGCCTCACGCCTGGTCAACGAGGAGGCGCAGTCTCCGCCGCGGATACGGCCGTTGCGACAGGGGGGACTGGACGGGAAGCGCGGCGCGGCGCGCGTCACACCGCGGCGTGGTTTCGCCCGGCAGGCGGCGGGGCTAGGTTCGGATCATGTTCGCCGCCTACGCCGCACGCATCGACCGTGACCAGCCGCTCACCGGACTCGAGTTGGGCCAGCGCCCGGAGCCGGAGGCGCCTCCGGGGTGGACGGTCGTCCACGTCAAGGCCGCCTCGCTCAACCACCACGACCTGTGGTCGCTGCGCGGGGTGGGCCTCGGCGAGGAGACGCTGCCGATGATCCTCGGCTGCGACGCCGCCGGGGTCGACGAGTACGGCAACGACGTCGTCGTCCACTCCGTCATCGGCCAGACCGGCCACGGCGTGGGCCCGACGGAGCCGCGCTCCATCCTCACCGAGCGCTACCAGGGCACCTTCGCCGAGCGCGTCGCCGTGCCCGCGTGGAACGTGCTGCCCAAGCCCAAGGAGCTCAGCTACGAGGAGGCAGCCTGTCTGCCGACCGCGTGGCTGACCGCGTACCGCATGCTGTTCACCAACGCGGACGTGCGCCCCGGCCAGAGCGTCCTGGTGCAGGGCGCGGGCGGCGGCGTGGCCACCGCCGCGATCGTCCTCGGCGCCGCGGCCGGCCTGCGCGTCTTCGCGACCAGCCGCGACGCGGCCAAGCGCGAGCGCGCCGTGGAACTGGGCGCCGAGGGCGCGTACGAGCCGGGGGCGCGGCTGCCGCACCGGGTGGACGCCGTCATCGAGACGGTCGGCGCCGCCACCTGGTCGCACTCGGTCAAGTCCCTCAAGCCCGGCGGCACCCTGGTGATCTCCGGCGCGACCAGCGGGCCGAACCCGCCGGCCGCCGAGCTCAACCGCATCTTCTTCCTGGAGCTGAAGGTCGTCGGCTCGACGATGGGCTCCAAGGAGGAGCTGGCGGACCTGCTGAGCTTCTGCGCGGCGCACGGCGTACGGCCCGTGATCGACTCGGTCCTGCCGCTGGACCGGGCGCGCGAGGGATTCGAGAAGATGGCCGGTGGCGACCTGTTCGGCAAGGTCGTCCTGACGGTTTGACCTCCTCCCCCTCGTAAACGAGGGGGAGTCCTACGGCTCGCGCCGTGGGGTTTTCTGCTTCGTCGCCGATGGCCCGCCCGGAGTTCTCCGTTGAGGTCTTACGCCGGCTCCACAGACAGACACCGCCAGCCCGGCGGCCCGAAGGTTCTTCGCTGCATTCATGTCCCGGTCGTGGGTCATCCCGCAGCTTTGACATGTCCAGGTTCGGACGCTGAGCGGCATCCTGTCCTGCAAGGTGCCGCAGGCGGAGCACAGCCTGGAGGAGGGGAAGAAGCGGTCCACCGCGATCACTTCCCGCCCGTACCAGGCGGCCTTGTACTCCAGCATGCTCCGGAACTCCGACCACGCGGCGTCGCTGATGGCGCGGGCCAGGTTCCGGTTCTTGACCATGTTGCGTACGGTCAGGTCCTCGATGACGAGCGTTTGGTTTTCACGCACGAGTCGGGTGGTGAGCTTGTGGAGGTGGTCCCGCCTGCGGTCGCTGATCCTGGCGTGGATCTTTGCGACCTTCAACCGGGCTTTGCGTCGGTTGGCGCCGTCACCCTTGGCCTTACGGGACAGCTTTCGCTGTGCCTTGGCGAGGCGGGCACGGTCGCGGCGTTCATGCCTCGGGTTGGCGATCTTCTCTCCGGTGGAGAGGGTCGTCAGGTGGTTCAGGCCGACATCGATCCCGACCGCCGAATCGGTGGCGGGGAGAGGCTTTATGCCGGGATCCTCACACGGCATCGAGACGAACCAGCGACCCGCCGCATCCTGCGACACGGTCACCGTGGTTGGCTGCGCCCCCTCAGGGAGAGGCCGCGACCATACGATGTTCAGCGGGTTTTTCATCTTGGCCAGATACAGACGGCCGTCCCGGAACCCGAACGCCGACCTGGTGTACTCGGCGGACTTCCGCGACTTCTTCCGGGACTTGAAGCGCGGATACTTGGCCCGCTTCTCCCAGAACGCCACGAACGCCCCTTGCAGGTGCCGCAGGCACTGCTGCAGCGGCACGGAAGACACCTCGGACAGATAGGCCAGTTCCTCGGCCTTCTTCCAAGCCGTCAGCATCGCCGAGGTGGCGTTGTAGTTGACCCGCTCGCCTCTCGCCCATGCTTCGGTGCGGGCAGCGAGCGCCATGTTGTAGACCTTGCGCACGCACCCGAACGTCCGGGCAAGCTCAGCAGCCTGCTCGGACGTCGGATAGAAGCGGTACCTGAAGGCCCGCTTCGCACACATGGCCACGAGCCACAAGCCAGCACCTCAACTTGTGAGTCTTCACGGATAGTTGGCCGCCTGGATCGATCCACCCCTTGCGGCCGGTTCGTTTGACCTGCCGCGCCGGAGTTTGATTCCCTCCCCGCCTCAGGCGGGACTCCTCGGAGGTACCGGATGATCATGTGCTCACCGAAGAGACGCTTACGCAAGGCGGCGTTCCTCGCCGCTGCCGCCCTCCTGCTGCTCCTGACGCCCGGGGCCCCGGCGGAGGCCCGTACGGACCCGGGCGCCGCCCCGGGCCCGGGCACCCCGGCCGCGGGCATCCCTCCGCTGACCGACGAGCAGGGCCGGGCCCTCACCCTGCGGGGCTGGAACCTCGCGGACAAGGAGCACCGCGGCGACGAGGCCCTCGCGGACATCACGGAGCGCTCCCTGCGCGACATGGCCGCGCAGGGCTTCAACCTCGCCCGCCTCGCGGTCTTCTGGGACGACCTGGAGCCGCGGCCCGGCCACTACAGCACGTCCTACCTCCGCAAGATCGAACGCGTGCTGGACTGGGCGCACAAGTACCGCGTGCGCGTCGTCATCGACGCCCACCAGGACGTCTACGGGCCCGCCTTCGGCAGCCACCGCGGCATCCCCGCCTGGGCCACCCGCACCGACGGCCTGCCCTACCGGCCCCACCCCGACGACTGGTTCGCCGAGTACTTCGAACCGGCCGTCCAGGCCGCCTTCGAACACCTCTACCAGGACGAGGACCTGCGCCGCGCCCAGGCCCGCATGTGGCAGGTCCTCGCGGGGCGGCTCGCGGGCCACCCCGCCGTGTTCGGCTACGACCTGATCAACGAACCGATGGGCCGGATGCGTCCTGGCGAGAGCATCCCCGACGCGGCCCGCCGCATCGAATCCACGCAGATCACCCCCATGTACCGGCGCATCGCCGAGGCGATCCGGCGCGTCGACCGCCGCCACTGGCTGTTCGTCGAGCCCACCCCCGCCGCCGGCGAGGGCGTCCCCACCGGCCTCGGCCGCATCCACGACCCCAAGGTCGTCTACGCCCCGCACTTCTACAACGCCGCCATGGAGGCCGGGCGCGACTACGACCCGGGGGCAGGCTGGCTGACCGCGTACGAGGCCGCCGTCGTCCACTACCCGCGCGCCATGGGCATCCCCGTCTTCATCGGCGAGTGGGGCCCGCTCGACAGCTCCCTGCCGAACATGGGCCGCTTCTACGAGGACGCCCTCACCTCCATGTCCCGCTACGCGACCGGCTGGGCGAGCTGGCAGTGGTGCTACGGCGGCGGCTACTGCGCCCTGGACGAAAACGGCATCTTCCAGGCCAACAAGTCCCGGACGGCGGAGCCGTACGCGGCGGCCGTTGCGGGGACGGTGCGGTCCGCGTTCTACAGCCCGGTGGTGGGCGTCTACCGCCTGACGTACGCGCCGACGCGGCACGGCACGACGGAACTGGTCCTGCCGCCGGCGCCGCGCGGCTGGCACGTCAAGGTGACGGGCCCGGCCCGGGCGGACACCACGCGGGTTCCGGCGGCGGAGCGGGCTACGGTGCGGGTGACGGCGGGCGCCGGAGTCGGTGAGGCCGGGGTGACGGTGACGGCGGACTGACGCAGGCGCCGCGCGCCGGGCCCGTCCCCGCCGGGGGGCGTAAGAGGATGGCCAGCCACCAAGCCGTGGAACTTGTCGGCACCTCAGCCCCCCGGGCGCAGCAGGGCCGTGATGCGGGCTGCGGCGTCGGCCAAGTGGTTGCGGGACGCGTCCAGTTGGGACTGGGTCACGCCGTGGTCGCGGGCCGCGTCGCGGATGTCGTCGCGGAAGCGGTCCAGGAGGCGGTCCAGGTCGCGGGCCGGGTCCGCGGAGGGGGTGTCGCCGGCCTCGGCCCACTCGGGGGCGGGGCCTGCGGGCGGCTCGGGGTGCCGGGTGCCGGCCGCGTCCCTCGTACCGGCCGCGTCCCTCGTGCCGGCCGTGCCCTCCCGGCCCGCCGCGCCGGCCGGGCCTGTGGCGCCCGTCGTGCGGGCCGTGAACGCGCCGAACTCCTTCGCCAGGGCGCTGACGCCTTCCGCGACGCCCGTCGGCCAGTCGCCGCGGCGCAGGTGTTCCTCCACCTGCTCCTGGACGTGCCGGGTGGCGCGCCGAACCTCCTCGTGGGCCCACTGCTGGGCCTCCCGGGCCTGGTGGCGGGCCTGCTGGGCGTCCTGGCGGGCGCGCCGGCTCTCCTCCTTGGCCCGCCGGGCCTGTTCCTTCCACTGCTCCTTCGCCCGGCGGAAGTCCTCCCTCGCGCTGTCGAAGGAAGTCGAGTCTCCCGTCGCCGCCCGGGTCTGCCGGGCGGCTTCGCGCACCTGCCGCCGCAGGTCGCCCGCCGCGCCCCGGACCTCCTCGCGGATGTCGGCGGCGAGCGCGGCGACGGACTCGCGGATCTCCAGTTCCAGCTCGGCCAGTTCGCCCTGCCGGCCGGCGAGTTCGGCCCGCCCGGCGGCGGTGATGGCGTAGACCTTGCGGCCGCCCTCGGTGGTGTGGGCGATCAGGCCCTCGGCCTCCAGTTTGGCCAGGCGCGGGTAGACGGTGCCGGCGGAGGGCGCGTACAGGCCCTGGAAGCGCTCCTCCAGCAGCCGGATGATCTCGTAGCCGTGGCGGGGCGCCTCGTCGAGCAGCTTGAGCAGGTAGAGGCGGAGCCGGCCGTGGGCGAAGACGGGGGGCATCAGAGGACCTTTCCCTGGGCGGGGGCTTCGGCGGGGCCGTCGGCCCGGTCGTCGTCGGCCCAGTCGTCGGCGTCCGGGCCGCGCAGCAGGGCGACGGCGCCGGAGACGGTGGTGATCTTGATCCGGCCGTGGCCGCTGCCGAGCCGGCCGGTGATGTTCCGCGCACCGAACTGGTCCTGGACCTGCAGCTCGCCGAAGGCGCAGGAGACGGGGCCGACCGTGGTGCCCGCCTCCACCGTCGCGTCCGCCGTGTCGGGCAGCCGGACGGCGATCTCGCCGGAGACGGAGGTGACCGCGAGGTCGGTGCCCGGCGCGGCCGGCGACAGGTCGATCACGACGTTGCCGTTGACCGAGTCGGCCTTGATCCGGCCGCCCGTGCACTCGACGAGCGTGAGGTCGCCGGAGACGGTGTTGCAGCGGACGTCGCCGCCGAGGTGCTGGGCCTCCACGCGGCCCGAGACCGTCTCGGTGCTGACGTCTCCGGTGAGGCCGACCAGCGTGGTGTCGCCGGAGACGCCCTGGACCTTCGCGCTGCCCGCGATCCCGGAGACCACGGTGACCGCCCCGACGACGGCGACCGTGACGCCGGCCGCCGTGGGCACGGTGAGGGTCACGTCCGCCGAGCGGTTCCAGTCCTTGCGGGAGAACCAGTTGCGGAAGGTCTTCGGCGACAGGTCCTCGTACCCGACGGTCAGCGTGCCGCGCAGGTGACCGACCTTCAGCGGCGGCCCCTCGATCGCCGTCAGCTCCAGGCGGGCCGGGCCGCCGTCCGCGCCGACGACGTTGACCGTGCCGTTCACCAGGCGCACGTCCAGCGAGACGACCGCCTCCTCGAAGGTGATGTTCCGTGGTGCGGACAGTGACCATTCGGACTCGACGGGCATGCCGGGACCCCTTCTGCATCAGGACGGCGGAACGAGACGCAACCTATCGCGTCTTCCGTGAAACACGATATATCGCGGTCCGGCGAAGTCAAGCACTCCCGGTTGGCATAGCGTTGTCGCATGTCCGCTACTGATCACAGCCGCGCGGCGGGGGTCCTGCTGCTCTGCCGGGCCGAGCCCGGCCGCGTCCGGCCCTCCGCCCAGCTCCTGAACGAACCGCTCCTCCTGGTCCCGGCCGGGGAGGGCTGGAGCGCGCTGGTCCCCGGCAAGGACTCCTGGCGCACCGAGGGCACCGACCTCGCCACCGCCGCCGCCGGCTGGGCGCACGCCCTGGCCGTCGCCGAGCAGTGGCCCGTCGTGGGTCTGTGGTGGGATGCGCGCGGGGCGGGATTCGTGGTCGCGGCGGGCTTCCGGCGGACCGTGGGGTACGCATGGCTCGGCGACGGCACCCCGCTCGGCGAAGAGGCGGCCATGACCGCGCTGCGGGCCCGCACCGGACTCGACCCGGTGCTCGACGGGGCCGCGCTCGACGGGCTCACCCGGCCGGATGCGGACGCCGACGCCGCGTCCCGGGTCCTCGGGCTGATCGCCGTCCTCTCCCGGACGGGCCTGGATCTCGCGCCGGGCCTCGCCCCGGGCGTCCCGGCCGACGGGCTGCGCGCCGCCGCGGGCGCGCACCCCCTGGCCGAGGCGGTCGACTGGCCGGGCTGGCGCGAGGCGGTGCGGACGGGGCTGCTGGAGGCGGAGAGCGGGCGGCTCGGCGGCTGGACGCGCGGGCCGCGCGCCCGCGCCCTCGGCGCCGCGGAGATCGCGGCCGGGGCGTCGCTGGCCCTCTGGGGGCGGCGCAGCGGGCGGCGGGGCGTGACGGCTGCCGGGGTCACGCTTCTCGCGGACGGTGTGCTGACGCTCGCCTACGACTGGTGGCGGGCTCGCGGCTGAGCGCCCCTGCGGGCCGTCGGGGGCTCGTCGCGCCCACGCGGCGGAGCCGCGGATCGACACTGCCCCGCGCCCCTGACGGGGCGCAGCGACCCGCGCTTCCGGCGGAGGACTACTCGTCGTCCTCGTCGTCCAGTCGCGCCAGCCACGTGGCCAGGCGCTCGACCGGGACCTCGAAGTCCGGGTTCAGGTCGACGAAGGTCCGCAGCTGCTCGGCCACCCAGCCGAGCGTGACCTCCTCCTCGCCACGCCGGTTCTCCAGCTCCTCGATGCCGCGGTCGGTGAAGTACAACGTTCTCTCCGTTGGATGAAGGGTGCGGACGCCGGTGGATGCGCCACGCCAAGGATAGGCCGGGCACGGATACGGGAACGGGCCCCCTCCGCCTCGCAGCGGTGGGGGCCCGTTCCCGTACGGGACGCGTCCGTCAGGCGTCGAACACCTCGTTGATCAGCGTCTGCTGCTCGGCCTGGTGGCGCTTGGCCGAGCCGACCGCCGGGGACGAGGAGTGCGGACGGGAGATCCGCCGCAGCCGCTCGCGGGCCGGGACGTCGGCGCCGACGGCCAGGTCCAGGTGGTCGATCAGGTTCAGCGCGATGAACGGCCAGGCACCCTGGTTCGCCGGCTCCTCCTGCGCCCAGATGTACTTCTCGGCGTTCGGGAACTTGGCGATCTCGGCCTGGAGCTCCTCGCCCGGCAGCGGGTAGAGGCGCTCGATGCGGACGATGGCCGTGTCCGTGGCACCGCGCTTGGCGCGCTCGGCGGCCAGGTCGTAGTAGACCTTGCCGGAGCAGAAGACGACCTTGCGGACGTCCGCCGCGGCGACGGTGTCGTCACCGATGACCGGACGGAACTCGCCGCTGGTGAACTCCTCCGCCTTCGACGCCGCGGCCTTCAGACGCAGCATCGACTTCGGGGTGAAGACGATCAGCGGCTTGTGGTGCGGGTTGTGGACCTGCCAGCGCAGCAGGTGGAAGTAGTTCGACGGCAGCGTCGGCATGGCGACCGTCATGTTGTTCTGCGCGCAGAGCTGCAGGAAGCGCTCGACGCGGGCCGAGGAGTGGTCCGGGCCCTGGCCCTCGTAGCCGTGCGGCAGGAGCAGCGTGACACCAGAGGTCTGGTTCCACTTCTGCTCGGAGGAGGAGATGAACTCGTCGACGATGCTCTGGGCGCCGTTGACGAAGTCACCGAACTGGGCCTCCCACAGCACCAGCGCGTCCGGGCGGGCCAGCGAGTAGCCGTACTCGAAGCCCATCGCCGCGTACTCGCTGAGGAGCGAGTCGTAGACGTTGAAGCGGGCCTGGTCGTCGGACAGGTAGAGCAGCGGGGTGTAGTCCTCGCCGGTCTCGCGGTCGACGAGCACCGCGTGGCGCTGGCCGAAGGTGCCGCGGCGGGAGTCCTGGCCGGCGAGCCGGACCGGGGTGCCCTCCATCAGCAGCGAGCCGAAGGCGAGGGTCTCGCCCATGCCCCAGTCGATCGTGCCGTCCTCGATGCTGGCGGCGCGGCGCTGCAGCTGCGGCACCAGGCGCGGGTGCACCGTGACGTTCTCGGGCGTGGTGACCTGCGACTCGGCGATCCGCTTGAGGACCTCCTGGGAGATCGCGGTGTTCACCGCGACCGGGAAGCCGCCCAGCGGGGCCGGGACGGCGGCCGGAGCCGTCGCCGCGTCCGCGTCGCGGACCTCGACGAAGACCTTCTCCAGCTGGCCCTGGTAGTCCTGCAGGGCCTGCTCGGCCTCCTCCAGGGTGATGTCGCCCCGGCCGATCAGCGACTCGGTGTACAGCTTGCGCACCGAGCGCTTCTTGTCGATCAGGTCGTACATCAGCGGCTGGGTGAACGAGGGGTTGTCCGACTCGTTGTGCCCGCGGCGGCGGTAGCAGATCAGGTCGATGACGACGTCCTTGTTGAACGCCTGGCGGAACTCGAAGGCGAGCCGCGCGACGCGGACCACGGCCTCCGGGTCGTCACCGTTCACGTGGAAGATCGGCGCCTCGATCATCCGGGCGACGTCGGTGCAGTACATCGACGAGCGCGAGGACTCCGGCGGCGCGGTGAAGCCGACCTGGTTGTTGATGACGATGTGCACGGTGCCGCCGGTGCGGTAGCCGCGCAGCTGCGACATGTTCAGCGTCTCGGCGACGACGCCCTGGCCCGCGAAGGCCGCGTCGCCGTGCAGCTGGACCGGCAGGACGGTGAAGTCCGTGCCCGCCTTGCCGATGATGTCCTGCTTGGCGCGGGCGATGCCCTCGACGACCGGGTCGACCGTCTCCAGGTGGGAGGGGTTGGCGGCCAGCGAGACCTTGATCTGCTCGCCGTCCAGGCCGGTGAAGGTGCCCTCGGCGCCCAGGTGGTACTTCACGTCGCCGGAGCCGTGCATCGACTTCGGGTCGAGGTTGCCCTCGAACTCGCGGAAGATCTGGGCGTAGGACTTGCCGACGATGTTCGCGAGGACGTTGAGGCGGCCGCGGTGGGCCATGCCGATGACGACCTCGTCCAGACGCGCCTCGGCGGCGGCGTCCAGCACCGAGTCCAGCAGCGGGATGACGGACTCGCCGCCCTCCAGGGAGAAGCGCTTCTGGCCGACGTACTTCGTCTGCAGGAAGGTCTCGAAGGCCTCGGCGGCGTTCAGCCGGCGCAGGATGCGCAGCTGCTCCTCGCGCTCGGGCTTGGAGTGGCCGCGCTCGACGCGGTCCTGGATCCACTTGCGCTGCTTGGGGTCCTGGATGTGCATGAACTCGATGCCGGTGGTGCGGCAGTACGAGTCGCGCAGCACGCCGAGGATGTCGCGCAGCTTCATCATGGACTTGCCGGCGAAGCCGCCGACCGCGAACTCGCGCTCCAGGTCCCACAGGGTGAGGCCGTGCTCGGTGATGTCGAGGTCGGGGTGCTTGCGCTGGCGGTACTCCAGCGGGTCGGTGTCGGCCATGACGTGGCCGCGGACCCGGTAGGAGTGGATCAGCTCGAAGACGCGGGCGGCCTTGGTGACGTCGTCGTCGTGCGAGGCGTCGATGTCCTTGAGCCAGCGGACCGGCTCGTAGGGGATGCGCAGCGCCTCGAAGATCTCGTCGTAGAAGCCGTTCTCGCCGAGCAGCAGCTGGGCCATGATCCGCAGGAACTCGCCGGAGGCGGCGCCCTGGATCACCCGGTGGTCGTACGTCGAGGTCAGGGTCATGACCTTGGAGATGCCCATGCGGTTCAGGGCGTCCTGCGAGGTGCCCTGGAACTCGGCGGGGTAGTCCATCGCGCCGACGCCGAGGATCAGGCCCTGGCCGGGCATCAGGCGCGGCACGGAGTGCACGGTGCCGATGCCGCCGGGGTTGGTCAGCGAGGCGGTGACGCCGGTGAAGTCGTCCATCGTCAGCTTGCCGACGCGGGCGCGGCGGACGATGTCCTCGTAGGCCTGCCAGAACTCGAAGAAGTTCAGCGTCTCGGCCTTCTTGATGGCCGCGACCACGAGCTGGCGGTCACCGTTCGGCTTGACCAGGTCGATCGCCAGGCCGAGGTTGACGTGCTCGGGCTTGACGAGGGTCGGCTTGCCGTCCTTCTCCGTGAAGGAGTGGTTCATCGACGGCATGAGCTTCAGCGCCTGCACCATGGCGTAGCCGATGAGGTGCGTGAAGGAGACCTTGCCGCCGCGGGCGCGCTTCAGGTGATTGTTGATCACGATGCGCTGGTCGAAGAGCAGCTTCACCGGGACGGCGCGGACGGACGTGGCCGTCGGCAGCTCCAGGGAGGCGTTCATGTTCTTCGCGACCGCAGCTGCGGGACCGCGCAGGGTGACCAGCTCGGGGCCGGCGGCCGGCTCGGCCGGCTTCGCGGCGGCCGCCGGCTTGGCGGGCGCGGCCTTGGCGGGCGCGGCCTTCGCCGGAGCGGGGGCCGCCGGGGCGGCCGCAGCGGCGGCGGGCTGCGCGGCGGCGGCCGGAGCTGCCGGGGCCGGTGCGGCGGGCGCCGCGGGCGTGGTGGCGGCCGGGGCGGGGCCGCCCGCGGCTTCGATCACCTCCTGCGGCGGCGCTGCCGCCGCGGTGCCCGGCTTGTAGTCGGCGAAGAAGTCCCACCAGGCTCGGTCGACCGAGTTCGGGTCCTGGAGGTACTGCTGGTAGATCTCGTCGACGAGCCACTCATTGGGACCGAAGACGTCCGCAGGGCTCTTGCCCTGCCCGTCTTGGTCGGTCGAGATGCTCGAGGTGTTGGGGGACTGTGGCGACACGGCGGCAACCGCCCTCTTCCGCTTCACAAGGTGATGGACAGCGGGAATAAAGGCTACGCCTGTCTGCAGGGTTGATGCAGGCCACCCGGGCCAGCAGTCGCGCAAGTCACATTCGCTCCGGGGTTTCGGGGCATGACTTGGCGGGAAACACACGGGGTTCTGCTGGTCCCAGGGGTCTCAGGGTTCGCTCAAGCGCGCCCCACACTCCCTCGAATGTGTGCCTCCGCCACCGACCATACGTCAAACGTGATCGCGCGGTACGCCCGGAAGAGTGACCTGAATGCGGCACCCATGGGGGGATTCGGCCACCCCGATGCTCCCTCCGTGCAGATCCACCGCCCAGCGGGCGATGGCCAGCCCCAGCCCCGTGCCGCCGTCCGTGCCCGGGCCCTGCTGCCCGGAGCCGCCCCGGTTGAACCGCTCGAAGACCCGGTGCCGCTCGGCCTCGGGGATGCCCGGGCCCTCGTCCAGCACCTCCAGGGCCAGCGACTGCGGCCCCTCGCCGCGGCGCGCCCGCACCGTGACCCGCCCGTGCGGGGGGCTGTGCTTGACCGCGTTGTCCACCAGGTTCGCCACCACCTGGTGCAGCCGCTCCGCGTCCGCGTGGGCCGTCAGCTCCGGCGGGGACACGTCCAGGTGCAGGTGCACGTCCTTGCGGGCGTGCGGAGAGGAGCCGGAGCCGTTGGCCATGCTCGCCTCCTTCAGGACGCCCGCCAGATACGGCCACACCTCGAAGCGCCGCGCATGCAGCGGTACGACCCCGTTGTCGAGCCGGGACAGGTCCAGCAGCTGCTCCACCAGGCGGCCGAGCCGCTCGGTCTGGCGCAGCGCCGTCCGCATCGTCTCCGGATCCGCGGCCGACACCCCGTCCACCACGTTCTCCAGGACCGCCCGCAGGCCCGCGATCGGGGTCCGCAGCTCGTGCGAGACGTTGGCGACGAGCTCCTTGCGGTGGGTGTCCACCGCCTCCAGGTCGGCGGCCATGCGGTTGAAGGCGTTCGCCAGGTGCCCGAACTCGTCCCGCCGCCCGGCGCCCACCCGGCGCGTGTAGTCGCCCTGCGCCATCGCCCGGGTGACCTCGGTCATCTCGTCCAGCGGCGCGGTCAGGCCCTGCGCCACGAACTGCGTTATCAGCAGCGAGGCGATGATCGAGAAGACGGTGATCACCCGGAGCTCGGTCGCCGAGTGGATCGCGACGAAGACCAGGAAGGTCGTTATCACCACCGAGCCGATGACGAGGGCGCCCAGCGCCGCCTTCACCGACCGGTAGGGGTCCAGCGGGCGCAGCGCCTCCCAGACGCGGCCCCCCAGGCCCGCCGGGACCGCCGCGCCCCTGCTCCGCCCGTCCTCGCGGGCCCGCCTGCCCTGGCCCGCGCCCCGTGCCGCGCCCTGGCCGGTGCCGCCCCCGGGGCCGGCCGTGCCGCCGGTCATGCCGCCGGGGTCTCCAGTGCATAGCCGACGCCGTGCACCGTACGGATCCGCTCCGCGCCGATCTTCCGGCGGAGCGCCTTGATGTGGCTGTCGACCGTGCGGGTGCCCGAGGCGTCGGCCCAGTCCCACACCTCCGCGAGCAGCTGCTCGCGGGAGAGGACGGCGCGCGGCGTGTTCGCCAGGCAGACCAGCAGGTCGAACTCGGTCGGCGTCAGGTGCACGTCGGCGCCTCTGACCCGCACCCGGCGCTGGGCGTGGTCGATCTCCAGCTCGCCCAGGCGCAGGATGCCGCTGCGCGGGGTGTGCGCGGCGAGGGCCGCCCGCTCCACGCGCCGCAGCAGCACGTGCACCCGGGCCGCCAGCTCGCGCATCGAGAACGGCTTGGTCATGTAGTCGTCGGCGCCGACGCCGAGGCCGACCAGCATGTCCGTCTCGTCGTCGCGCGCGGTGAGCATCAGCACGGGCACCGGACGCTGCGCCTGCACCCGCCGGCACACCTCCAGGCCGTCGAAGCCCGGCAGCATCACGTCGAGCACGAGCAGGTCGGGCTGCCACGCCTCCGCGGTGTCGACGGCCGCCGGCCCGTCGCCCGCGGTGCGGACCTGGAAGCCCTCGGCCCGCAGCCGCGCCGCGATGGCGTCGACGATGGTCCGGTCGTCCTCGACCACCAGCACCCGGCGCTGCGCCCCGGCGGAGGCTGCGGCGCCGTTCGGGCCGATGTGTGTCTGCTCCATGCGCGCCCCGCCCCTAGCGTCTTTCCGTCGCGTCGTTCTCTGCCGGCTCTTCAGCTGTGGCAAGCAGGGTACGGGCAGGTGGCGGGCGACGGCTACGCGGCACGTTGCGCGAGGTGCACTACGTCCGGTACGCCCCGGGCAACCGCGATCTCTTCGGTCCGTACCCCTTCGAAACCGGCATTCCGGAGGGCTCCCTCGAATTCGGCCGACGGCTCGGCCGACCACACGGCGAGCACGCCGCCGGGCGTCAGGCGCTCGCGGCAGCCCGCCAGGCCGGCGGGGGAGTAGAGGCCGCCGTTGTCCTCCGTGACGGTCCAGCCGGGGCCGTTGTCGATGTCCAGGCACAGGGCGTCGTAGCGCACGGGGGCGGTGCGCAGGTGGTGCAGCAGGTCGCCCTCGGCGACCTCGGTGCGAGGATCGGCCAGCGCCCGCGCCGAGATGGTGCCCAGCGGCCCGGCCCGGTGCCAGTCGATCACCGCTCGCTCCCGCTCGACGACCGTGATCCGGCCCCACCGGGGCTCCTCGGCGGCCCGGGCGAGGGAGAAGCCGACGCCGAGCCCGCCGATGAGGACGGACGGCCCCGGGCGGTCCGCGGGGAGGGCGGCCAGCGCGGCGTCCACGAGCAGCCGCTCCGAGCGCCCGTCGGAGGTGTCCATCAGGAAGCAGCCGTTCGCGATGATCTCGTGGACCGCGCCGTCCCCGGTGCCCCGGCGACGCAGGACCACCTCGCCGTACGGGCCCTCGCGGCGGTCCAGGGTGACGGGCCCCCCGCCGGTGTCGTACGGGTCGCGCTGGAGGGTGGTCATCGGGTGGCCTCCGTGTCGGTCGGTACTCGGCGGACGCGGCAGGCGGGTGCGGGGTTGAGCGGCGTGACAGGAGTCACGGTCTGTGGTTGATTCGCCTGCCCTCGATGGACCTTAATGTCGGAGGGAGCCGGAGCGGGGTCGCTTTTCGCTCCGCCGGGTGCCGTGACGGACCCCGCGAGGAAGGGGCTGGGCCGAGTGAGTGTGGTGGATCCCGACGGCGAGTCCCTGCGGCGCCGGCGGCGAGCTCTCCGGGCCCCCTCGCCCGGCCGGATGCTGCGGGCGCTGCCCACCCCCCTCGGCACGCCGTTCACGTTCTTCTACGGCCTGGTCCTGCTGGCCACCGCGCTCTACACGCACTACGGCGACGAGGCCACGGTCGACGAGCTCCTGCGCGCGTCCAGCACCGACGCCGCGCACCTGGCCGAACAGCCGCTCGTCGTCCTGCTGGCGAGCGCCCTGTGGATAGCCGGCGGCCTGTACTCGCTGTTCGGGATCCTCTTCGTCCTCGTCGTCTCCGCGCTGGAGCGCCGGATCGGCGGGGCCCGCACCGCCGGCGTCTTCCTCCTCGGCCACGTGCTGGCCACCCTCGCCACCGAGCTGCCCGTGGCGGGCGCCGTGGCCGCGGGGCGGCTGCCCGAGGCCTCGCTGCACCGCCTCGACTACGGCATCAGCTTCGGCGTGATGGCCTGCATAGGCGCGCTCGCCGGGCTGCTGCGGCAGCGCGGGAAGCGGATCGTCCTCGGTCTCTCGTTCCTCATGTGCGCCCAGGACCTCGTCGAGTTCGCCGACCCGCTCGCCAGCTGGGGCCACCCCATAGCCCTGCTCACCGGCATGGCCTGCTGGAGCCTCCTGCGCGACAAGGGGCCGGCGGCCGGATCGGCCGCGGACGGTGCCGTCCCAGGCCCGCTGCGTGCGCCGCGGGAGGCCGGGCAGGGCGGTCCGGCCGGTGCACCACAGCAGAGTCTCCGCGGGGGAGCGGCCGGCCGGGGCGTCCGGGAAGAGCCGCTCGACGGCGGGCGCGCAGAGCCCGTCGGGCAGGTCGTGGCCGCCGGGGCGGACGGGGGTGAGCCCGAGGCCGCGCGCGATGTCGTCCGTATGGAGTACGAGTTCCCTCACGCCCATGGCGGCGAACCCGGGCGCGTCGGAGCGGCCCCACGGGTGCCAGGCGCGATCCCCCTCCCCCGCGCCGCGGACGGTCGCGGCGAGCAGCGCCGCAGCGATGCGGATGCCCTCCAGGCGGGCCGGTAGCGGCGCCTCGGGGTCGAGCGAGGCGAACAGGGCGATGCAGCGGTCGGCGGGCCGGGCCGTGAGCAGGCCCGCGTAGCCGACGAGACCCAGCGCGAGGTGGTCGAGCGTCGCGGCCGCGGACCACTCCAGGCCGGCCGCGGGCCGGGACCAGTCGTGGCCCGCGCCCGCCTCCAGGACCGCGGAGCAGTGCCCGGCGGCGTCGGTGACCGGCGCGGCCCAGGCGTCGGCGGTACGGGGCGCGGCGGGGCCGCCGGACGGCGCCGCTTCGGCTGATCGCCGCGGCGGCGGGAACAACAGGGACGAGCCCCCTGCTTGGCAGGACGAGCCCTGCCCGCGATCCGCTGCGGCGCTGCCGAGCAGCACGACCCCGCCGCGGCGGCGCGTAACCCCCACCGGTGTATCCGGCGGTGCCGGACCCGCAGGCGGCCCATCGGTCCCGCCCGCCTGATCGCTCAGAGCGAACGCCGGACAGGCCGGGGAACATCCACGGAGCGGCACGCATTGAGTCGGCATAGCTCAACTTGCCTGCCTAAGGGGAGATCATGGCTTCGACGTCCACATCGCTCACCCTGCCCGTGCTGCCCCTCGACGACGAGGTCGTCCTGCCCGGCATGGTGGTGCCCCTCGACCTGTCCGACACCGAGGTGAGGGCGGCCGTCGAGGCCGCCCAGGCCGCCGCGCGGGGCGGCGACAAGCCGCTCGTGCTGCTCGTGCCGCGGGTGGACGGCACCTACGCGGGCGCCGGCACGCTCGGCAGCGTCGACCAGGTGGGGCGGCTCTCCGGCAGCGGCGACCCCGGCGCGCTCATCCGCGGCGTCCGCCGCGTGCGCATCGGCGCGGGGACGACCGGCCCCGGGGCCGCGCTGTGGGTCGAGGGCACCGCGATGGAGGAGATCACCCCCGACCCGCTGCCCGGCGCCGTCGCCGAGCTCGTCAAGGAGTACAAGGCGCTCGCCACCAGCTGGCTGCGCAAGCGCGGCGCCTGGCAGGTCGTCGACCGCGTCCAGCAGATCGAGGACGTGGGCCAGCTCGCCGACAACTCCGGCTACTCGCCGTTCCTGACGGTCCAGCAGCGCGTCGAGCTCCTGGAGACCGCCGACCCGGTGGCCCGGCTCCGGCTCGCCGTCGGATGGCTCGGCGAGCACCTCGCCGAGCAGGACGTCGCCGAGTCCATCGCCAAGGACGTCCAGGAGGGCGTCGACAAGCAGCAGCGCGAGTTCCTGCTGCGCCGCCAGCTGGAGGCCGTCCGCAAGGAGCTCGCCGAGCTCAACGGCGACCCGGAGAACGAACCGGACGACTACCGCGCCCGCGTCGAGGCCGCCGACCTGCCGGAGAAGGTCCGCGAAGCGGCCCTGAAGGAGGTCGGCAAGCTGGAGCGGTCCTCCGACCAGAGCCCCGAGGGCGGCTGGATCCGCACCTGGCTGGACACCGTCCTGGAGATGCCCTGGAACGAGCGCAGCGAGGACGCGTACGACATCCCCGGCGCGAAGGCCGTCCTCGACGCCGACCACGCGGGCCTGGAGGACGTGAAGGAACGGATCACCGAGTACCTGGCGGTGCGCAAGCGGCGCGCCGACCGGGGGCTGGGAGTGGTCGGCGGGCGGCGCGGGGGCGCGGTGCTCGCGCTCGTCGGCCCGCCCGGCGTCGGAAAGACCTCGCTGGGCGAGAGCGTCGCCCGCGCCATGGGGCGGAAGTTCGTCCGCGTGGCGCTCGGCGGCGTCCGCGACGAGGCCGAGATCCGCGGCCACCGGCGCACGTACGTCGGCGCGCTGCCCGGCCGGATCGTGCGGGCGGTCAAGGAGGCCGGCTCGATGAACCCGGTCGTCCTCCTCGACGAGATCGACAAGGTCGGCTCGGACTTCCGCGGCGACCCGGCGGCGGCCCTCCTGGAGGTCCTGGACCCGGCGCAGAACCACACCTTCCGGGACCACTACCTGGAGGTCGAACTGGACCTGTCGGACGTCGTCTTCCTGGCGACGGCCAACGTCCTGGAGGCCATCCCCGAGGCGCTGCTGGACCGCATGGAGCTGGTCCGCCTCGACGGCTACACCGAGGACGAGAAGGTCGTCATCGCCCGCGACCACCTGCTGCGCCGCCAGCTGGAGCGCGCGGGCCTGGAGCCCGGCGAGGTCGTCCTGGAGGACGCCGCCCTGCGCAGGCTCGCCGGCGAGTACACCCGGGAGGCGGGCGTCCGGAACCTGGAGCGCGCCGTCGCCCGGCTGCTCCGCAAGGTCGCGGCCCGGCACGAACTGGGCGAGCAGGAGCTGCCGTTCACCATCGGCGAGGAGCAGCTGCGCCCGCTGATCGGGCGGCCGCACCACACCCCGGAGTCCGCGCAGGACCCGGCCGAGCGGCGCACGGCGGTGCCGGGCGTGGCGACGGGGCTCGCGGTCACGGGCGCGGGCGGCGACGTGCTGTTCGTCGAGGCCTCCCTGGCCGACCCGGAGACGGGCGGCGCGGGCCTGACCCTCACGGGCCAGCTGGGCGACGTGATGAAGGAGTCGGCGCAGATCGCCCTGTCCTTCCTGCGCTCCCACGGCGCGGAACTGGAGCTGCCGGTGGGCGACTTCAAGGAACGCGGCGTGCACCTGCACGTGCCGGCGGGCGCCGTCCCGAAGGACGGACCGAGCGCGGGCGTCACCATGACGACGGCGCTGGCGTCGCTGCTGTCGGGCCGCCGGGTGCGGCCGGAGGTGGCCATGACCGGCGAGGTGTCCCTCACGGGGCGGGTCCTGCCCGTCGGCGGCGTCAAGCAGAAGCTGCTGGCGGCGCACCGGGCGGGCGTGACGACGGTGATCATCCCGAAGCGGAACGAGCCCGACCTGGACGACGTGCCGGCCGAGGTGCTGGCCGAGCTCGCCGTCCACCCGGTCTCCGACGTCCGCCAGGCGCTGGAGCTGGCCCTGCAGCCGGCCGGGGCGGAAGTGGCCGTGGCGGCGTAGCGCTCGCAACGGCGCGGGGCCCGTACCTCTTCACCAGAGGTACGGGCCCCGCGCCGTTTCGCGTCGTTCCCGGTTCAGGTGTGGGTGACGGCCTTGTGCAGCAGGCCCTGCAGGGCGTCCTGCTCGTCCTGCGACAGCCCGGCCAGCGGCGACTCCCGGGCGAGGAGCTCCATGAGCCGCTCCCGCAGGGCCGCGCCCTCGTCCGTCAGGACCAGCTGCTTGGCGCGGCGGTCCGTGGGGTGCGGGTGGCGCTCCAGGAGCCCGCGGCCCTCCAGCTTGTCGATGACGAAGGTCGCGTTGGAGGGCTCGCAGGCCATGCGGTCGGCGAGCTCGCGCATCGTCATCGGGCCGGTCAGCTCCCGCAGGGCCGTGGCCTGGGGCGCGGTGAGGTCCAGCACCGCCGCGCGGTCGCGCACGTGGTCCGCGATCCGGCGGGCGAGGCCGTTCACCAGGCCGCAGAGCCGCCGCTCGGCGATGACGTGCGCTTCCGGGGTGGTCATGACCGCCATCGTAATCGGAGCCAACTTCATCAAGCAGACAATTTTGCAGCTTGAATCATTCAAGTTAGAAGCTTATTGTCGTCGATCAAGGAACCCCTGCGCCACGAAGGACGGAACCACCCATGACCGACGACGCCCGCCTCCACCGCCCGGCCGGCATCCGCTCCCTGCAGCTCGGCGACATCAAGGTCACGTACGTGCCGGACGGCGCCGGGCAGCTGAGCCCGCGCGGCTGGCTGCCGGACACCACCGACGAGGTGTGGGCGGAGCACCCCGAGTACCTCGACGCGACCGGCAACCTCGTGGCGAGCATGGGCGGCCTCCTCGTCGAGCACGGCGACCGGGCCCTGCTCATCGACGCCGGGTTCGGCCCCGGCCACCACGCGGCCGAACCCGGCGCCCCCGTGGGGGAGATCAACGGCGGCGCCCTCCTCGACAACCTCGCCCGGCTCGGCCGCACCCCCGCCGGCATCGAGGCCGTGGCCATAACCCACCTGCACGGCGACCACATCGGCTGGTCCGGGCAGCTCGCCGACGCCGGCGCCGTCCACCTCATGAGCGAGCCCGAGTGGGAGCACCGCCACCTCTCCGCGCAGCACGGCGTGCCCGAGGAGCTCCTCGCCTCCCTGGAGCCCCGCCTGCGCACGGTCGCCGACGGGGAGGAGATCTTCCCCGGCGTCCGCGTCATGCTCACCCCCGGCCACACCGCGGGCCACTCCGCCTACGTCATCACCGGCGGCGGCCGCCGCCTGATCGCCTTCGGCGACGCCCTGCACTCGCCGGTCCAGATAGCCCACCCCGAGTGGTCGGCCGTCGTCGACCACGACGCCCGGCAGTCCGCGGACTTCCGCCGGCGCCTGGTGGAGGAGATGGCGGAGCCCGGCACGATCGGCTTCGGCATCCACTTCGCGGACGTGGTGTTCGGGCGGGTGCTGCGCGACGCTGCGGGGGTCACGTCGTGGGAGCCCGTCGACGCGTAGGCACGTGAAGGCGGGCAGGCGCGTAAACACGCGTAAACACGCGTAGGCACGTGAAGGCGCGCAGGCACGCAAACACGCGTAGGCACGTGAAGAGGCCCCTGCCCCCTTTGCCCCGTTGACGGACGCGAACCCCACCGCTTGCATGGTCCCCGACCAAGCTCCGTGACCGACCAGTCACGTTCGGAGGGGGACCTTTGCGCAAGACGAAGGCACGTTCGGGCAGAGCAGGAAGACGGACCATCAAGAGCGGAATACCGGGCGCGGCGGCACTGATCGGTGCCGCCGCGCTCATCGTTTCCGGGGCACCCGCCCAGGCGGCGGGCGGTGCCGACGGCGGCCCGGCGGAGGTGATCCCGGGCAAGGGAACCGCCACCCCGGCACTCGTGGACGGCATCCGCGAGGCGGCCGCCTCCTCGGGCAGCGCGGCCGACGCGGCCCGCGGCCACCTCGCCGGCAAGCCCGGCCGCTACCGCATCGCCGAACCGGCCCGCGATCTGAAGCCCGTGCAGACGCTGAACGCGGGCGCGGCCGAGACCGTGCGGCTGCAGCAGAAGCACCGCGGCGTCGACGTACTGGGCGGCCAGTACGTCGTGCGGATGGAGAAGAAGAACGGCAAGCGCGTCGTCACCGGCACCTCCGGCAAGTACTTCACCGGGCTCAAGGCCGGCACGCAGGCCGAGGTCGGTGAGCAGCTCGCCGTGGAGCGGGCCGTCGCCGCGACCCTGCACGACCTCGCCGGCAACCGCCTCGCCAAGAGCGACGCGGCCCGTGCGAAGGGCGCGGCGCCGCAGCAGGCCCGCTCGCTGTCGGGCACCGCGCGCGGCCTCGTCGTCGTCCCCAAGGGCCCCGGCGTCCTCACCCAGCACGTCACCGTGCGCGGCACCGACCCGGCCACCGGCCGCCCCGTGCTGCGCGAGGTCTACATCGACGCCAAGGCCGGCTACCCGGTGCTGCAGTACAGCGGCCTCAAGTCGTTCGGCACCGGCACCGGTGACGCGGCCGCGCTGCGCGACCGGGCCCGGGGCGCCGCCGCCGGCACGTCCGGGGCCGCCGCCCGCGCCGCCGCCGGCCCGCTCAGCCCCGGCGTGACCGGCTCCGGCGTCAAGTACGACGGGACGACCGTCGAGCTCGGTCTGTACAAGGACACCGCCCGCAACGAGTTCGTCATGACGGACCACGCGCGGATGTGGGACTCCAGCAAGAACCTGCTCTCCACCTGGGACGCGCGCGGCAAGGACGTCGGCGAGGCCAGCGGCCGCTGGCCCGACGGGATCAAGGAGTTCGGCTCCCCGACGCCCTCCTTCGGCAAGGAGGCCACGGAGGCCGGCGCCGTCGACGCCCACTGGGCCGCCGGCAAGGTCTACGACTACTACAAGAAGGTCCACGGCCGCGACAGCCTGGACGGCCGCGGCATGGCCATCAACTCCCTCGTGGGCGTCACCGAGTTCGGCGGGCCGCTGATCAACGCCTTCTGGGACGGCACCAAGATGGTGTACGGCGGCGGCGACGAGGAGTACAAGACGCTCTCCGCCGACCTCGACGTCGTCGGCCACGAGATGACGCACGGCGTCGTCGAGAACAGCGCCAACCTCGTCTACGCGGGCCAGTCCGGCGCCCTCAACGAGGCCGTCGCCGACTACTTCGGCAACGCCATCGACGCCGACGCCGCCGGCAAGGCCATGGACGACCCGTCCGTGGGCCTGCTCGGCGAGGACCTGTGCCGGACGAAGTCCCCGCGCGAGTGCGCCTTCCGCGACCTCAACGACGGCCACACCACGTCCAAGAACTTCATCGGTGTCGGCTTCGGCTCCGACGGCGGCGGCGTGCACCTGAACTCCACCATCTTCTCGGGCGCCCTGTGGGACATCCGCGAGGACGTGGGCCGCACCCTCGCCGACAGGATCGTCTACAAGGCGCTGACCGAGTACATGACGCCGCTCGACGGCTTCACCGAGGGCCGTGACGCGGTGATCGCCGCCGCCAAGGCGCTCGGCGTCTCCGGCAAGGACCTGGGAACCGTCCAGCGCTCCTTCAACGCCCACGGCATCGTGGCCAACTGGGAGCAGGCCCTCGGCGTCGACACCGACCTGCTCTCGCCCAGGCTCAACACCGCCGGCACGGGCACGGGCGCGGGCGGCGGCTGGTGGGCCGCCTCGCGGTCGAACGACGACGGCTCCGAGGCGTACTCCGTCTGGGCCGGCCGTACGGACGGCAGCGGCTCGCCGAAGCTGATGAGCCCCAACGACGGGCGCTACCACGTCTACCCGGCCACCGACGGCAAGACGGTCGCCTGGGTCGCCTACAGTGCGACCGGTTCCGACGTCCTGACCCGGCCCCTGGCGGGCGGACCGATCAAGAAGGTGTACGGCACCACGACCGGTGGGGTCAACGGCGTGCGCGTCGAGGGCGGCACGGTCGTCATCGACATGGCCGACCCCGTCGGCGGCCGGCACGTCGGCTACGTCCGCACCGGCGACAAGCAGCCCACCTGGGTGGACGGCGGCCGCGCCGAGCTGGCCACGGCCCTGCCGTCGCTGAGCGGCGGGAAGGTCGCCTACGCCAAGCTCTACCCCGAGGGCGACGACTACGGCGTCGGCACCGAGGTGCTGGACCTCGGGACCGGTACCAAGACCCTCATGGGACAGCTGGGCAAGCCCGAGTCCATCGGGCAGACCGGCATCAACGCGACCGGCGTCTTCTGGCTGGCGGACGAGGCGGCCGGGGACCAGGGGCAGGTGGCCGTGCGGCGCGCCGCGTTCGACGGCACCGGCGTCAAGGACCTCAGCAAGGAGACGGGCGCGGACGCGCTGCACGCCTCCGACCTGACGGTCTCCGAGAGCGCGGTGACGGTGACCGCCGAGGTGCCGGACATGACGTACCGCAACGAGACGCTGGCCAAGCTCTGGCAGTTCGCGGCCGACGGCTCGTCCCGGGCGCGCGTCTCGTGCAACCGCGGCGAGCAGACCTCGGCCGCCGCGGCCGGCGGCAAGCAGGTGGTCTGGATCGACGGCACCACCGGCACCACCGACCTGGTCACCCGCACCCGCCCGGCGGGCACCTGCGGCTGACCCGCACGGCCGGCTCCATCCCCGCGTGACAGCAGTACCGGCCCCCCGGCGCCGATGTGCCGGGGGCCCGGCGTCTTTCCTTGCGGTCCGGCGGGGCGGCCCCTAGCCGCTGGCGAGGGCCTGGAGCCGGCTGTACGCGCCGTTGAACCGGTTGTGGTCACCGACGGTCGGTCCGGTGTCGGTGTACTGCCAGAAGGTGTGATAGCCCCAGCCGGACGGGAGTTCACCGGCGGAGGAGCCGTAGCGCGGCACCCACAGGGGGTGGGCGGAGCCGAATCCGCCGTAGTTGCCGGTGCACTGCTTCCACCAGTTGGCCGAGGTGTAGACGACCGCGTCGCGCCCCGTGCGCGCCTTGTACGCGGAGAAGAAGTCCCTGATCCAGCCGACGAGTGCGCTCGCGCTCATCCCGTAACAGGTGGGGCCGTACGGGTTGTACTCGATGTCCAGGACGCCCGGCAGCGTCCTGCCGTCCTTGGACCAGCCGCCGCCGTGCGTGGCGAAGTAGACGGCCTGGGCGGCGCCGCCGGAGTTGTCGGGCAGGGCGAAGTGGTACGCGCCGCGGATCATGCCGGCGGCGTACGAGCCGTTGTACTGCTGCGCGAAGTACGGGTTGGTGTAGCTCGTGCCCTCGGTCGCCTTGACGTAGGCGAAGCGGTTCCCGGCGTTCCAGAGGGTGGCCCAGGGGACGTTGCCGTTGTGGCTGGAGACGTCGACCCCTTCGACGGAGGCGGCGGCCCGGGGCGGGGGAGGGGTGCCGGGACCGGGGTCCTCGTGGGCCCGCAGGGTGGAACCGAGCCAGTCCCGCTCGGGGTGCGCGGGAGGTTTCGCCTCCTGCGCGGCGGCGGGCAGGGCGAGGAGGCAGAGGGCGGACAGCAGGCCGGACAGGAGGAGGGAGAGAACGGAGAGGGGGGAGGGGGCGCGTAACGCCGTGGGGGATCTGCGGCCCGTGCGGCCGGATCTGCATCTGAACGCGACCATGGCGTGCCTTCCAGAAGGGTCCGTGGGGGGGGAGTACCGATGACGCGTCGGCGACGCGAGACATTGGTATGGCCATGTCATAAATGACGTTATGGGGACGGACGCGCCAGGCATAGGGGGACGCGGTGCTGCCGTTGGTCTAATCCTGCGAAATACTGGCGGAGCTGCGGTGAAGACCGCGAACGGGAAAAACTTTCAACAACCGGAAACCCGGAGAGGGCCCTGACGTGCACCAGACGACTACCCCGCCCCCCGAGGAGGGCGGGCCGGGCGCCGCGGACAGCAGAGGTATGGACCAGGCCTACCTCTCCCTGGAACGCGAGCTGGCCGTCTTCCTGCGCCGGGCCCGGGCGTCCTCCGGTGAGATGGCCCGCGCGGTCCACCCCGAGCTGGAGGCGGCGGCCTACGGCCTCCTCGTCCGCCTGGAGGACGCGGGACAGCAGCGCGCCACGGACCTCGCGGCGTACTTCGGCGTCGGCAAGGCCACGATGAGCCGCCAGCTGCGCGCCCTGTGCGACCTCGGCCTCGTCACCCGCGAACCGGACCCGGCCGACGGCCGCGCCTCCCTGGTGCGCATCACCGACGAGGGCCGCGCCCGCTTCACGCGCGTCCGCGACGCCCGCCGCGCGCAGTACGTACGCAAGCTGGCCGACTGGGACCGCGGCGAGGTGGCGGAACTGGCCCGGCTGCTGCACCAGCTGAACGCGAGCGCGGAGCAGTAAGCCACCGGCTCCGGCCGGGGCGGAGGCCCGTCAGAGTTCCGCGTACACGGCCGCCGCGTCGTCGTGCCGCTTGCCCGGCCGCTCGCCCCGCGGGCCCCTCTCCGCGGTCCGTACGCGGTCGATGAGCGCCTGCGGGCCCTCCTTCGCCAGGACCGCCAGGCAATCGGTCCAGTCCCCTTCCCGGAAGACCTCGACCCACCGCGCCGCGCCGTCCGTGAGCGCGGCCAGCGCCCGCACCTCCGCCCGCGCGAGCGAACCCGTCACCGCCCGCGCGGCCACGTCCGGATCCGCCGCCGCCGTGAAGAAGCCGCCCTCCGCGTTGCGCGCGGCATCCGTCACCGGCCCCAGTGCCCGCAGGTGTTCGATGCGGTCGTCCAGCACGGCCGTCACCGTGCGGGCGGGCGACTCGACGAGCAGTGCGGAGTCGGAGAGTACGAGGTACTCCACGCGCGCGTCGTCCCACCGCGCCACGACCACCGTGGCCTGCGGCGTGCGCCGGTGCGCGAGGTCGCAGGAGTCGCGGTGGGCGTCCGCCGTACGGGAGATGGCGGCCGAGAGGCAGCGGGCCAGCGTCAGCTCCCGTTCGGACACGGCCAGTTCGAGGAGCGCACCGCCCAGCCGGGCCGTGAACCAGGGCACTCCGTGCACGCATCCGGTCCCTCCGGAGGGCGGCGGCGTCACCCCGTCGAGCAGGACCAGCGCACCGCCCTTACCCGAGGCCGGCAGGGCCACGGATACGAAGTCCTCGTTCGGGTGCCGGATATCCCCCGGCAGGGTGGCGAGTTCGATGCGCATGGGGCCAGTGTGCCGGATGCCGGAAATCGACGGAGGCACGTGCGCATCCTGTCGGCGACCTCCGCGTTGCTTCAGGTGACGTGCTGACCTGGCACGTGTGCGATGAGTGAAGCAGGCCGATTGTCAATCTCCCATAGAGATTCACTCCTTCGAGTGGCCGGGCGGTCGATGGGCACCCCCGCCCCGCAGAGGTGCTGAAAGGGTCAAATCAGTACCAGGGGTGGGACGAGAAAAGATTGTGAGCACCGGTGCGGAAGAAGCGGCTTGGGGGCGGCGGCGGACGGAAGCCGCGGGCCACGGCGGTGCCGGAGCGCACCGCCCGCGTACGTAACCGACTGACCGCCTCCGTCGCGGTCATCGCCATCGCCGTGCTCGGCGCGAGCGCCTCCGGCGTCCGCGAGGCCTGGCGCGACCTCACCGAGGCCCGCCGCCTCGCCGCCCTCGCCACCGCCGACGGGTCGGCCCTCGCCCTCGCGCACTCCCTGGCCGACGAGCGCGACGCCATGGTGCAGTACGTGGCGGGCGGGCGCGCCGACTCCACCGGCGCGGGGCTCTCCGACCGCCAACGGGTCGCCCTGGACCGGCAGATCGAGCAGTTCCGGCCCGATGCGCCCGCGCCCGTCCGCGAACTCCTCGACGCCCTCCCGCACACCCGCCACGAGGCCTACTCCGGCAAGGGCGACGCCATGGCCGCCTTCACCGCCTACACCCCCGCCGTCCAGGCCCTCCACGGCCTCGCGGACACCCTCGACCGGCAGGCCGGCGGCGGCGACTCCGCCGCGCTGCCGCCGCTCGCCCGCGCAACCGAGGCCGCCTCGGCCGGGCGCGGCCTGCTCCTGGGCGCCCTGGCCGCCCAGGGCCGCAAGCCCGAGCTGGCCGCCGCGGCCCAGCGCGCCGACACCCGCACCCAGGACGCCCTGGCCGACTTCCGGCGCCTCGCCCCCGCCGCCGCCCGCGACGCCTACGCCGAGGCCGTCACCGGCCCCGACGTCACCGCGGCCCAGGGCCACCTCGGCCGCCTCGCCAGGAGCCAGGCGGCCGGCGAGCTCGCCACCCAGCCGGCCGAGCCCGTCCGCTCGGCCCTCACCACCCGCCTCCAGCGCATGCGCGGCGTCGAGACCGCCCTCGCCGAGAACGAGGCACCCCGCCTGGAGGCCCTGCGCCACGAGGCCATGACCGAGCTGGAGCGGCGGGTGATGACCGCCGCGCTGTGCCTGTTCGTCGCCCTGCTCACCGGCATCTGGTCCACCCGCTCGGTGACCCGCCCGCTCGGCGCCGTGCGGCTGGGCACCCGCCGCGTGAGCACCGACCCGGTGACCGAGGAGCCCATCGCCTTCAAGGGCCGCGACGACGAGTTCGCCGAGACGGCCCGGGCCGTCAACCACCTCCAGGGCAAGTTCCGCCGCCAGCAGGGCCGCATCGCCGCCCTCGAAGGCGAGCGCACCCGCCTGATCGCCGCCCGCCAGGACGCCGCCGACGAGCGCGACTCCCTGCGCGCCGAGCAGCAGCGGCTGACCGAGCGGCTCGCCGCGCTGCCCGCCGAGCAGCCCGGCGGCCGGGCGGGCGAGACGGGCATCCTCGTTGGCCTCTCGCTGCGCACTCTCGGCCTGGTCGAGCGCCAACTGGCCGTCATCGAGGGCATGGAGGCCCACGAGGCCGACCCCGAGCGCCTCGAAACGCTCTTCAAGCTCGACCACCTCGCCACCCGCATGCGCCGCAACAGCGAGAACCTGCTCGTCCTCGCCGGCGCCGAGAGCGGCACCGGCCGCGCGGGCCCCGTCCCCCTGCTCGACGTCCTGCGGGCGGCCGTCGGCGAGACCGAGCGCTACCAGCGCGTGCGCATCCAGTCCCTGCCGCCGCACGCCCGCCTCGCCGGCTTCGCCTCCGAGGACGTGAGCCACCTCGTCGCCGAACTGCTGGAGAACGCCACCGCGTTCTCCCCGCCGGACGCCCAGGTCCAGGTCTCCGCCTGGCACCTGGAGGGCGGCGAGATCGTGCTCTGCGTCCAGGACGAGGGCATCGGCATGGCCCCCGAGCGGCTCGCCGAGGTCAACACCCTGCTGGCCGACCCCGACCCCGCCTGCCCCCCGCTGCCGGCCGCCGACCACGCCGGCCGGGCCGACGGCGCGGGCCGCTCCGGGCGTGCGGCGCAGTCGCCGCTCGGCCTCGGCCTCTACGTCGTCGCCCGGCTCGCCCTCCGGCACGGGGTGCGCGTCCAGCTGCGCGAGCAGACCACCGGCGGGGTCGCCGCGGTCGTGGTGCTGCCCGTGAGCCTGCTGCCCGCCGGCCCCCCGGCCGTCACCGGCCTGGGCGACACCCCGCCCGTCCCGGGCGCCGCGGCCGTCCCGCAGGTCCACCTCCCCGGCTCCATCGCCGAGGCCAACTCGCATACGCTGCGCGGCCGCCCCCAGCAGGGCCACCGGCCGCCCGGCGCCCACGCGGCACCCGGGCCCGTCCACCCGGCGGACCCGCCCGCCGCCGCGCCCGGCGGCCCCGTGGAGCCCGTGCCGCCCGCGGAGTCGACGATGCAGCTCACCGGCTTCACGGAGGCGCCGCCGTCCGTGCCGTCGCCGCCCGCGTCGACGGGGCGCCACGCCCGCCCGGCCGCGCCCCCCGCGGCCGCGGCCCCACCCGCCGACGGCCCCGGCACCGGACTTCCCAACGGCACCGCCCTGCCCAAGCGCACCCCCAAGGTCGTCGCCCAGCGCCCCGCCCCCCAGCGGGTGCGCCAGGGCGTGGACGCGGAGGCGCTGCGGCGCAAGCTGGCCGGCTTCCAGCGCGGCGCGGCCGACGGACGGCGGGACGCCCGGGCCGAGCTGGCCGGGCGCGAGACACAACGGAATCAAGCGGGCCCGCCGGACGCCGGCGGCACCCCCGAGGAGGCACGCGGTTGACTGCATTCCCCCGGGGGGCGACCCCCGTATCCCCCGTCGGCCCCGTCTCCTACGGACTGAGCCACGAAGCCCGCAACCTGCACTGGCTGCTGATCAACCTGGTGGAGGAGGTGCCCGGAGTGCGGTCCGTCGCCGTCGTGTCCTCGGACGGGCTGCTGCTGCTCTCCTCCGACCCCCGCATGGCCCACCGCGGTGAGAGACCGGAGAGTCCGCGCGGCTCCACCGCCGACCTCGCCACCATCGTCGCGGGCCTGGGCAGCCTGACGACCGGTGCGGCGTGCCTGATGGACGGCGGCTTCGTCAAGCAGACCATGGTCGCGATGGACGAGGGCAGCCTGTTCGTGATGACCATCAGCGACGGCTCGCTCCTGGGCGTCCACGCCGAACCCGACTGCGACATGGGCGTCGTCGCCTACCACATGGCCCTGTTCGTCGGCCGGGCCGGGCACGTCCTCACCCCCGAACTCCGCAGGGAGCTGCGGCAGTCGGTGGAGGCAGTCGGATGACGGCCTCCACCGCCGCCTGCGGCAAGCCGGCGCGCGTCCGCCCCTACTCGCTCACCGGCGGGCGCCCCCGCCGGTGCCGGCTGCTGCTCGTGGAGACGTTCGTCGCGGCGCTCGACACCCCCGGGGACCCCGCGGGCACCGGACCGCACGGCGACGCCGGCCCCGGCGCCCGCGTGCCGCCCGAGGCCCGCGCCATCCTGGACCTGTGCCACCGGCTGCGGTCGGTCGCGGAGATCGCCGCCCTGCTGCGGATGCCGCTCGGCGCGGTCCGGGTCCTCCTGCTCGAACTGGCCGAGCAGGGCCGGGTGCGCGTCTTCGACACCGCGCACGGCACGGACCGGCCGGACCGCGCGCTGCTGGAGAGGGTGCGGGATGCACTCCACCGACTGTGACGAACGCCCGGAACCCCGGCGTCCGGAGCCTTGCCCCCCGGCCGCCGCCCCCGCGGGGGCGGCGGCCGGGGGGCAAGGCTCCGGACGCCGGGGTTCCGGGCGTTCGTCACAGTCGGTGGAGTGCATCCCGCACCCTCTCCAGCAGCGCGGGGGGGGGGGAGGAGGGGACCGGGGCCGACCGAAGGTGGTCTTGCCGACGCCGAAGCCGCCCGCCACGACGATCTTCGTGGCGAGGGGGGCGCGGGTACGGTCGGTCTGCCAGGCGCGCGGCGCGTCGTCGGCGGCGACGGCGCCGCGCGCCTGGCAGACCGACCGTACCCGCGCCCCCCTCGCCACGAAGATCGTCGTGGCGGGGGGGGTCGGGGGCGGCAAGACCCCCTTCGTCGGCTCGGTCTCCGAGATCACACCGCTGCGCACCGAGGCGGTGATGACGGCCGCGGCGGCCGGCCTCGACGACGCCACCGCCACCCCCGCCAAGCGCACCACCACCGTCGCCATGGACTTCGGGCGCCTCACGCTCGACGCCGACCTCGTGCTCTACCTCTTCGGCACACCGGGCCAGAAACGATTCTGGTTCATGTGGGACGACCTGGTGCGCGGCGCGATCGGCGCCGTCGTCCTGGCCGACACCCGCCGCCTCGCCGAGTCCTTCGCCGCCCTCGACTACTTCGAGACCGCCGGCCTGCCCTACATCGTCGCGGTCAACCACTTCGAGGGCGCCGACCGCTACGCTCCCGAGGCCGTGCACGAGGCGCTCGCGCTGCCGCCGCCCGTGCCGGTGGTGACCATGGACGCCCGGAAGCGGATCACGGTCGTCGACACCCTGCTGGCCCTGGTCGGCCGGGCGCTCGAGACCCTGCCCGAGTGAGGAGCGACCCGTGCGACGGATCCTCATCGCCGGGGCCGGCCAGTCCGGCCTCCAACTGGCCCTCGGCCTGCAGTTCCACGGCTACGACGTCACGCTGATGTCCAACCGCACGTCCGAAGAGATACGTTCCGGCCGGGTGACGTCCACCCAGTGCATGTTCGCCACCGCCCTGCGCCACGAGCACGAGCTCGGGCTCGGCTTCTGGGCCGCCGCCGCCCCGCGCATCGAGGGGGTCGGCGTCTCCGTCGCCGAGCCGGCCCCGGGCGGGCACCGGCGCGCCGTCGACTGGCTCGGCCTGCTCGACGGCTGCGCCCAGTCCGTGGACCAGCGGCTGAAGATGTCCGGCTGGCTGGACACCTTCGCCGAGCGCGGCGGCCGGCTGGTCGTCCACGCCGCCGCCGTCTCCGACCTGGACGCCCTCGCGGGCCACTACGACCTGGTGCTCGTCGCCACCGGCAAGGGCGAGCTCGCGGAGCTCTTCGACCGCGACCCCGCCCGCTCCCCGCACACCGTCCCGCAGCGGGCCCTCTCCGTCGCCTACGTGCACGGGCTCGGGCCCCGGCCCGAACACCCGGGCACCGAGGCGGTGCGCTGCAACCTGGTCCCGGGCGCCGGGGAGCTGTTCGTCCTGCCGACGCTGACCGTCTCCGGCCGCGCCGACGTCCTGTTCTGGGAGGCCGTCCCGGACGGCCCGCTGGACGTCTTCCAGGACCAGCCCGGCCCGGGCGAGCACCTGGCGCGCACCCTGGAGCTGATGGAGCACTACGTCCCGTGGGAGTACGCCCGCGCGACCCGCGTCGAGCTCACGGACGCCCACGCCACCCTGGCCGGCCGCTACACCCCGGCCGTGCGCGACCCCGTCGGCCGGCTGCCGTCGGGCGGCGTGGTCCTCGGCGTCGGTGACGCGGTCGTCGCCGACGACCCCGTCACCGGGCAGGGCGCCAACTCCGCCGCGAAGTTCGCCGCCGCCTACCTCGCGGCGATCGTGCAGCACGGCGAGAAGCCCTTCGACGCCGCGTGGATGCGCACGGCGTTCGACCGCCACTGGGCCACGGCCCGGCACGCCACCGCCTGGACCCACGCGATGCTCGCGCCACGGCAGCCGGCGCACGTACGGGAGCTGCTGGCGGCCGCGGCCGGCCTCCAGCCGGTCGCCGACCGCATCGCCAACGGCTTCGACGACCCTGCCGACTTCGCGGGCTACTTCTACGAGCCGGAGCAGGCGGCGGCCTACGTGGCGGAGGCGGAGAAGGCGGCCGGCTGACCGATCGCCCCGCCCCCCCGCGTCACGCCCTCGACGGCGCCTCCGCCGACCCGTAGCCGGTGTCGGAGCCGGACAGGGCGCCCTCCGGCATCGGCGGCGGCACGTACCTCCGCAGCGGCTCCTCGTCCGCGTCCGGCCGCACGGCCCCGAGCAGCGGGTTGGCGGCGATCGGCGAGACCTTCACGGTGCCGCCGGGCCGGGGCGACTGCATCACCAGGCCGTGGCCGATGTAGAGCGCGACGTGCGTCGCACCTTCGAAGTAGATCACCAGGTCGCCGGGGCGCAGCTCGTCCAGCGGGACCCTCGGCAGCGTCCTCCACTGCTCCTGGCTGGTGCGCGGGATGGTGTCGCCCGCGTGGGCCCAGGCCTGGGAGGTGAGCCCGGAGCAGTCGAAGGCGTCCGGCCCCTCCGCGCCCCACACGTACGGCTTGCCGAACTGCCGGAAGGCGTAGGCGATGGCCCTGCCGCCCGAGGCGGAGGGCCTGGACGAGCCGCTGAGCCGGCCCGAGGAGAGCAGCGTGCGCTGGGCCTCGCCGATGTTCTTCTGCTCCAGGTGCTGGACCTCGGCGAGCTGCGTGCCGGTCAGCGAGGCGAGCATCTTCTCGACCTCGCCGAGGCGCTTCCTGACGGCGTCGCGCTGCCGCTTCTGCCGCGCCGCGAGCACCTGCTGCTCGTTGAGGGCGGCCCGGGCCCGGGCCGCCACGTCCGACGCGTACTTCTCGCCCTTCGCGAGGCGGCCGACGGTGGCCGCCCGCTGCCCGGCGGCGCGCTGGATCCGGTGGCCCCTGTCGAGCGCCTGCTGCGGGTCGGAGCTGAGGAAGACGGAGACGTACGGGGCGAGGGTGCCGCTCATGCCCTGGTACTGCTCCCGGGCGAGCCGGCCGGCGGCGTCGCGGCTGCCGGTGAGGGCCACGCGGGCGGTGGCGAGCTCGTCGTTGAGCTCGTCGACCCGCTTCTGCTGGACCTTGAGCTTCTCCTCGGTCGCGTTGTAGGCCTCGGTGGCCTCCTCGGCCTTCCGGTAGAGGGACTGCAGCCGGGAGAGCAGGCTGCCGACGGACTGGCGGGACGGGCGGGACCGCTCGGGCGGCTCGCCGGGCGCGGCCGCGGACAGGGGCGCGGGCAGTGCGAGCGACACGGCGCCGGCCATCAGCGCCGCCGTGCAGACAGAACGCGCGAACCGTCCTGACACGAGCTCACCTCCGGTGTGGGGCGTGATCGTTTACCAGGTGAGGATCGTTCCACGTGCGGTCCTATTTATGTGGGCGATGTGGGCGAATCCGCCTAACCTGCTCACCCTTGGGTTGCCGGGCGTCACCCGGCCGGCGGCCCCGCGCCCGCCCGCGTGCCCCGGATGCCGCCCGCGGGCGCCCTTGCGGACGGCTCAGGCGTCCGCTCCGGGGCGCGGCCGCTTCGTCCACGGCCACTTCGGGCCGCGCTCCGGGCGGCGCCCCTCCGGGTCGTAGACGTACTTCCAGCCCTTGTGCAGCCCCAGGCGGCGCGTCGTGCCCGCCTGGACGCGGTGGTAGACGAGGACCGTCGGGGCCCCGCCGTGCTCGTCCGGCACCGGGACCTCGTAGACCTTGGGCGGGTGCCCGGTGTGTCCCAGCAGTACCGGCAGTACGCGCCCGTCCAGGGGGCCGCCCACGAAAGGCGTATCTTCGCTTCTCACGGGTCCAGTGTCCGTCAGGCCGGGGCGTCGGCCCGCGGACGTACCGCATCAGAGCAGGTGCGCCGCATCCGACACCACCGGAATGACCTGGCGGGCCAGGCGCCCCACGGGCCCTTCCGCACGCTCCAGCGCCAGCGCCGCACGGGTGACCTCGGCCGTCTGCGGGTCGCTCGCCGACGTGGCCGTCAGCAGCGCCACGAAGTGGTCGACGAGCCAGTCGCGCAGCTCCTCGACCGGGGGCTGCTTGCCCTCGTCCAGCCAGATAAGGGAGGCCGCCTCCACGGCCGTGATCCAGGTGCGGACCATCATGCGCAGCCGGGGGCCCGGCTCCGGCACCTGCAGGTGCTTGAGGATCTGCGCGGCGGCGGCCCGGCGCACGCCGTCCACGATCGCGCCCGTGCGGGAGGTCTCGGCGACGCTGCCGCCCTGCAGCAGCGCGCCGAACCCGGCGTCGTGCTCGTCCACGAACGTCAGGTAGCGGTCGAGGACGGCGGCCAGGCGGCCGGTGAGGGGGCCGGTCCGCGGCTCGGCGAAGCACAGCTCCAGGTCGTCGGCGGCGCTGCGCAGCGCCGTCTCGTACAGCTGGGGCTTGCCCCCGGGGAAGTAGCGGTACACGAGCGGCCTCGACACCTTGGCGGCCGCCGCGACGTCGTCCAGGGAGACGTCCTCCGGGGCGTGGTGGGCGAAGAGCACGAGGGCGGCGGCGATCAGCTGGGTGCGGCGTTCCTCGACGCTGAGTCTGCGGTAGGCGGGGCGGGCGGACGGAGTCGGTGCTGCCGGGGCGGTTCCGCTGCCGTTCATGCAGGGCAGCGTAACGGTGTCGCCGCGGGTGCTCCGCCCCCGCCGTCCGGGCCGGACCTGCTCGGGAAGGTTCGGGCCGGGAGCGCGGGCAGGGTCCGGGAGGGTCAGGCCAGGAGCCCGGAGGCGCGCCACAGCCGGCGGCCCACACCCCGCATCACGCCGATGTCGTCCAGGAAGTCCGTGAGCCGCTTGGCGCCCGCCTGCATCACCTCGCGCCGGTGGCCGCTGGCCCGCACCTGGGCGACGGCCTCGCGCCGGTCCAGGCCCACGTTCGTGTAGACGGCCGGGTTGACGAAGGCGACCGAGAAGACGCGGGCCGCCTCGCCGCAGCTGAGCCGGGTCAGGCCGGCCTCCCAGCGCGGGCAGTCCACCATCTGGCGGCGCAGCTCCTCGCGGGCGTACCGCACGTGGCGCGCCTCCTCCACGACGTGGATGCGCGTGACGCCGCGCACGAGCGTCTGCACCCGCTCGTCGGGGAAGGTCAGGCGCTGCATGTGGTCGAGGATCTCCTCGCCCAGCAGCGTGCAGGCGAAGGAACCGGGCGTGGTGGACACCGTCTTGAGGACGCGGGCCAGGTTGTGGTGCAGGGGCGTCACGGGGTACGCGGGGGCGCCGCCGTGCTTGATCAGCCGGGCGAACATCTTCGAGTGCCGGCACTCGTCGGCGATCTCGGTGAGCGCGTAGCGGACGTGGGAGCTGGTCAGGGGTTTGTCGTAGACGTGCCGGACCAGCAGCTGCATCAGGATGAGCTCGAACCATATGCCCAGGGAGGCGAGCGAGGCGGCCTCGTGCCGGGAGAGTTCGAGGCGCTGCTCCTCGGACATCGTGCGCCACAGCGGGGTGCCGTAGAGGGAGAGCAGCTCGGGCGGCCAGAACCACTTGCCGTCCTCGAGGGGTGCTTCCCAGTCGAGTTCCGTGTCCGGGTCGAAGGAGTGTCTGGCGGAGGACTCCAGCAGCCGCAGCGCGACCTGCTCGCGGTCCTTGAGCGGCCCGAGGGCGTCCCGGAGGGGGCTGGCTACAGGGTTACTTGGGGTCACACCCTTATGAGACTGCCTGTCAGCAAGGGCGTCAATCCTTCGGGGTGAGTTGATGAAGGGTCGTTGACCCGGCGGTAACCGGCGTGTGAGCCTGCCAACGAGAACGGGAGAGGACAGGAGACGTCGATGACGACGCGCAACCTCTACGCACACGACCCCGGCGACCCCGGATGGACGGTGCCCGCGACCGGAGCGGCCCGCTTCAGCTGGGAATACGATGACGGCCGCGACCGCCTGCTCGCCCTTTACCAAAAAGGCAAGGACAAGCAGTGGGACGCCGAGAAGCGCATCGACTGGTCCCTTCCCGTCGATCCGTACGACCCGCTCGGCCTGCCCGACGACAACATGCCCGTCCACGGCACCCGCTACTGGGGAAAGATGAGCGGGAAGGACAAGGACGAGCTGCGGCGCAATTACGCGGCCTGGCAATTCAGCCAGTTCCTGCACGGCGAGCAGGGCGCCATGGTCTGCGCGGCGCGCATCGTGGAATCCGTCCCGGACCTCGACGCCAAGTTCTACTCGGCCACCCAGACCATGGACGAGGCCCGCCACGCCGAGCTCTACGGCCGCTTCCTCCAGGAGAAGATCGGCCTGGTCTACCCCATCGACGACAACCTGCAGTCCCTGCTGGGGGACACCCTGCGCGACTCCCGCTGGGACATGCCCTACCTCGGCATGCAGGTGCTCATCGAGGGCCTGGCCCTCGCCGCCTTCGGCATGCTGCGCGACGTCACCGACAAACCGCTGCCCAAACAGATCCTCGCCTACGTCATGCAGGACGAGGCCCGGCACGTCGCCTTCGGCCGCATGGCCCTGCGGGACTACTACCGCCAGTTGTCGCGCGCCGAGCTGCGCGAGCGCGAGGAATTCGTCATCGAGGGCTGCTATTTGATGCGCGACCGGCTGCGGGGCGAGGTGGTGCTCACGGACTTCGGTATTCCGGAGGCCGAGGCCGTCGAACTCAGCGAGCAGTCCGAATACCTCCGCGTATTCCGGCAGCTGCTGTTCTCGCGCATCGTTCCGTGCGTCAAGGACATCGGCCTGTGGGGCGAGCGGCTGCAGCGCGCGTACGTCGACATGGGCGTCCTGGAGCTGGGCGACGCGAGCCTGGACCTGCTCATGGCCCAGGACGAGGAGATCGCCGAGAAGCTGGACGCGGAGCGCTTCGCGGAGGAGGAGGCGGAGCGCCGGGCCGAGGTCGCGGAGGCGATCGCGCAAGGTGCGGGAGGGGATTCCGGGACGCCTGAAATGTGAGGCCGGCAGGGGCACTTGAGTGGCTTGAGTGACTTGTGCCCTGCTGGAACCTTCTTTTCGGTATGGACGTCTTCGGGTGCACCTACGGGTAGGCCCCGCGGCGGACCCGTAGGCGGGTGGGGCACCGGGAGCACACACCGAGGGAGGGGACGCTCATGGCACGACCGACCGCTCGGAGGAGTCGGCATCTCCTGATCGCGACGGCGTCGGCACTGACGTTCTTCGCCACGATATCCGGTTGCGTGGCCATGGCCACGGAGGATCCGGGGACGACGGGTACGCCGGGCACGGGCCGGGGCGGCGACGACGGCAAGGGGCGGGGCGGGGCCTCGTCCCCGGCCGGGCCCGGGGGCGGCGCGAGCACGCCGCCGGCCCGGGTCTCGGCCGAGATCTCGCACGAGAGCGAGGACCCAGGAAAAACGGTCAACCTGACGATCGACGACGGACCCGAGCCGGGCTGGACGGTCAAGGTCCTCGACCTGCTCGCGAAGTACGACGCCAAGGCGACGTTCTGCATCATCGGGTCGCGGGCCCAGGAGTACCCCGACCTCGTGAAGAAGGTCGTCGCGGCCGGCCACCGGCTCTGCAACCACTCCGTCGACCACAACACCGCCATGGACAAGCGCCCCGAGTCCTACCAGGAGCGCCAGGTCCTGGAGGCCCGCACGATGATCGAGAAGGCGGCCGGCCCCGGCGTCCGGGTGTACTACTACCGGGCGCCCGGCGGCGCCTTCACCCCGTACAGCCGGGACGTCGCCGCCTCGCACGGCATGCGCCCGCTCGGCTGGAGCGTCGACACCCACGACTGGCGCAACCCCGGCGTCGGCCACATCGTCGACGCGGTCAAGAAGGGCATGAAGGAGGGCCCCGTGGTCCTCTTCCACGACGGCGGCGGCAACCGCGGCCAGACGGTCGCCGCCCTGGAGCAGCTCCTGCCGTGGTTCAAGGAGCAGGGGTACGCGTTCGCGTACCCGAAGACCTGATCCACGGAGCGAGTGAACGAACCAGTAGGTCGGTGATCTACCAGCGGAAGACGTCGGTCTCCCGGGGCGGGGCGGCCGGCTCACGGACGGAGGCGGCGTTGCGCGGGTGGTGCGGATCGAGGAACCACCTGCGGGCCGAGGCGAGCCACCAGACACCGGCGAAACCCAGGACGGCGGCGACCGCGATGGGCGCGTAGTTGAACGTGTCGACGGTGACGGGGCTCGCCTGCGGCAGCATGAACAGCACGGTGATCACGGCGACCCAGCCGATGGCCACCACCCCGACCGGCTTCGACCAGCGGCCCAGGTGCCAGGGCCCGCGCTCGAAGGCGTCGCCCTTGCGCAGCCGCAGCAGGGTCGGCGCGGCGTAGGCGAGGTACAGGCCGATGGTGGCGATCGAGGTCACGGCCGCGTAGGCCGTGGAGTTGATCAGATACGGCAGGCCCAGCGCGAACGCCCCCGCGGCGGCCAGCCACACGGCGTTGGTGGGCGTGCGCGTCTGCGGATTGATCCGGTGCCAGACGCGGGAGAAGGGCAGCGCGCCGTCGCGCGAGAAGGCGTAGATCATCCGCGAGTTGGCCGTCACGGAGGCCATGCCGCAGAACAGCTGCGCGACGATCACGACGAGCAGCAGCAGCTTGCCGGCGGCCGCGCCGAGCGCGTCCATGAAGATCTGCGCGGGCGGCACCCCCGTCGCGGTGCCCGCCGCGCCGTCCCAGTCCTGGATCGCGTACGTCAGGCCCGCCAGCAGCACGAACCCGGCGATCCAGGACGCCCAGATCGACCGGACGATGCCGCGGGGCCCGGCCACCGCCGCGTCGTTCGTCTCCTCGGTCATGTGGGCGGAGGCGTCGTAGCCGGTGAACGTGTACTGCGCGACGAGGAGCGAGAGCAGCCCCACGTAGAGGCCCGAGCCCCAGCCGGTGTCGTTGACGAAGTGCGTGAACACGAACGACGCCGACCGGTGGTGGTCCGGCACGACGGCGAGCGCGCCCACGATGAGCAGGACGCCCAGCAGGTGCCACCACACGCTCACCGAATTGAGGAAGGCCACCAGCCGCACGCCGAAGGTGTTCAGCACCGCGTGCAGCAGGAGCACCGCGCCGAACAGCAGCATCGTGTGGCCCGGCGTGGCCGCGAACCCGAACTGCAGGTCCAGATAGGCGTTCAGGAACGACGCCGCACCGAAGTCGATGCCCGCCGTCGCCGCGACCTGCCCGAGCACGTTGAACCAGCCGGTGAACCAGGCCCACGCCGCCCGCGACTTCTCCGGGGCCATCCGGTACGCCCAGAAGTACAGCCCGGCCGACGTCGGGTACGAGGAACACACCTCGGCCATCGCCAGCCCCACGACCAGGGACATCGCCCCGACGCCGATCCAGCCCCAGGTGAGCATGGCGGGCCCGCCGGTGTGCATGCCGAAGCCGTAGAGCGTCATGCAGCCGGAGAGGACGGAGATGATCGTGAACGAGACGGCGAAGTTGGCGAACCCCGACATGTGGCGGGCGAGGACCTGGGTGTAGCCGAGCTGGCGGAGGCGCTCCTCGTCGGAGACGCCGGAGACGCCGGAGGAGCCTGGGACATCGAGTGGCACGCGATTCTCTTTCTCGTGGGGACGGTCAAGAAATGTGCGTGTTTCTGAATGCGGGTGCGTGTGCGTGTGCGGGTGCGTGTGCGGTGCGGGATCGGTGGTGGAGGTCACCGCCTGCGGGCGCGGGGCGGACGCCGCCCGTCCCGGACGGCCCGCACGGCCCACTCCCGGTGCCGGAGGAAGAGCTCCCGGGCGTCGCCGCAGTAGGACCACGGCACCTCGGAGGCGTACGGCCCGACGGCCCGGAACACCTCGTACGCCTCGACGTGCCGCCCCGCGAAGGCCAGCGCGTGGGCCAGGTAATTGGCGTCGTCCACGAACTGGGCGTGGGGCTGCGGGGAGCGGTGCCGCCACCAGCCGTCCAGCACGGGGTCGATGTGCGGGCAGTCGATCCACGGGTGGATGCTCAGCCCGTAACTGCCGTAGCTGCCGGCGTCGGTCTCCATCCGGTGCCGGTGCGACTCGGCGAGCGCCACCAGCGGCAGCACGGCGATCGGCAGCCCCCGGGGAGCGGTGTCGGCCTGCTCCTGGGCCCAGTGGAACATCTCCGCCCCCGAGCCGTGGTTACGGGGGAAGAGATAGGTGAGCAGCTCGTGGTGGGCCTCGCGGTTGTACGGATCGCGCCGCACCACCTCGGCCCACACCTGCTCCAGCACGTTCCGGCCCGGCGCGTGGACCCGCAGGAGCGCGAGCATCACCACCCACGGCGAGGGGTCGGCCGGCGCGGCCTCGGCGGCCGCCAGACAGGTCGCCCAGGCGGCCTCCATCTCGGCCCGCCCGGCCCCGGCCCCGCTGATCATCGACCGCACGGCCTGCACGTGCGCGAGCAGCGCCAGCGCATCGCCCGACCGCGGCTCCGCCCGCGCCCACGTATCGGCGAACCGCAGCCGCACCCCGGCCCGCGCCAGCACCTGCAGCCGGAAGATCCGCCGGTCCCAGTCCGCCCCGGTGACCGCCAGCAGATCCCGCGGCCCTTCCCACCGCCCCATGGCGGCGTCCTCCAGCACGGCCCGTAACGGCAGATCGTCCCGGGCCTGATGCAGATCCAGCCCGTGCCCGGCACCCCGGCGAAATCTCATCCGCCCCGCTTCCCTGAAGATGCGTCAAGTAGGCGTGTTACAGGAAAACTTGGAAGGGGACCGGGATCACCACCCCTGCCCCCGGGGGCGCACACTACCCCGGGGCGGCACCGGATGAGACCGTAACGGGTGAGGCCAATGGTGCCCACAACGAAGAAGGCCCGGACTCAGCGTTGCTGAGTCCGGGCCTTCGACCAAGGCATCCACCTGCACGTCTTCCCGACGAACCAGGCGAGTGCCCCCGGCAGGATTCGAACCTGCGCACACGGCTCCGGAGGGCATTACTGATCACGTCTGGGCTACGCGCCTGACCAGCGAAAACGTGAACCTGTGATCAGGCGGCGAAGAATCTCACGCGCCACTCACTCGTAGGGAGCTCCGAATGGGTGTGCCGGAGGGCGCCACGCAGCTGACGGCGAGCGTGCAGCGCGCGTACCGTAGGCGCGAAGGACGGCGACGATCGCGGGAGGCTCTGGCCGTGAGCGACCAGACATGGACCATCGAATCCATCTGCGAGGCGCTGGGCAACCCAGCGCTGAGCCAGAGATTCCTAGGCGAGATCAACCGTGCCCCCGCGCACGAGCTGCTGACCGTCTTCGCCAAGTGGCGCACGATCGCGGTCGGCGTGTCCGGCGCCGCTGAGCGCGGCCGCGTGCTCGCCGAGGCGGAAGAGGCCACGGGAGAGATCCCGGGGGACTGGGTGGACCGGACGGACCACGTTCAGGCTGAGGCTGCTGCCGCTCGTGGCCGAGGTGCCGCCTGATGGGATACCGGCTCAAGTACGACCGGGCGGCCGAAGCTGTCCACGATGCTCTGCCGCCTGAGGCGAGCGAGCGGCTTTCGCTCGAGCTGGCCGCGGCATGCGACGACCCGATCGCGGCGACCGAGGCGTACGGCGAGGACGATGGTGTCGTGCGGATGATCGTCACAGAGGAGGCCATCGCCGTCCTCTTAGTCGGCCAGATCACGAAGACCGTCACCGTCCTGCAGCTGAGCTACACCGGCTGAGCTGGACTCAGGCAGCTGGTGATTCAGCGCTCGGTGCCGACACCTGCGGCAGTGGTTCCCCCGCGTGCGAAGCTGGGGGTAGTCAACCGCTGTCACGCAAGGTCGGGAACGGGGAGGGCACGTGCCGCAGGCCAGTCCGCGAGGTACTTACTTGCAGGTCGCGGGTTCTCTGCGTGAGCAGATCAAGGCGGGGGAGATCGCGGAGAGGCTGCCTTCCAAGGCCGACCTGCGACGCATCCACGGGGTGGGTGCCAGCACGATCGACCGTGCGCTCGCGGTACTGAAGGCCGAGGGACTCATCGAGTCCGTGCGGGGGGCCGCGAACTACGTGGCAGGCACGGGTGACCGGCGCCCACTCGTGGAGAAGGTAACGGACCTTCTGAGAGCAAGCGGCATCAAGCCGGGAGACGCATTCTTCACGGAAGACGAGCTGTGCGAGCGGTTCCGCGCCTCACGGACCGCAGTGCGCTCCGCTATCGCAAAGATGGAAGGGCAAGGGCTGCTTGCCGGCGCCGCGCCGGGAAGGCGGCGGGAGGTGCGAGCCCTGCCAGACGACGATCGCTCATAGAGGGTGGACCTGGATGCGAATGACGAAGTGGGCCTACGAATTGTCGGAATCTCTGCTATCTGAGCCGCTTCCCCGTCGATGGGCGCACTCGCTCGGAGTGGCTGAACGAGCCCGAAGCCTGCAGCCGATCCTTGGCGACGACGCGGAGCTCTTGGAGGCTGCGGCCATCCTGCACGACATCGGGTACAGCCCGGTGCTGGTCAAGACAGGGTTTCATCCTCTGGACGGGGCGCGCTTCCTTCGCCACGAGCAGAATGCGGACGAACGTATCGTGAGGCTCGTAGCTCACCACACTTTCGCTCTACTGGAGGCGGAAGAGCGCGGTCTTCTAGAGGAACTTGTCAGCGAATTCGTCATGGAGGAGCAGCACCTTGTAGACGCCCTGGTCTACTGCGACATGACGACGACCCCGGACGGTACGCGAACCGAGCCGGTGGAACGGGTAGACGAAATCGTCCAGCGGTATAGCCCCGATTCCATCGTCGGGCGCTTCATTCAGAGGGCAGCACCCGAAGTCCATGCGACGGTAGCGCGAGTGGGCCAGCGTCTCTCCGCGGCCGGGTCCCGCTAGCCGATGTGCGGCGACGTACGCCCCTCATCCAACCCGTGCTCGATGCGAAGTCGCATTGAGGGGTGGATGTCGAGATCGGAGAGGTCAGTGGGTGAGGCCCATCGGACCTCCTTTGACTCCTGGCTGCTTCGCAGTGTGCCACCCGTCGGGCGAGCGCGAAAGCAGATCGTGAATTGCTGCCGGACCTCGCCGTCGTCATAGGCCATGACATGGTGCGGGTTGGTGTAGATGCCCGTGACGCGCTCGATCTCGATGTCGATCCCTGTCTCTTCCCGCACCTCCCGGATGGCCGTATCGGTGATGCTCTCACCGATATCGTGACCTCCTCCAGGGAGTGCCCAGAGATTGTTGTCCGTCTTGTGGATGACGAGTACTCGACCCTCATCATCAACAACCACGGCGCTGGCTGATGGAACGACCGAGTTCGCCCGCGGCGCATGCGGGTCCTCGAAATAGTCGATGCGGCTCATGGCGTGCTACCTCAACATTCTTTGGGGGACGAAATTTGGCGGGCGGACTCCCAGACTCGTTCGATGCTCTCGGCGTAGGTGTCGAATAATTCACCGCCGGGCACTCGCTGGATGTGGAGAACCGGGGCAAGCCAAGCGCTGATGCCGTAGACATGGGTGTTGGTGAGCATCTCGTCATCGGCTCGATAGATCGAGTTGTATAACGTGGTGCCGTGGAGTCGAAATTCCACACCGGGCAGCCCGAAGAGCGGAGCGCAGTTCACGAGGGCGTTGCGGGTCTTGCTCGCTTGCGCGTTCCCTACCCCCTCTTCCTCGCCTCGAACGGCGACAGCCGCAGAGTCCGGGTCGCCGAAGATGAATCGCATGTGTAGGCCGGCGGCAGACTTCTCCTTCACGATCCGGTGGAACTCTAGGTCCTCAGTCAGCCAGAAGGCGGAGTAAGTGAGGACGTCGAACTGTCGCGTTGCCTGTGCGTACAGCTTGGGCCAGAGGGGGCCCGGCACGACATTGCGGTGGGGATAGATCTTGACCAACTCGGCCTGCCCCACCGCGGTTACTTCGGAAGCCGTGCGCTTGTCTGGCCAGAGGTAGGTCACCTCGCGGCGTAGGAGAGCGGCTGCGGCGTACTTGTGCCTGTTGTACGGCGCGCGCCCGCCGTTGATCCACCGCTCCACAGTCTTGACGTTCACGTCGAGATGATCTGCGACCTTCTCCAGGGTCAGGCCAGCCTCCACGATCGCCCCACGAAGTCGCTCGTTGGTCATGCTGCACTCCTGAGGTTGGGACGTGCTGGGACGTCTTGACGGTAGTTGAGACGTCTCCAACACGTCTACCAGCGCGGTTACTTGTCTCGCTCGTGGCGTGGAGTCTGTAGACGCGCCGAACGCCAGAGGGTTTGCCGGCGGGATCTCACGAAGGGGTTGACGCCGCGAACCGTCATCGGCACGATACGAGGTAGGTAATACATATCTCGCATTCGAGGTGTGAGCCAGTTTGACCTGCACTAACGCCCGGCGGTCCCGTGAGGACGGGAGCTCCTTTGACCAGGGGTTAGCGCGCTGTCGGGGAGGGCTGTTGCTTGAGAACTGAACAGTGTGTCGAGTCGACGGGGTGAGAGTCCCCGTCCCCGTGGCGGCCCGGGCGATGGTCGTCGGCAGCCCCTTTGTGGCAGGTGAACCTGTCCTGTCCGCGTATCAGCTCTGGAGAACAGCCCTGGGGATCATCCCTTCACTGCTGGAGGTCAGCCCCTTGGTTGCCACCTGGTATGCGCTGCCCTGCTCGCGTCAGAGCAGTGACGATGACGCACCCGACTTCCCGGGCTCGGGGCTGATCAGCCGTGGCAACGGCCGGCCAGCGAAGCCCGTGTACCGCTCCTCGATTGGGAGGACAGCGTGTTCCGACGAAGACCTGAGACGCCTGCCCGGCTGGACCGGCCCGGCAGGACGTCCTTCGCGTCACCCACCACCGGCCGCCCGAGGACGGGCCCGGCCTGGTGATGTCCAACGGGACTGCAGCACAGGTGCTGCGGCGGTTGCCTCCTCTGCCCGTTCGGCCCGCGCATCGCGCGGCGGCCGGACGGGCGGGGTTGAGGGGAGCCGGGATCGGCCCGGAACCGATCACACAGATGAGGAGAGCCGCATGTCCGTCACGTGGCCGAACAAGACCGTCCCGAACTTCACGGACGAGGAACTCGCCGCCGCGATCGAGCAGCACCAGGGAGAGCCCGACCCGGTCACCCGGCAGATCACGCAGGGATGCATCCGGGAGTGGGAGCGCCGTCACGGCCTCTCCGCCACCGACTGCGGCTGACCGGCCTCGACCTGCAGAAGCCGGTCGTCGAGCGCTGACAACCACCATCAAACGGCGCGGTCCCGGTGGGCCAACACCGGGACCGCAAGGGCCGTTCCTGCTGAAGGGAGCACGACCCCGTGAACCCCATCTTCCCGGATCCCGCCCGTGTGGCGGGAGTCTTACCGCTGTCGGATCGGGAGCCGACCGACGCTGATCTGAATGCCATCGAGCGGGAGATGCCGCTGATTCAGGCGGAGGTTGCCCTGCTCGATGTTGAGGTTGCCCTGCTCGACAGGCCGCTGACGGGCGTGGACGTGAAGCGTCTGCGCCGGGCGGAGCGGCGGGTGCTGGTCGAGATCATCCGGTGGCTGGCGAGCCGCGCTGCCGCGGGATCGGAGGCGGCGTGATGGATGCCTTCCACGTTCTTGCAGCTGGCGGGACGGCCGCTCCGCTGGTGGCGGGTTGGTCGGCGCACATGCTGCTGCTGCGCCGTCGTCTGGCGCGGGCGCGCCTGGACGCGCTGACCGGCCTGCCGGGCCGCGAACTGTTCACGCACGTCGCGCGACGCGACCTGCGCCGCCCGGGCAGCATGGCCGCACTCGTGGTGGACCTGGACGGCTTCAAAGCCGTCAACGACCGCCACGGCCATGCCGCCGGAGACGCGCTGCTCGTCGCCCTCGCGCAGCGGCTGCGGTACTGGGCGTCCTCACTGGACGGCACCGCTGGGCGCCTGGGCGGGGATGAGTTCGCCGCAACGGCCCGGCTGGTGACACCCGCCCATCTGCCGGGCCACCTGCGCGCTCTCGACACCGCCCTGCGCGAACCCGTCCTCCACCGGGACACCACACTCGCCGTCGGCGCCTCGACCGGCGCGTTCGTGCACGGCGGCCTGCCCCAGGTGGAGCTGAGTCGCGCGCTACGCCGCGCCGATGAGGCCATGTACGCGGCCAAGCGTGACGGGGGCGGGTGGCGGATCGCCGACGGTCCCGTCCCGGAGATGACCACCACGAACAGCCGCCGCACCGGCCGTCCCGGCACGACTCCCCTTCCCGGAGGTGCACGATGACCGCGCTGAGCCACCGCCTCTACCGCCGTCTGCACCCGCGCCGTTACCGCGCCGGGCAGTTGGCGGAGCAGCGGCACCAGTTCCTCGACCTCGACCCGCACCTGATCCGCGACGACTACACCCGGCCGGCCGTCCTCGACGACGCCACGCTCAAGGCCGTACGGGTCCCGGCCGACGGCCGTACAGCTGGGGAGGTGGCCTGATGGCCACACCGTTCAGGGCCCAGATGGCCAACACCTCCGGCCGGTGGCAGCTCTATGTCGTGCTGCTGGGTGTGCCGGTGTCGTGGTGGCCGGAGGCTGACTGGGGCCGCTCGGATCCGGTGCCCACGCCGGTTGAGCGGGAGCGGGCGCTGGCGGAGCTGGGCTACCAGGTGGCTCCGGGATGCTGCTGGGAGTGGATCGAGGACAGCGACGATCCCGACGACCCGGCGACGCCGGTGCGGCTGATCGCCACCGCCGAAGTCCTGCCTGCGCGGGCCGGGGGCCCCGAGTGATCCCCGGCGTCGCCGCCCTGGCCGGTCTGCCGTGGCCGGTGCTGGCGGGTGCAGGGGCGGTTGTGCTGGCGCTGTTGGTGGTGGTGCTGGGCAGGCTGCGGAAGTCGGAGTGGCTGGCGGGGATCGGCCCTCAGGCCGTGGTGGCGCTGGGCGGCGTGGCCGTCAGCGTTCACGGCCTGTGGGGGTTCGCCACCACGACCAGCAACCTGTCTCACGTGCTGGCGGTGGCGTTTATCGCGGTGTTCGATGCCGCGGAGATGACGCTGCTGGTCCAGATGTACCGCACGGCCGATCCGGCGGCGGGGTGGACGCGTGAGCTGCGGCTGATGCACCGCACGGCCTGGATGCAGGTCGGCTTCTCCGCCGCCATGAACGCCGTCCACGCCCCGAACTGGTGGGCGCGTCCGGTACTGGCGGCGGTGCCGGCGCTGGCGGCGTGGCTGATCGAGCTGCAGCTGCGCAGCAAGCTCCACCACCAGCGGCCGGACGAGGAGAATGCGCGGCCGGGCCCGGCCCGGCTGGTGGCGCTGCTGTGGCAGCACGCCTGGTCCGGCCTGTTCGCCCTGCTCGGGCTGGACGCCCGCTCCTCCTCATCCGCCATCGCCCGCGCCGCCCTCGCGCAGCGCGCGGCACTCCGCGTCTACCGCCTCCGCCTCGCCCTGGAATCCCCGGACGCCGGGTTGCGGCCGAGGGCCCGGCGACGGACACAGCGGCGCACGGAGAAGCTGCGCGGCAAGGCCCAGAAGGCCCTGGACCGCGCAGACGTGGCCACCGACGGCGCTCAGGCGCTGGCTCTGGTGCGCCGTCTGGCCGCGATCACCCGCGCGGAAGAGGTCGCACGCCTCGACTACCGCGACGCGCCCGCGGTCCTGGAGCTGATCGAGGATCTCGCAGTGACCCCGGCCGCGCGCCGTATCGAGTCCTCGGCCCTGGCCGAGCGCGCGGAAGAGGAGCGGCAGCGCGCGGAGAGTGCGCGGCAGAATGCCGAGGACGCGCGGAAGCGCGCGGTAGACGAACTCGCCGCCGCCCGGGACGAGCTGGAGCGCGCCCGCGGGGAGTATGAGGATCTTGTCTCCCGGCAGGAGGGCACCAGCGCTCAGGCCGAGGCCGCGCGTCAGCGCGCGGAAGGCGCGCGGCGAGAGGAGGAGACCGCGCGGCAGCGCGCGGAACGACTCCTGACCGATGCCCGCACCGAGGCCGGCACCATCCTCCGGCGGGCACGGGAGGACGCTGATCAGGTCCGCAAGGATGCTGCCGAGCATGAAGATGCGCGGCAGCGCGCGGCAAGCGCGCGGGACGCCCTGCAGGGCCAGATCAATGCCCAGCAGCAAGCGTTTCAGCAGCTCAGCCGAGCGACCCAGGAAGCGACCCTGCTGCGCGACCGCCTGATGGGCGAGCTGGCAGCCCTGCGCCCGCACGCCCCGGAGACCGCCCTGAACGGTGACGGGCCGGTGTGGAAGAGCCCGGCCAAGCAGCAGGGCTGGACCTACTACCTGCACTGCCTGACCGCCGCCAACGAGCCGGCCGAGCCGGCGGCCGCGGACCTCGCGGAGCGCTTCGGCATCGACCCCGGTAACGCCCGCAACTGGGTCAAGGACTTCCGCGCCGCGCGCGCCGCGCAGCTCGCCGCGCAGCCACGCGCCTCCCACGCAGCCTGACCCCCGGCACGGCCCGCCGCCCGGTCGGCACAGAGCTCTCGAACCGCACTGACTGCCTGTTTCCAATTCACGAGCCGCATCGAGAGGAGCCCGTCATGGGCCTGTTCACCCCGAAGTATCCGCAGGGCGCTGAGCCGCCGCACAGGGAGTCGCGGGCGGACCGCAAGAGCCGTGAGCGCACGGAGGCCCTCGACAAGGACCTCACCGCCCGCTTCAAGGCCGCCCAGCGCGAAAGCAAGGAGCGCAGCGCCCGCTTCTGGGACGACTACGAGCGCCGGAACGGTCCGGGCAGCGTCGACTGGAGCTGATCTATCCCGCCGGATCAGAAACGGGCTCTGGGCGCCCGCCGCGCCCCGCCGGGCCTCTCACCTCTGTCTCTCACAGGAGCAGCCTCATGAAGCTCTCCCCGTACACCGCGCCCGCGGAATCGGGTGACCTGCTCATCCGGATGCGTAACCTCGTCGGCTCCGCGGTCGACGTCACCGGCAAGACCTACGGGGAAAACTCCCGTTGGATCTGCCGCGGCTACGGAGCCCCCGACAGCCCTGCCGACAACTACCTCGTCTTCACTCGCCACAGGGCCAACGCCCACGCCGCGGAATGCCGGGCGGCTTACCACCACCTCGGCTGATGTCCGCCGCGTTCGGCGGCTGCTACGACCCGACCGGGGCCACGCACGGGATACCGACGTACCCGTGGCGCCTGGCCCCGGACGGGCTGGCCACCCGCCGCCAACTCCGCGCCCGCGGCCTACGCCCGGGCGGACAGCCGGTTGCCGCGCAGGTGATGCGCCGTTCCCGCCGCCGCAAGGCCGGGGTGCTGGTCGGCTACCTCTACCGCATCGACCAGGCCCTGCCCGTACGCCCGATGACCCCGGGCCGCATAGCGGCACTGGCCGCGGCGATGCGCGCCCGCCGCACCTGCCCCACCTGCCAGACGGACGCCGGCTACTGCATCCCCACCTCACTCGGGGAGTGCGTGACCTGCGCCTACGCCACAGACCAGCACGTCGCCTGAACCATCCACCAACCCTGGAGATCAGCAGTGACGACCCAGACCACCACCCCTGCGGCCGCTACGCCGCAGGTGACCAGCTTCCACTACATCACCACCGTGCAGACCCGCGACGGCGTCCTCAACACCCGTGACGCGATCCTCGACGTGCCTGCCGGCTTCACCCGCGCCATGTGCTTCCGCCACCTGACGCAGCAGCTCGCAGACGAATACGGCACGCCGCTCGCGGTCCTGTACTTCGCCCTGGAACCCGACGCCCTCCCCACGGGAGCCGCGTAATGGCCACCCGGCACATACGCATCGCCATCGCCCTGTGCGCCGGTGCGGGGATGGCGGTGGCCATGTGGGCCCGCCTGAGCCCGTACGGCCTGCCGTGGTCGCTGACGCTGTCCTGCGTGGTGGCGGTGTCCGGGACCATCAGCGCCGCGACGCTTCACCTCACCGAGATGTTCGCTGTCACGACGCACCGGTGCAAGGCGCCGGGGTGCCGGTACATCGTGCGGGTGACGGGGGTGGATGCGGCGGAGAGCCGCCGGTGGCAGGAGATTGCAGCCGCTCACCCAGGTCATCAGCTGCCTCGCCGCTGACCGGCCTATCTGCACCAAGCCATACAGGCAGGGAGGTCCGGCCTGCTTTCTCAGGGCCCGGCCGGGCCTCCCCTCTCCACTCCTTAAGGAGCGAGGCCAGTGTCCAACACGAGTTCTGCGGGGGCGACATCGCCGCCCGCATCTACGGAAGAAATAGGCTCTGCCGCTGGCCTGGCCGTCGCTGACGGCGGACAGGCGGTGCCGATCGAGTTCACCGTCACGCAGGCCGCTGAGGAGCAGCAGCCTGCCCGTGCCCGTCAGGGGGCGGGGCTGCGGGTTCTGCCCGCCACGGTGTTCGGCGCGGAAGCTGTCTCGACCGGAACAGCCGCGCTGTACACGTCGGCGGGTCTGGCCGGGACGCTCACTGCGGCGGGTGTCGTGGTCGGCGCGGCCACCCTGGCGACAGTGGGTGTCACGGTAGCCCGGTCCCGCCGCAATCGCCGTGGCCTGCTGGGCGGTTCCAGCGGGGGCGTGGGCCGGGGCCGGACGGGGCGCTCCCGCGGTGTGTTCGGGAGCGCCGGCGCCGGTGGTGGCCATCGCTCTGCAGGAGGCCGCCGGACGGGTACGGGCATAAGCGGTAGCCGTTCCGGCCGTCAGGGGCGTTCTGCTTCCCGGCCCGGCAGCAGCCCTGTGGGCACCGGTGGCGCTGCGCAGCATGGTGGCGGCGGTCGTGGTCGTGGCGGCTGGGGGGTGTCGTTGTCCAAGCGGCACCGGCCGCTGTCCGGGGCAGGGTCTGCAGGTGGGCGGCACGTCGGCGGGTGGGGGAAGGCCGGTGCTGCGGTTGGCCGTTCACGTGCTGCTGCCGGTGGTGCCGGTGGCCGTTCAGGTAGCCGTGCGGGCCGTGGCGCGGGCGGCGGGGGCGCCGGTCGGCCGGGTGGCTGGAGAGGTCGCCACAGTGCAGGTGGCGGGCAGGGCGGGGTTCTGGGCCGCCTAGGCCTGCGCCGTGGGGCGAGGCAGGGCGGTGGCTCTTCCGACACGGCTGGTCGGCTTGGCCGCGATCGCCAGGGCAGCAACACCCGGAAGCCCACGGGTGGCGGGCAGAATGCCGCTTCGGGCCGGGGGCGGTTGCGGTCTACGGTCGCGGCGGCCGCCCGCCGTGCTGGCCGGGCCGCCCTGCGCGGCCGCACCGCTCTCCGACGCGCTACTGCTGGTGTGGCTCGGTCGTCTGCCGTGCAGGGGTTGCGGGAGCGGATCCGTACGGCACGCCGGTGGCTGGCGCGGAACGGGCTGGCCATGGCGGCCTATCTGGCTCGTTCGGCCGGGGCGAAGCTCGCGGCCGGCACGGTGGGCGTGCTGGCCGCGGTGCCCGGTCTGCTGTTCAAGGGGCTCGCGGCGACCTGCGGGGTGGTGCTGCGGTGGCTGCGCCTGGCGCCGCGCACCGGCAGGGCCTGGGGTGATCGCTTCCTGGCTTGGGGGCCGAGGGCCGCGCGTGCGGTGCACCGGTGGCTGATGCGCCGGGCGAAGGAGAAGTTCACCGAGGCCACCCGCCCTGATGTGGCCACGGTCTTCCCGCAGCCGGGGCGCTCGCTCCCGGCTTCTCTGACCTTCCCCAATGACCACTTCGGAGGAGATCTGGTGTCCGTCTTCAAGACCGAAACCGAGGCCGTGCGGGAGGCGTACGCCCGGTATGAGCCGCCGATGATGCTGGCGGTGGCGGCCGAGTACTGGGGTCTGCCCGAGGGGCTGACGTCCACGGCGGAGGCGGTGCGCCAGCTGGCGGTCAACACCGCGGAGAAGTACCCGGCGGACGCGAAGATGGCGGACCTGGTCGCGCAGGTCTACGCCCTGATCCACCAGGCCGCGCAGAAGGCCGGTGAGGTGGGGCCGCTGTTCGCCAAGCTCCATGAGCACGACCTGAAGCGGCTGGAGGAGCCGCGGAACAACGAGCACATGTGGAACATCCTCGAACGCCGCCAGGACGGCTCCTACAGCCAGCATCAGCCGTCGCATTTCGTGGCCGTGTGCCAGGACATCGCGCATGTCTACGCCCGCTACGAGCCCGGCCACATGCGGGAGGTCGCGGCGGAGTTCGAGGGCATCCCGGATGGGATCGAGAACGTGGCCGCGGCGGTGGATCTGCTGCAGGTCCGCTCTAACGACCGGTACCCGGTGGAGAAGGCGGTCGTGGACGCGATCGCGGAGGTCCACACGCTGCTGATGCAGGCGGCGTCCGCCGCGCAGGAGCTGATGCCGTCCTTCCGGCGCCTGCATGCCCCAGACATCAGCCGCCATGAGGCGCCGCGCAACGGCGAAGAGGGCGAAGCCATGTGGGACGCCCCCTGACCAGCACCCCTTCCCGCACAGCCCTTGTTCTCCCGTCGCGGGCTGGGCACCAGCTTGGTGCCCAGCCCGCGGCCGCCCGAGCACGAAGGAGCTTGATTCCTGATGGCACGCAGTAGCCCTTCCCGCCTGGACTGGGGCTGGAGGGTCACCCCCGCCGCCGGGGCCGTGATGACCGCCGGCGGCGCCTACAGCCTGGCCGCCGCCGGCGGCCTGGCCGATCTCCCGCCCGCCTACGCACTGCTGACCGCCGGAACCGGGGCACTCGCTCAGGCCGGTGCCGACCTCTACCAGCGGCGCCCGCGCGGGCACATGGTCACGCGGTGCGTCGCGTGGCTGGCCGCCGGCGGCTGGAGCGCCGTCGCCCTGGCCGGGCATTCCGCCTTTACGTGGTCCACCGCGGGATGGTGGGGGGCCGGGACGGCGGCCGCGGTGGTCGCGGCCCGCGGTCTGGCCGATGCGGAGGAGAGCGCGAAGAGCGAGCGAGTGCAGCGGCGGCTGCAGAAGTGGGCCAACGGCAAGGCCGGTGAGTGGGAGAAGCTCCTGGCGGAGCTCTTCCGCCTCGAAGGACACCAGGTCAACGGCGTTACCCCCTGGAAGGGCGACGTCGGATACACCGTGCGCGTCCAGATGCCCGCAGGCACCCCCGAACTCCCCGCCGCCGCCGACCGCACCCTTGCCGGGGCCCTGCGCCTGCCGCGCGGCGGTGGCATCCAGATCACCGACGGCATGGTCTATGGCGAAATCCAGATCCGGGTCACGGCCAAAGACGTCCTCGCCGAAGACGTGGACCTACCCCTGGGCCCGGAGGACACCAGCATCACCAGCATCTACGACGGCTTCCCCCTCGGCCTGCAGCCGGACGCAGAAGAAGTCCGCATACGCATGGTCGATGACTGCGCCCTGATCACCGGCCAGATCGGCTCCGGCAAGACCAACACAGTCAACGACCTCAACGCCGCAGCTCTGCGTACCGCGGACGCCGTCGTCATGCACATCGACGTCACCGGCGCTGGCATCAGCCTCCCTTGGCTGCGCTCCTGGGCCGTCGATGGCACCGCCACCGTTCCGCTGATCGACTGGAGCGCTGACACCGTCGAAGAGGCCCACATCCTGTGTGACACGCTCATCGCCGGGATCGCCGCCCGCAAGAGCGGCCATCAGGACCTGCTCACCGAAGACGACAAGATCGCCGTCAACGCCGACATCCCCGCGGTCGTTCTGCTTGTGGATGAGATCGCAGAGCTCCCGATGACGCTGCTGCACAAGCTCGACACCATCGTCAACACCGGCCGCGCCGTCCGGGTCCGGGTCGGAATCTGCGGCCTGCGCGCCACGCAGGACGTCATCACCGCGGCCATGAAGAAGCAGTCCCGCAACCGGGTCGGCATGCGCGTATCCGATGCCGAGGAACTCCACCACCTCTTCCCCGTCGGCGGCGCCCGGACCAACCCGAAGGCCGCCCCCTACCGCGGCTGCGGCTTCTACTGCGCGCCCAACGACGAGGACATCGTCAGCGACCCGGTCCCGTTCAAGGCCTACCGCATCACACCCAAGATGATCAGCGGCCTGAGCGTCCGGTATGCCGACCGCCGGCCCCGCCTGGAGCCCGTCTTCCTCGACACCGAGCCCGGCCGCTACTACGCGAGCCGATGGGCGCGCATCCTGCCCCGCCTCTACAAGACCAAGCAGCTCGCAGCCACCACACGCCCGTACACAGACCTGGAAGTCCTGCGCCCGCCGCTGGACGAGATCAAGGGCATCCCGATCACCACCAGCAGCGCCCCCATCGCCTCCGGAGGACCGCGCCCGCAGAGCCTCCCGCAGCGCCCGGCCCGGTTCGGCGGCGATCTGCTCTCGCAGATCCTCGACGCCGCCCGCACCGCCACCGGCCACCACGACCAGGCGCCCGGCGGGGAATCCAACGTCATCCGGGCGGAGTTCGGACGCGTCGTCCAGGAAGCAGGCACCCCCGAGGACCGCCCCAACCCGGTCCCGCAGCTCCTGGCCGAAGCCCACCAGCACGTCGTAGCCGCGGGCGGCCGGATGCACACCGGCGACCTCTCCGCCCGCATGGGCATGGACGCCGTCACCCTGGGCACGGAACTCAACCGCCTCATGCGGGACGTCGGCGTCGAGCGGCCCGGCAAGGGCAGCATCCGGGCCGGAACCGACAAGGAACCGAAGTCCGGCTACCTCGCTGAGACCCTGGCCGCCGCCATCCGCGGCTACGCCCAACGCGACACACAGTAGCCAGACCGTGCCCTGTGGGCCGCCCACAAGGCGCCCACCACGCGGCTCCCACACGCTGTGGGCCGCCCACAACCCTGTGGGAGCCCCTCACCTGCACGTGGGGCCGTGGGCCGCCCACAAAAACGGTCCCCGAAACCCCCTCAGAGGCCCTCCCGGGCACCGCGTCCGCGCGCTCCTCTCCGCCTGTGGGCCGCCCACACGGGCCCGCCCCGGCAGTCACCTTCCGTAATCGAAACCCCGATAGGGGACGCCCATGGCTCTGACCGTTTCCGCTGTCGCGGTCCTCGCGCTCATCGTCGTGCTCCTCCTGCGCACCGGCTCCCTGCGCTTCGGCCCGGCACTCGCCGTCTTCCTCCTCGGCTTCTTCACCGCCGGCACCGGCGCCGACGGCCCCATCCGAAGCCTCTGCGCGGCCATCGCCAACGCCATCCCCCACCTCACCTCCTGACAGGAGAACCCCGCATGCGCCAACCACCCCCGCCCGACGTGACCTTAGGCAACATCGCCCCCCACATCCCCGCCGACATCTACCACCAGGCCGACGGTCGCCCCTTCGTCATCGTCCAGGCCGCCCCGCCCCCGCCCCGCTCCTACACCCGGCCGGTGTTCATCGGCCTGGCCATCGCGATCGGCCTGATGGGCATGACCGCCGCGGCCCTGGCCCTCTTCGAGTTCGCCATCCGCACCGCCGCCATTGTCGGCTCACTCACCGGGCCCCTCGGAATCGGCCTCACCCTCAAACTCGCCCGCCCCACCAGCAAGTAGGAGATCACCGTGCTCCGATTGCGCATCCAGCACACGACCTGGCCCCGCCGGGCCCTCGTCCTGACCGACACGCCCCGCCCCGACTGCCGGGCCTGCGGCGGAGAGGGCGGCCACGAGTACGACTACGGCGACGAGGCCGGGGAGTACGCCGGGACCGAGTGGGATCCCTGCCCCTGCTGGGACGAAAACCGCCGCTGGATCCTCGTCCCCCTTCCGCGCCTGCCCCGCCGCCGCACCGCGGCCCGCGACCCGTGGGCCGCCAACGGCTCCAGCGACGAACCGCCCTTCTAACCCCAGGGAGACCTCGTGTTCGAGATGTGCGCCATCTGCGACCCCGACGACGCCGGCCGCGTCCAGCAGTCTCTGACCTCCGCCTTCGCCACCGAGGCCGTACGGACTGCCCCGGCACGGGGTGGGGACCGCGTCCGCCTGAACCTCACCGCCGCCCACCGCAACGACTCCCACCCCGCCTACCGCGACGCGCCGTCGCTGCTGCGGGAGATGTTCGACGTCTTGGAGATGGGGCTGGAAGTAGACCCGGCCGACGAGGACGTCTCCGAATCCACGTGGGCGTATCGGGTGCGGCGGGCCGCCCTACTCGACCGGATCGCTCTCCAGGAAGCGGCCACCTGCCCGCCCGGCATCGCGGCTGAAGCCGCCGAGACGGCAGAGATCGCTGCATGGGCACTCGCCGTGCTCGGCCACATGTACGGCTCAGGCCCCGACGCGGGGGTGCGGGAGTGGCCCCGCGACTACGTCCGCCACCAGTACACGGTCTACCGGCTCCGGGACTGCGCCTGTGACGGCCCCTGCCCGGTGCACCCGAACCCTGACCTGTAGCTACGCCCGGGGCGACCGCCGCATCTCGCCAAAGAACTGCGGTCGCCCCGGCCCACCCAGTCCATCTGAGAACGGAACTGGAGGAATCCAGCATGACCCAACATGCCCCGATCCGGCGACCCTCCCCGCGGCCCCTGCCCTTTGGGAGTGCGACATGAGCGAGCCCTTGACCGTCGGCTTCCCCCACCTGCGGCTGCTGGCCGCCGCGCTGGATGCTGCTCTGCGCGACTGGCATGTCTTCCCCCTGCTGCCCGAGAGCACGATCCCCGCACTCCACGATGAGCGGTCCTGCCCTGGCGCCGGTCCGTGCGCCGGCGGGCATCTGGGGTGGGAGGCGCGGTCGACCGTCGATCCTGACCGCATCACTGGCGCGTGGACTGTGGGTCCCTACAACGTCGGTATCGCCACCGGCCCCTCCCGCCTGGCCGTCCTCGACCTGGACCCGTCCGGTGAGGGGAGTAGGGAGGATGCCCGTGATGGGGCGGCGGCCCTCACGGCGCTCTGCGAGGGGGCCGGGCACCCCGTCCCCGCTACGTATCAGGTTCGGACTGCGCATGGTGGGCTGCACCTGTACTTCACGGTTCCGACGGGCACCCGGCTGAACAGCAGCTGCGGTGGCCCGCTCATTCCGGGTGTGCGCGTCCGGGCGTGGGGTGGGTACGCCGTCGCCCCGGGCAGCATCGCCCCGGCCGGTGTGTACCACGTCGTTGACGGCCGGGACCCGGTCCCGCTCCCTGACTGGCTCCTGCGCACGCTGACCTCGGGGGTGGCGGCATGATCGGTATTCCGCCGCTGTTGGACGTTGCGCTGAGGCTCGCGGTGGCGGGGGTGCCGGTGCTGCCTCTGCGCGAGGGGAAGCTTCCCTTTGGGAACTGCCGGACCTGCGCCGGCAACGCTTGTGGCGGGCGGCCCAACATGAAGCGTCCGGGCCCCTGTTCGTGTCCAGCTGTCTGCCACGGGTGGGCCGCTGCCACCACGAGCGCCCAGGTCTTGGGGTCTCACCGGTGGGCCGGGCCGTGGCGGCAGGCCGTTGCCGTCGCCTATCACCCCGGCGCGGCAGGGCTGACCGTCGTGGACCTGGATAACGTGCAGGCTGTGGCGTGGGCTCGCGGCAACCTGGCGCCCACCAGGACTGTGACGACGACCCGCGGGGAACACTGGATCTACCGCGGGACGATGCAGTCGGCTAACAAGGTGCTGCCTGACGTGGACATCAAGTCCTGCATGTCCTACGCCCGCTGGCTCGGGCCCGGCGCCGGCGCCATGGCTGATCTGCCGGATGCCGTCCGCGCGCTGGTCGTAAGGGAAGAGACCACCCCGGCCCGCGCGGGGGTGGTCTCTTCAACCCCGGCCCGGGCCACGTGGGACACGAGGGTGGCCACCGGGTGCCGGCACACCGAAAAGTACGTCTGCACCGGTCTGGAGCGGGGTCTGGCCCGGGTGCTCAGCCACAGGGATTCGGGTGCCGGTTCAGCGGCCTTTGGGGTGGCGTGCTTCCTGGCCGCCCAGCATGCCCAGTGCCCCGGCCCCTGCGGCCTGGACGCCATCGGCCAGCAGATCGTCGCGGCCGCCGTCTCCGTCGGTGTCCCCGAGCCCTACGCCGAACGTGCCGTGGCCAACGGCTTCAGCACCGGCACGGGGAGGACCGCGTGACCCCCCACCGGAGGAGCCCGGTGAACAGCCCGGTCGACGCCGTACAGGAACAGCTCGGGGCGGGGGTGGGCGCCTCGAAGGGCGTCGCCCGTCAGGGCGTCCTTTCAGCTCTTCGCCCTGACTCGCAGCCGGATACCCGGTATGAGCCGGTCGGGTGTCTGCACGTTGTCGCCCCGCCGTCCTGGACTGCGCAGGTCTCAGCGCGTTGCTGGTGCGCGTGTGGTGTCGAGCGCGATGCGATCGGGCGTCCCGCTGTCCTGCTCCTCGTCGAAGCCCACACCGAGCACGAGGTCGTCTGCCTGCTACGGGCCGAGCATGGGCGGGGGGTTGCGGCATGAGCGCTGCCGTTCGGCATGTGGTGATGATGAGCGGGGGGATCGGCTCGTGGGCGACCGCCAAGCGTGTCGTTGACGAGCATGGGCCTGATGAGGTGGTGTTGCTGTTTGCGGACACCAAGGTGGAGGACGCGGACCTTTACCGGTTTCTCGACGAGGCCGCAGCTGGACTCGGGGCCCGGCTGGTGAAGGTTGCGGACGGGCGGACCCCGTGGGAGGTCTTCCGGGACCGGCGGATCATCGGGAACTCCCGGATCGCGCCGTGCAGCCAGTACCTCAAGCAGATTCCTTGCCGTAAGTGGCTGGAGGAACACACCGACCCCGCGCAGACCGCGGTCTACCTCGGGATCGACTGGACCGAAACGCACCGCCTGCCCGCCATCCAGCACGCCTACCAGCCCTGGACCGCACTGGCCCCCTTGTGCGAACCGCCCTACCTCGACAAGGAAGACCTGCTGCGCGGCGCCGAAGCCCGTGGGCTGCGGCCCCCGCGCCTGTACGCACAGGGCTTCCCCCACAACAACTGCGGTGGCGCGTGCGTCCGGGGTGGACAGGCTCAGTGGGCGCTGCTCTACGAGACCAACCCGGCCCGGTTCGCGGCCGAGGAACGCGCGGAGCAGCAGCTGCGCGCCCACCTCGGGAAGGACGTGGCGATCTTGCGCGAGCGCACCGGCACCACCAGCCGGCCTCTGCCTCTGATCGAGCTGCGGTCCCGCATCACGGGCGGCCGGGCGGATCCCGACGACTGGGGCGGCTGCGGCTGCTTCACCGAACCCCCGATCGAGCCCACCACCTCTGTACAGGAAGGCGATAGCACCATGACGGCGCAGCCGGTCGACGGCAGTGAGGATCTGTGGGCCGGGCTGTCCAGCCTCGAACCCCCAAATGAGCCGCTGCGGCCCGTGTGGGACGAGCCGGTACCGATCACGGCCCGCCCCGCCCTGCCGGCGTTCCCCGTCGCCACGCTGCCCGCGTGGCTGGGGGACATGGTGCGCGGGGTCGCGGAGGAGACGCAGACGCCCGTCGATCTGGCCGGGTGCCTGGCGCTTGCGGTCATCGCCACCGCCGCCGGCGGTAGGGCCAAGGTCTGCATCCGCGGGCACTGGCGCGAGCCCGTGAACCTCTACACCGCCATTGCCCTGGACCCGGGCAACCGGAAGTCGGCGGTGTTCGACCTCATGGTCCGCCCGCTCCTCGACGCGGAGAGGACCCTGATCGAGCTGTCCGGGCCGGTACGGGCCGAAGCGGAGACCACCATCCGCCTGGCCAAGACCGCCGCCGACAAAGCCGCCCAGAAAGCCGCCAGCGCAGAGCCCAGCACCCGCGACGCTCTGACGGCCGAAGCGGTCGCCCTGGCACAGGAGGTGGAGGAGATGACGGTCCCGGCCGTGCCGCAGCTCATCGCGGACGACGCCACCCCCGAGACCATCGGCACCCTGCTCGCCCAGCAAGACGGGCGGATCTCCTGCCTGAGCGCAGAAGGGGAACTGTTCGACATCATCGCCGGCCGCTACAGCGGCCGCCCGAACATGGGCATGTTCCTCAAAGGCCACGCCGGGGACATGGTCCGCGTCAACCGCCAGGGCCGGGACTCCGAGCACATCGACTCCCCGGCCGTCACCATTGGCCTGGCCATCCAGCCCGAAGTCCTTGACTCCCTCGCCCGCATCGACGGGGCCGACGGACGCGGGCTCCTCGCCCGCTTCCTCTACTCCAAACCCCTCTCCCTGGTCGGCAGCCGCAACCTCTCACCCACCCTCCTCTCCGAAGACACCACCGCCCACTACGCCCGCAAGCTCGGCGGCCTGACCCTGGCGCTGGCGGGTTGGACGGACCCCGCGGTCCTGACCCTGACCCCCGAGGCTGACGCGGTGATCCTGGCGTTCCAGAAGGTCACCGAGTCCCGTCTGGGCAAGGGGGGAAGCTTCGCCCCGATCGTGAAATGGGCATCCAAGCGGGACGGGGCCGTGGCCCGCATCGCCGGACTGCTTCACCTGGCCACCCACCCCGAGGACGGGTGGCAGCGTCCTATCGAGGCTGTGACCATGGCCGCCGCCACGGAGCTGGGCGACTACTTCACTGCTCACGCCCTGGACGTCTTCGACGCCATGACCGCAGCCCCCGCCCGCGATGCCGCCTACACCGTCCTGACCCACCTGAGCGCCAGCCGGATGGACGGGTTCTCCAAGCGGGAGCTGTTCCGGGCCCTGCCCCGGGCGGACTTCCCCGCCATCGGCGACCTTGATCCCGCCCTGGCCCTGCTCGAGGAACACGGCTGGATCCGCCAGCAGCCCCAGCCCCCACGCGCCGGCCGCGGCGGCCGGCCCCCCTCACCCCGCTACGACACCCACCCCCGCCTCACCCGAGGCGGAGCCTGACGAAACCCCCGACCCGCTGACAGAACTGACACAACCCCACCCCCAAACCGTTGACCTGCACAAACGCTCGTGATCGCGGCTGTGACAAAACCTCCGGAAACTCTGACAGAACCCCAGGACCCTCCGGCGGGCCCCGGTGACAGAACCCCCTCCCGGGAGGTTCTGTCAGAGTTTTTTCGAGTTCTGTCACAAGATCCCGGGCTATCGAAACCGCAGGTCAGCGGCCTAGCGGACAGGTTCTGTCAGTTCTGTCAGCGCTCCAGGGGTTTCCGCATCTGCTGGCCCATGGACGAGAGGAGCGCGCGGTGACAATGCCCGCGTACGACTCGAAAGACGAGAAGCTCACGCGCAACAAGATGTGCAAGGACCTGAAGATCTCGCGTACGCAACCCCCGGGGGTCGCGACTCAACACCACGCAGGCCGACTATGAGTCGCGATAAGCCGCGACGCACAGCATTGCGATCCCAACAAGGAGGAATCGTGGCTAAGTTCCGCGATGAACTGTTGACCATTCCCCAAGTGTTGGAAGAACTGCCCGGCGTGTCCAAGTCCACCTTCTATCGCTGGCGACAGCTGAAGAAGGGGCCCAGGTCGATCAAGCTCCCGAACGGCACGGTGCGGATACGGCGTTCCGAACTGGATCGCTGGCTCGCAGCCAGGGAGGACGCTGCGTGATCGACCGGAACAGAAAGGGCCGGCAGCGCCCCGTGAGCAGCACGGGGCCGGTGGATGCCGGCGAGCCCACGCTTTCCACGGACGTTCGTCTGTGGAAGGTGAGCAAGGTCAACAGTAAGAGGGCGCCCTATCAGCTGCGTTGGACCGTGGTGGGGGAGGTCAAGACGGCCAGCTTCGCCACGGTCACGCTTGCCGACAGTCGCCGTTCGGAGCTGTGGCAGGCCATGAAGCGCGGCGAAGGGTTCGATGTCGACAGCGGCCTGCCCGAGTCTGAGTTGCGGGCCGCTGCCGAGAAGGCGAACGTTCGCCCGGATCCGAACTGGTGGGACTTCTCGCGCGAGTACATGGCGGCCCGGTGGCGGACCGCGGCCGCGAAGACGCGGGAAGGGCTGGCGGACAGCCTTGCCACGGTGGCGCTGGCAATGATGGAAGAGGACGCCAGAGCTCCGGAGCTGAAGCAGGCGCGTTTGGCGATGCGCTGGGCCGTTGTTCCTGCGCACAGGAGTGAGGAGCCCCCGGCGGAACTGCGTGCTGCCTGTGCGTGGCTCTCCAAGCGATCTCTTCCGCTCTCATCCCTGCTGGAATCGAGAGTGGTAAGGGATGTCCATTACCGGCTTTCGTTCAAGCTGGACGACACTCCCGTTGCCTCCGAGACGTACAAGCGTCGCCGCCGCGGGTTCAACACCGCCATGGAATACGCGATGCAGGAGGGGTACCTGGACGCCAATCCTTTGGCGGGTGTGAGACGTACAGGATCTTCGACCAGTGGCGTAGTTGATCCACGCGTATTGGTGAATGGGGTGCAGGGGCGGCAATTGCTCACGGCTGTTTCGTACGTCGGATCCATCCACCGGAACCGCGGCCGGCGCCTCGTGCCGTTCTTCGGCTGCATGCTCTACGCGGCCACGCGGCCGGCCGAAGCGGTCTACCTGAAGAAAGCGCAGTGCTATCTGCCTGAGAGGGGTTGGGGAAAGATCACTCTGAAGGAGACGCGGCCGGTCGCGGGGAAGAAGTGGACGGACTCCGGAGAGCGCCACGACAAGCGGGGGCTCAAGTCGCGGGCCGTCGAGACGGACCGTCCGGTGCCGATCCCGCCGATCCTCGTGCGGCTTCTCCAGGAGCACATCGCGGAGTTCGGCATCGCCGGTGATGGCCGGCTCTTCGGCAACGAGCGTGGGGGACTTCTCGGGAGCTCCAGCTATTGGCGTGTCTGGCAGGAGGCCCGGGAGCTCGCGCTGCCGCCGGAGAAGGTGGACTCGCCGCTCGCCCGGCGCCCGTACGACCTCCGGGCGACCTGCATCACCAACTGGCTGCGCTCCGGGCTGCCGGTGGCTGAGGTAGCCCGGCGGGCGGGCAACTCGCCCGAGGTCATCCACCGGAACTACGCCGGCTGCATAGACGACAGCGAGGAGGCCAACAACCGGAAGATCGAAGAGGCCATGGGATGGGGCGCAGACTCGGAGGCGAGCAACAGGCCGTGACGACCGCCTGAAAACTCACGCGCCACTCACGCGTGAACAGCGACAGGCAACGACAAAGGCCTGGATCCAGTGGGACTGGGTCCAGGCCTTCATGCTTGGCACTTCTGCAGGTCAGCCGCCTTGCGGTGCTGGTCTCTGCGAAGTGCCCCCGGCAGGATTCGAACCTGCGCACACGGCTCCGGAGGCCGTTGCTCTATCCCCTGAGCTACGGGGGCATGTCGTCCGCGTGGCGCGGTGACGGGTAGAACATTACCAGCTTCCGGAGGGTGATCCGCAACGTCGTTCGGCGGGGTTCGGGGGCCGGGGCCGGGTGGGGGTAGCGCACGGGGTGGGGGAGTGCGGGGCGGTCGGGGAAAGCTCGCCCGCACGGGGTGGAAGTGGGGAAAACCCGGACGCAGCGTGGCGGGCGCGCTTACTCTCGGGGTGTGCCTGGCTTGTCCGGCCGGGTCCTTGTCGTCGACGACAACAAGGTCATCCGGCAGCTGATCAGGGTCAACCTCGAGCTCGAAGGCTTCGAGGTCGTGACCGCGGCCGATGGTGCCGAGTGTCTGGAGATCGTGCACCGCGTGCGTCCTGATGCGGTGACGCTGGATGTCGTCATGCCCCGGCTCGACGGGCTGAACACGGCCGCCCGGCTCCGCGCCGATGCCCGTACGCACGACATACCGATCGCGATCATCAGCGCCTGCACCCAGCTGGAGGTCGAGGGCGGCCGTTCCGCCGGGGTCGATGCGTTTCTGGCGAAGCCGTTCGAGCCGGTCGAGATGGTGCGGCTCGTGCGCAGGCTCGTGCGGCGCCGCAAGGGGGAGCGGGGCGACGGGGTTCCGGGGGCCTCGGCCCCCGGGGATGCAGGGGCCGTGCGCGGGATCCAGTCCGTCTGCGGGGCGGAGGCCTTCCGAGGGCGGGAATAGCCGGCGTGATTGGTCGGCGTGGATAGTCGGCGGATAGTCGGTGTAAAAGGTTCGCCCCTGGCTGCTTCTGGTCCGCCCCGGCCTCGTTTCCGCGCCTCCGTCGCCCGGGCCGTATCCCGGTTCCGGTGGCGCCGCGCCGTCTCGGTCGGCGAAACCCATTCGCCCCGGCCCCACCCCTCTCCCCTAGGCTTGGCCCCGTGACCCCGGCCGATCTCTCCCGCACCGTGCTGCACGCCGTGCACTGCGCCGTCGAGGCCGACGAGCTGCCCGACGCCGCGCCCACGCGGGTCACCGTGCGGGTCCCGCCCCACCCGGGGTGCGGTGACTACGCCACCAACGTCGCCCTGCGCGTGGCCCAGGACACCGGCCGGCCCGCCCGCGAGGTCGCCGAGGTGCTCCGCAAGCGGCTGGCCGCGGAGCCGGGGGTCGCCCGGGTCGACATCGCCGGGCCGGGGTTCCTCAACATCACTCTTGAGGGAACCTCTTACACGCACCTCGTGCGGGACGTGCTGCGCGCGCCGCCCGCCGCCGAGCCGCTCCCGCTGCCTGCCCCCGCCCCCGAGCTCCTCGCCCGCCTCGGCCCCGATGCCGCCCGCTGGAGCCTCCTGTGGCCCGCAGGCTTCGACCGTGCCGAGCTCCTCGTCCAGCGCGACGGCAACCCCCTCTTCCGGGTGCGCTACGCCCACGCCCGCTCCCGGGCCCTCGTGCGCAACGCCCGTGACCTGGGGTTCCACTCGGAGCCGGCCGACACCGGCCACGACGGCGCCGCGGCGGCCCTCCTCGCCGCCCTCGCCGACCACTCCCGCATCACGGCCGCCCGTGACCCCGAGCGCCTCGCCCGGCACCTCGACCGGATCGCCGGCGCCTTCCTGACGTGGCAGACCGGCTGCGCCGTCCTGCCCCGCGGTGACGAGAAACCCTCGGCCGTCCACCGCGCCCGCCTGGCCCTCGCCGAGGCCACGGGCAACGTGCTGGCCGACGGCCTCCACCAGCTCGGCATCACCGCACCCGCACACCTCTGAGGGGATCAGAGACCATGAGCCGTTCCGCCCACCCCGCCGGGCCCCGCTACGCCGACGTCCTTCCCGAGGGGCACTACACCGCCCCGCCGTCCGACCTCAACGCCCTCGAACCGAAGGTGTGGTCGCGCACGGTCGGCCGCGGCGAGGACGGGGTCGTCACCGTCGGCGGCATCCCCGTCACCCGCCTCGCCGAGGAGTTCGGCACCCCCGCCTACTTCCTCGACGAGAGCGACTTCCGGGCTCGCTGCCGCGCCTGGCGCGACGCCTTCGGGACCGACGCCGACGTCTTCTACGCGGGGAAGGCGTTCCTTTCGCGGGCCGTCGTGCGCTGGCTCCACGAGGAGGGGCTGAACCTCGACGTCTGCTCCGCCGGCGAGCTCGCCACCGCGCTGGCCGCCGGGATGCCCGCCGAGCGCATCGCCCTGCACGGCAACAACAAGTCCATCGAGGAGATCACCCGCGCCGTCGAGGCCGGCGTCGGGCGGATCGTCCTCGACTCCTTCCAGGAGATCGTGCGCGTCGCGCACGTCGCCGAGCGGCTCGGCAAGCGCCAGCGCGTCCAGATCCGCGTCACCGTCGGCGTCGAGGCCCACACCCACGAGTTCATCGCCACCGCGCACGAGGACCAGAAGTTCGGCCTCGCACTCGCCGGCGGGCAGGCCGCCGAGGCCGTCCGCCGGGCGCTGAAGCTCGACGGCCTGGAGCTCATCGGCATCCACTCCCACATCGGTTCGCAGATCTTCGACACCTCCGGCTTCGAGGTCGCCGCCCACCGTGTGGTCGGCCTGCTCAAGGAGGTCCGCGACGAGCACGGCGTCGAACTGCCCGAGATCGACCTCGGCGGCGGCCTCGGCATCGCCTACACCGCCGACGACGACCCGCGCGAGCCGCAGGAGATCGCCACGGCCCTGCGCGAGATCGTCACGCGCGAGTGCGCGGCCGCCGGTCTCGCCGTGCCGCGCATCTCCGTCGAGCCGGGGCGCGCCATCGTCGGCCCGACCGCCTTCACGCTCTACGAGGTGGGCACGGTCAAGGAGCTGCCGGGCCTGCGCACGTACGTCAGCGTCGACGGCGGCATGTCGGACAACATCCGCACCGCCCTCTACGACGCCGAGTACACCGTCGCGCTGGTCTCCCGGGCCTCCACCGCCGAGCCGATGCTCTCGCGCGTGGTCGGCAAGCACTGCGAGTCCGGCGACATCGTCGTCCGGGACGCCTTCCTCCCCGCCGACGTGGCGCCGGGCGACCTGCTCGCGGTGCCCGCCACCGGCGCCTACTGCCGCTCGATGGCCAGCAACTACAACCACGCGCTGCGGCCGCCGGTGGTGGCGGTGGCCGACGGCGCGGCCCGTGTGATCGTCCGGCGCGAGACCGAAGAGGACCTTCTTCGTCTCGACGTCGGCTGACGGAAACATAAGTCTCGGATACTGGACGGGGAGCGGAATCCGCCGTCCAGTGAGTGAGACTGGTGCACAACCCAAGATGTATGAGGCTGTATCGATGAGAAGCAGGGGTCGGATGATGCGTACGCGTCCGCTGAAGGTGGCGCTGCTGGGCTGTGGAGTCGTCGGCTCTGAGGTGACGCGCATCATGACGACGCACGCCGACGACCTCGCGGCTCGCATCGGCGCGCCCGTCGAGCTCGCCGGCATCGCCGTCCGCCGGCCCGGCCGGGTCCGCGCGGGGGTGCCCGAGGAGCTCATCACCACCGACGCCACCGCACTGGTCGAGCGCGGTGACATCGACGTGATCATCGAGGTCATCGGCGGCATCGAGCCCGCCCGCTCCCTGATCACCAAGGCCTTCGAGAACGGCGCAAGCGTCGTTTCGGCCAACAAGGCGCTGCTCGCGGACGACGGCGCGGCCCTGCACGCCGCCGCCGAGAAGCACGGTGCGGACCTCTACTACGAGGCCGCCGTCGCCGGTGCCATCCCGCTGGTCCGGCCGCTGCGCGAGTCGCTCGCCGGCGACAAGGTCAACCGGGTGCTCGGCATCGTCAACGGCACGACCAACTTCATCCTCGACAAGATGGACTCCAGCGGCGCCGGCTACTCCGAGGCGCTCGACGAGGCCACCGCGCTGGGCTACGCCGAGGCCGACCCGACCGCCGACGTCGAGGGCTTCGACGCCGCGGCGAAGGCCGCGATCCTCGCCGGGATCGCCTTCCACACCCGCGTCCGCCTCGACGACGTCTATCGCGAGGGCATGACGGAGGTCACCGCCGCGGACTTTGCTTCCGCAAAACAGATGGGCTGCACCATCAAGCTGCTGGCCATCTGCGAGCGCGCCGCCGACGGGCAGTCGGTCACCGCCCGGGTGCACCCGGCGATGATCCCGCTCAGCCACCCGCTGGCCTCGGTGCGCGAGGCGTACAACGCGGTCTTCGTGGAGGCCGAGGCGGCCGGTCAGCTGATGTTCTACGGCCCCGGCGCGGGCGGCTCGCCCACCGCCTCGGCGGTCCTCGGCGACCTCGTCGCCGTCTGCCGCAACAAGCTCGCCGGGTCCACCGGCCCCGGTGAGTCCGCCTACACGCGACTGCCGGTGAGCCCCATGGGCGAGGTGGTCACGCGCTACCACATCAGCCTCGACGTGGCCGACAAGCCGGGCGTCCTCGCCCAGGTCGCCACGGTCTTCGCCGCGCACGGGGTGTCGATCGACACCGTCCGCCAGACGGGCAAGGACGGCGAGGCCTCCCTCGTCGTGGTCACCCACCGCGCCGCCGACGCCGCCCTCACGGCGACGGTCGAGGCGCTGCGCAAGCTGGATACGGTCCGCGGTGTCGCGAGCATCATGCGGGTTGAAGGGGAGTAACAAGAGCAATGTCCGACAACAACGGCCGTCCGGCCTCCCGTACCCACCAGTGGCGCGGCATCATCGAGGAGTACCGCGACCGGCTCCCGGTCTCCGCGGACACCCCGGTGGTCACCCTCCGCGAGGGCGGCACGCCGCTCGTCCCCGCACAGGTGCTCTCCGAGCGCACGGGCTGCGAGGTCCACCTCAAGGTCGAGGGCGCGAACCCCACCGGCTCCTTCAAGGACCGTGGCATGACCATGGCCATCACCCGGGCGAAGGAGGAGGGCGCCAAGGCCGTCATCTGCGCCTCCACCGGCAACACCTCCGCCTCCGCCGCGGCCTACGCCGTACGCGCCGGCATGGTCTGCGCCGTCCTGGTCCCGCAGGGCAAGATCGCGCTGGGCAAGATGGGCCAGGCCCTGGTCCACGGCGCCCGCATCCTGCAGGTCGACGGCAACTTCGACGACTGCCTGACCCTGGCCCGCGGCCTGTCCGAGCAGTACCCCGTGGCACTGGTCAACTCGGTCAACCCGGTGCGCATCGAGGGCCAGAAGACCGCCGCGTTCGAGATCGTCGACGCGCTCGGCGACGCGCCCGACATCCACGTCCTCCCCGTCGGCAACGCCGGCAACATCACCGCCTACTGGCGGGGTTACCGGGAGTACGCCGGTGACGGGATCGCCTCCCGCACCCCCCGGATGTGGGGCTTCCAGGCCTCCGGTTCGGCGCCGATCGTGCGCGGCGAGCCGGTCAAGGACCCGCACACCATCGCCACCGCCATCCGCATCGGCAACCCCGCCTCGTGGCAGTTCGCCGAGCAGGCGCGCGACGAATCGGGCGGCCTCATCGACGAGGTGACCGACCGCCAGATCCTCGCCGCGTACCGTCTGTTGGCCTCGCAGGAGGGCGTCTTCGTCGAGCCCGCCTCGGCCGCGAGCGTGGCCGGCCTCCTCAAGGCCGCCGAACTCGGCCTGGTCGACCCCGGGCAGCGCATCGTCTGTACGGTCACCGGCAACGGCCTCAAGGACCCAGACTGGGCGGTGGCGGGCGCGCCCCAGCCGATTACCGTTCCGGTGGACGCGGTGGCTGCTGCGCAGCAGCTCGGGCTCGCCTGACCCTTCCAGGCGTCCGCCAGCGGGGCGGGACGGGTGCGGGTGCACGTACGGTTGTGCCCACCTGTCCCGCCCTGCGGGACGATTGCCCACAACCAGGTGCGGGACGATGGCAAGCCCGCCGCAGGCGACACGCATCGTGCGCCTCCCGTGCGCCCTATGTCGCCGCAGAACCTTCCTTCGATAGGCTGTACTCACTCCGCCCCGTCGCAGACCGCTGCCGTGACCCACGGCATCGCCGTCGCGGCCCTTGCGGATGTTGCACGCCCCACCAAGGCCAGACCAAGGAGAGTCATCGAGCGATGGCCGGTCCCGCGTTCCGCGCCGCCGCTGTCCGCGTGCGCACCCCCGCCACCAGCGCAAACCTCGGCCCCGGCTTCGACGCCCTGGGCCTCGCGCTGGGGCTCTACGACGACGTCGTGGTCCGGGTGGCCGAATCCGGGCTGCACATCGACATCGCCGGGGAGGGTGCCGACACCCTCCCGCGCGATGAGAGCCATCTCCTCGTACGGGCCCTGCGCACGGCCTTCGACCTGCTCGGCGGCCAGCCGCGCGGCCTGGAGGTCGTCTGCGCCAACCGCATCCCGCACGGGCGCGGCCTCGGCTCCTCCTCGGCCGCCATCTGCGCGGGGATAGTCGCGGCCCGCGCCGTGACCATAGGCGGGGCCGAGAAGCTCGACGACGCGGCGCTGCTCGAGCTGGCCACCGAGATCGAGGGACACCCCGACAACGTCGCCGCGTGCCTGATGGGCGGTTTCACCCTGGCGTGGATGGACGCCGGAGTGGCGCGGGCCATTCGGATGGACCCTGCGGATTCCATCGTTCCGGTGGTCTTCGTGCCGTCCCGGCCGGTGCTCACCGAGACCGCCCGCGGGCTGCTGCCGCGCAGCGTCCCCCATGTGGACGCCGCGGCCAACGCCGGCCGGGCCGCCCTGCTGGTCGAGGCGCTCACCAGGCGCCCCGGGCTGCTGCTGGCGGCCACCGAGGACCGGCTCCACCAGGAGTACCGCGCCCCGGCGATGCCGGAGAGCGTGGCCCTGGTCAACCGACTGCGCGCGGACGGCGTCCCCGCAGTCATCTCCGGTGCGGGACCCACGGTCCTCGCGCTGGTCGAGAGCGGTGCGGCCGACAAGGTCGCACGACTGGCGGGCGAGGGGTGGGCGGCCAACCGGCTGGCTCTCGACGCCGGGGGGACGAGCGTGCTGCCGCTCGCCTGACAGCGGAAATCCGGGCGAAATCCGGCCCCGCGAAAAATAGCGGTTGCCGGTCTTGGAGAGGGGGAATGTTTGTGGGATCCGGTAGTGTTAACCTCAAGTCTGCACTCGACGCCACATCGGCTCGGTGCTCTGTGTCCCGATCAGGGGCCGCTTTTCTTCCGGGAGCCTCCCAAACTGCCTGAGCAGCCTGCCTGAGCAGCTTCGAGCACGCTCCGGAATCGGCGTGGGTGACATGAGTGAAGCCGATACTCCATGTCTTCACCTCATTCTTCACGCCGGACCAATGAACTGATTCTTCCGCCGTACCAGCCGTACCGGCGGACCACCGCCCCGGCCCGGTCCGCAAACCGCCAGACCGTAGCCGGACAGCACAACCGGTCGCCGAGCCAGACAGGCCGACGCCCGCTCCAGGGAAGGACCCCTTCGTGAGCGACACCACCGATCTGATGGGCGTGAACGCCGGCGCCACCGGCAATGCCTCCGCGCCCGCCACGGACGCTCCCGCCGCGCCTGCCACCGGTGCTGCCACCGCCCCCAAGCGGCGCCGCTCGGGCACGGGCCTCGACGCCATGGTCCTGGCCGAGCTCCAGCAGCTCGCCTCGAGCCTCGGCATCAAGGGCACCGCGCGGATGCGCAAAGGCCAGCTGATCGAGGTCATCAAGGAGAGGCAGGCCGGCTCCGCCGCGCCCGCCAAGGCCGATGCGGCCGAGGCCGCCGAGACCAAGCCGAAGCGCCGCGCCACCTCCAAGGCCCGTACGGGTGAGGCGGCCGAGAAGGCCGAGGCCAAGACCGAGAAGGCTGCTGCCGCGCAGCAGCAGATCGAGATCCCGGGCCAGCCGGGCAGCGACGAGCAGCCGGCCGCCGAGCGCCGCCGCCGCCGGGCCACCGCGCCCGCCGGCAGCCCCGAGGGCGCCGAGGTCAAGACCGAGGCCCGCGCCGAGGAGCGCACCGAGGCCAAGGCCGAGACCGCGCTGGACACCGCCGAGGGCAAGGCCGCCAAGGGCGACCGCCAGGACCGCGCCGAGCGCGGCCAGAAGGGCGACCGCCGTGAGCGCGGCGAGCGCGGCGACCGTCAGGACCGCGGCGAGCGTGGCGAGCGCGGCCAGCGCGACCGCCGTGAGCGCGGAAACCGCGGCGACGACGCCCAGCAGGGCGCCGGCCGCCAGCAGCGCGACGGCCGTGGCGCGCCCCAGGGCGCCCAGGGCGGTCCGCAGGACGAGGACGACTTCGAGGGTGGCCGCCGCGGCCGCCGCGGCCGCTACCGCGACCGCCGTGGCCGTCGTGGCCGCGACGACTTCGGCAACGAGCCGCAGGTCTCCGAGGACGACGTCCTGATCCCCGTCGCGGGCATCCTGGACATCCTCGACAACTACGCGTTCATCCGTACCTCCGGTTACCTGCCGGGCCCGAACGACGTCTACGTTTCCCTCGCCCAGGTCCGCAAGAACGGCCTGCGCAAGGGTGACCACGTCACCGGTGCGGTGCGGCAGCCGAAGGACGGCGAGCGGCGCGAGAAGTTCAACGCCCTTGTCCGCCTTGACTCGGCCAACGGCATGTCGGCCGAATCCGGCCGCGGGCGCCCCGAGTTCAACAAGCTCACCCCGCTCTACCCGCAGGACCGCCTGCGGTTGGAGACCGACCCGGGAGTGCTGACGACCCGGATCATCGATCTGGTCGCCCCCATCGGCAAGGGCCAGCGCGGTCTGATCGTGGCCCCGCCGAAGACCGGTAAGACCATGATCATGCAGGCGATCGCCAACGCGATCACCACCAACAACCCCGAGTGCCACCTGATGGTCGTCCTGGTCGACGAGCGTCCGGAAGAGGTCACCGACATGCAGCGGTCGGTCAAGGGCGAGGTCATCTCCTCGACCTTCGACCGCCCGGCCGAGGACCACACCACCGTCGCCGAGCTGGCCATCGAGCGCGCCAAGCGCCTCGTGGAGCTGGGTCACGACGTGGTCGTCCTGCTGGACTCGATCACCCGTCTGGGCCGCGCCTACAACCTGGCCGCCCCGGCCTCGGGCCGCATCCTGTCCGGTGGTGTCGACTCGACCGCGCTCTACCCGCCGAAGAAGTTCTTCGGCGCCGCGCGCAACATCGAGGACGGCGGCTCGCTGACCATCCTGGCCACCGCGCTGGTCGAGACCGGCTCGCGCATGGACGAGGTGATCTTCGAGGAGTTCAAGGGCACCGGCAACATGGAGCTCAAGCTCGACCGGAAGCTCGCCGACAAGCGCATCTTCCCCGCCGTCGACGTGGACCCCTCGGGTACGCGCAAGGAGGAGATCCTCCTGGGCGGCGAGGAGCTGGCGATCGTCTGGAAGCTGCGCCGGGTGCTGCACGCGCTCGACTCGCAGCAGGCCATCGAGCTGCTCCTCGACAAGATGAAGCAGACCAAGTCGAACGCCGAGTTCCTGATGCAGATCGCGAAGACCACGCCCTCCTCGGGCAACGGCAACGACTGATCCGCAGCTACGGCTCCAGGAGGCCCCTCGTCACCTCGGTGGCGGGGGGCCTCCGCCGTGATCTTCCTGTGACATTCTGAGATCTGCGCCACAGCCGTGCGGCTCCGCACTGGCCGGAATCATTGCCTTGCATTTGGCCGAAATCGCAGGTGGCGAGGGGTAGTAGTGATCGCCGGCCGCTCCGCCCGGAGGAGCATTTCTAAGACAGTCCTCAGAAATCGCTGTGCAACCCTGTCGCAGACTTCCCCGTCAATCAGCGCAGGGGGGCAAGCCGGGGCCAGGCCCGGAGACCGTGGAGGACTGAGGAGCGCATGGCCGACGAGAGCATGGGCACGTCAGCGGGTTCGCACCGCCGCCGTGCCGGCGGGACCCGCGGCCGGCGCCGCAAGGCCCGTCCCCGCCGCAAGGGCTGGCGAATAGCCGCCTGGACGGCCACCGGTATGGTCCTCGCGGGCGGTGCCGGTGCGGGGTTCCTCTACTACAAGTTCAACGGGAACCTCAGCAGCGTCGACATCAACGCGGCCCTGGGCAAGAACCGGCCGGAGAACGTCGACAACGGCTCGCAGGACATCCTCGTCCTCGGCTCCGACTCCCGGGCCGGCGACAACGGCAAGTACGGCAGGGACGAGGGCAGCTCCCGCTCCGACACGGCGATGATCGTGCACGTCTACGCGGGTCACAAGAAGGCCAGCGTCGTCTCGATCCCGCGCGACACCATCGTCGCCCGCCCCGCGTGCAAGACCCCCGAGGGGAAGACCAGCCCGGCGGTCAAGCGCGGGCAGTTCAACGAGGCGTACTCCATCGGGGGCGCGGTCTGCGCGGTCAAGACCGTCGAGGCGATGACGCAGATCCGCATGGACCACTACATGGAGGTCGACTTCGCCGGCTTCCAGAAGCTCATCGACAAGCTGGGCGGCGTGGAGGTCACCACCACCAAGGCCATCCACGACAAGTCGAGCCACCTCGACCTCGACGCCGGCACCCACAAGCTGAACGGCGAGCAGTCCCTCGGCCTGGTCCGCACCCGCAAGGCCGTCGGCGACGGCAGCGACCTCGGCCGGATCAAGCTCCAGCAGGCGTTCATCAAGGCCCTGCTGGACCAGGTCAAGCAGGTCGGCCTGTTCACCAGCCCCACCAAGCTCTACGGGATCGCCGACACCGCGACCAAGGCGCTCACCACCGACCGCGAGCTGGCCTCGGTCGACAAGCTGTACTCCTTCGCCAACGGGCTCAAGGGCATCGGCTCCGGCGACATGCACATGGTGACGCTGCCGGTGGGCGACGACCCCGCCGACCGCAACCGGGTGATCCCGCTGACGGAGGCGAGCGAGCAGATCTGGGCCGCGCTCCGCTCGGACCGGCCCATCCCGGAGTCCGCCCTCCAGGACGGCGCGGGCGCGAAGACGGGCGCCGAGGACGTCGTCAAGTGAGCCCCGGCGCCGGACGGCACTCCGCCGGACGGCCGCCGGACCCCCGCTGACCAGGCACCGGGCCCCTTGGGAATAACGGGCCGCGACCTCCCGTTTTGGGGGATGCGGCCAGTACTGGCAAACTGGTCCGTCGGCCCCGGTTCACGTAAGGCAATCCCGCCCTACGACCCGGAGCCCTCCCGAACCTAGGAGACCCCTTGAAGCGCGACATCCACCCGGAGTACGTCGAGACGCAGGTCAGCTGCACCTGTGGCGCCTCGTTCACCACCCGTAGCACCGTCGCCGACGGCACCATCCGTGCCGACGTGTGCTCCGAGTGCCACCCGTTCTACACGGGCAAGCAGAAGATCCTCGACACCGGTGGCCGCGTGGCGCGGTTCGAGGCCCGCTTCGGCAAGGCCGCCGGGTCCGCCAAGAAGTAGCGACCCGCAGGCGCCGGTCCTCGGTCGCCCTCCGCGTGCGAGGGCGACCGGACCGGCGCTTTGTCGTCCAGCAGGCCCGACAGCAGGCCGTCACTTCCAGCAGCTAGGGAAACCCCATGTTCGAGGCAGTCGAGGAACTGATCGGCGAGCACGCCGACCTCGAGAAGCGGCTCGCCGACCCCGCCGTGCACGCGGACCAGGCCAACGCCCGCAAGCTCAACAAGCGCTACGCCGAGCTGACGCCGATCGTCGGGACCTACCGCTCCTGGAAGCAGGCCGGGGACGACATCGAGACCGCTCGCGAGTTCGCCGCCGCCGACCCCGACTTCGCCGCCGAGGTCAAGGACCTGGAGAAGCAGCGCGAGGAGCTCACCGAGAAGCTCCGCCTGCTCCTCGTCCCGCGCGACCCCAGCGACGACAAGGACGTCATCCTCGAGATCAAGGCCGGTGCGGGCGGCGACGAGTCCGCGCTGTTCGCCGGCGACCTGCTGCGGATGTACCTGCGCTACGCCGAGCGCGTCGGCTGGAAGACCGAGATCATCGACACCACCGAGTCCGAGCTCGGCGGCTACAAGGACGTCCAGGTCGCGGTGAAGACCAAGGGCGGCAACGGCGCCACCGAGCCCGGCCAGGGCGTGTGGGCCCGGCTGAAGTACGAGGGCGGCGTCCACCGCGTCCAGCGCGTGCCGGCCACCGAGTCCCAGGGCCGCATCCACACCTCCGCCGCCGGCGTGCTCGTCACGCCCGAGGCCGAGGAGGTCGACGTCGAGATCAACATGAACGATCTGCGCATCGACGTCTACCGCTCCTCCGGCCCCGGCGGCCAGTCCGTCAACACCACCGACTCCGCCGTCCGCATCACCCACCTGCCGACCGGCGTCGTCGCCTCCTGCCAGAACGAGAAGAGCCAGCTCCAGAACAAGGAGCAGGCCCTGCGCATCCTGCGCTCGCGGCTGCTCGCCGCGGCCCAGGAGAAGGCCGAGGCCGAGGCCGCCGACGCCCGCCGCAGCCAGGTGCGCACCGTCGACCGCTCCGAGAAGATCCGGACGTACAACTTCCCGGAAAACCGCATCTCGGACCACCGCGTCGGCTTCAAGGCGTACAACTTGGACCAGGTGCTCGACGGCGAGCTGGACCCGGTGATCCAGGCGTGCGTGGACGCCGACTCCGCCGCCAAGCTCGCCGCCGCGGGCTGACCGCAGACCGCAAGCCCGTCCGCGACCGCCGGAACGGCCCCGCCCCGGGGCCGTCCACAGGCCGGGGACGACGATCCGAAGACGCGAGAGGACCACTGTGAATCTGCTGCTCGCCGAAGTGGCGCAAGCCACTCAGCGGCTGGCCGACGCCGGCGTACCTTCTCCGCGCTTCGACGCGGAGGAGCTCGCCGCCTTCGTGCACGGCGTCAAGCGGGGTGAGCTGCACCAGGTCGCGGACGCCGACTTCGACGCCCGCTACTGGGAGGCCGTCGCCCGCCGCGAGGCCCGGGAGCCGCTCCAGCACATCACCGGCCGCGCCTTCTTCCGCTACCTGGAGCTCCAGGTCGGCCCCGGCGTCTTCGTCCCCCGCCCCGAGACCGAGTCGGTCGTCGGCTGGGCCATAGACGCCGTACGGGCCATGGACGTCGTCGAACCCCTGATCGTCGACCTGTGCACCGGCTCCGGCGCCATCGCCCTCGCCCTCGCCCAGGAGGTGCCCCGCTCGCGCGTGCACGCCGTCGAGCTGGACGAGACCGCCCTCGGCTGGGCCCGCAAGAACGTCGAGGGCTCCCGCGTGACCCTCCACCACGGCGACGCCCTCACCGCGCTGCCCGAGCTCGACGGCCAGGTCGACCTCGTCGTCAGCAACCCGCCGTACATCCCGCTCACCGAATGGGAATACGTCGCCCCCGAGGCCCGCGACCACGACCCGCAGCTCGCCCTGTTCTCCGGCGAGGACGGCCTCGACACCATCCGCGGCATCGAGCGCACCGCCCACCGGCTGCTGCGCCCGGGCGGCGTCGTCGTCATCGAGCACGCCGACACCCAGGGCGGCCAGGTCCCGTGGATCTTCACCGAGGAGCGCGGCTGGGCCGACGCCGCCGACCACCCCGACCTGAACAACCGCCCCCGCTTCGCCACCGCGCGGAAGGCCATGCCGTGACGACGGCACCCCTGACATCTGCCCTGTTCACCCCGTACGAGGAGGTCCGTTAATGGCACGGCGATACGACTGCAGCGACGCGACCGACCGCAAGACCGGCCTGCGCGAGGCCGTCGCCGCGGTGCGCCGCGGTGAGCTGGTCGTGCTGCCCACCGACACCGTGTACGGCATCGGTGCGGACGCCTTCAGCCGCGAGGCCGTCGGCGATCTCCTGCAGGCCAAGGGCCGCGGCCGCGGCATGCCCTCGCCCGTCCTCGTCGGCTCCCCGAACACCCTGCACGGCCTCGTCACGGACTTCTCCGAGCAGGCCTGGGAGCTCGTCGACGCCTTCTGGCCCGGCGCGCTCACCCTCGTCGCCAACCACCAGCCGTCCCTGACCTGGGACCTGGGCGAGACCCGCGGCACCGTCGCCGTCCGGATGCCGCTGCACCCGGTCGCCATCGAGCTGCTCACCGAGTTCGGCCCGATGGCCGTCTCCAGCGCCAACCTCACCGGCCACCCGGCACCGCAGGACTGCGACGCCGCCCAGGAGATGCTCGGCGACTCCGTCTCCGTCTACCTCGACGGCGGCCCCACCCCCGCCGACGTGCCGTCCTCCATCGTGGACGTCACCGGCAAGGTCCCCGTGCTGCTGCGCGCCGGTGCGATCAGCGCCGAGCAGCTGCGCGAGGTGGTACCCGACCTCGAGGTGGCGAATTGATCGCCCCGCAGGGGCGTGGCATAGCGGGACCGGACACGGCGGCCAAGGCCGACACCTTCCGCATCCTCCACGTCAGCACCGGCAACGTCTGCCGCTCGCCCATCACCGAGCGGCTGACCCGCCATGCCCTCACCGACCGGCTCGGCGACCCCTTCGCGGGCGGCCTGGTGGTGGAGAGCGCCGGCACCTGGGGCCACGAGGGGGCCCCGATGGAGGCGCACGCCGCCACGGTCCTCGCCGACCTCGGCGCCGATCCGCACGGGTTCACCGGCCGCGAGCTGCTCGACGAGCACGTCATCCGCGCCGACCTCGTCCTGACCGCCACCCGCGACCACCGCGCCCAGGTCATCTCCATGGGACACTCGGCCGGGCTGCGCACCTTCACGCTGAAGGAGTTCACCCGGCTGGTGCGGGCCATAGACCCGGCGACCCTCCCGGACCCCGAGCGGTCCGGCGGCGTGGTCGAGCGGGCCCGCGCCCTGGTGCAGGCCGCCGCCGCCCTGCGCGGCTGGCTGCTCGCCCCGAACGCGGAGGCCGACGAGGTCCACGACCCCTACGGCGCCCCGATCACCTTCTTCCGCTCCATCGGCGACGAGATCAACCAGGCCCTCGACCCGGTCCTCACCGCGCTCACCGGGCGCTCCGCCGGGTCCTGACCGCCTGCGCCGGCGCGGGCGCGGGCCTACATTGGGTGACACACCCGCATCTTCCGATGCCCCGTGCACCACCGAGGTCCGGAGCGCGCGCCATGCCGGTCACCGCAGCAGCACCCCACACCCACTGGAGTCCCGACTTCGACGCGCTGCGCCGTCAGGACCCGGAGCTGGCGGGTCTGGTGCTCGCCGAGCTCGAGCGGCAGTCCACGGGCCTCCAGCTGATCGCCGCCGAGAACTTCACCTCGCCCGCCGTCCTCGCGGCCCTGGGTTCCCCGCTCGCCAACAAGTACGCCGAGGGCTATCCCGGCGCCCGCCACCACGGCGGCTGCGAGCTGGTCGACCTCGCCGAGCGCATCGCCGCCGACCGCGCCAAGGCCCTCTTCGGCGCCGGGCACGCCAACGTCCAGCCCCACTCCGGCTCCGCCGCGGTGCTCGCCGCCTACGCCGCCCTGCTGCACCCGGGCGACAAGGTGCTGGCCATGGGCCTGCGGCACGGCGGGCACCTCACGCACGGCTCGCCCGCGAACTTCTCCGGCCGCTGGTTCGACTTCACCGGCTACGGCGTGCGCCGCGACACCGGCCTGATCGACTACGACGAGGTCCGGGCGCTGGCCCGCGAGCACCGGCCCAAGGCGATCGTCTGCGGCTCGATCTCGTATCCGCGCCACCCCGACTACGCGGCCTTCCGGGAGATCGCCGACGAGACGGGCGCCCACCTGATCGTGGACGCCGCCCACCCCATCGGCCTGGTCGCCGGGGGAGCGGCGCCGAACCCCGTGCCGTACGCCGACGTGGTGTGCGCGACCACCCACAAGGTGCTGCGCGGCCCCCGCGGCGGCATGATCCTCTGCCGCGCGGAGCTCGCGGGCCGGGTCGACCGCGCGGTCTTCCCGTTCTCCCAGGGCGGCGCGCAGATGCACACCGTCGCGGCGAAGGCGGTGGCCTTCGGGGAGGCGGCGACGCCGGCCTTCACCGCGTACGCCCATCAGGTGGTGGCCAACGCCCGCGTCCTTGCCGCCGTCCTGGCCGCTGAGGGCCTCGCTGTGACCACGGGCGGCACCGATACGCACATCATCACCGCCGACGTCTCCGGGCTCGCTCAGGAGGCCGCCACGGCCCGCGGCAGGCTCGCGGCCGCCGGGATCGTCCTGGACGTCTGCGGGCTGCCCCACGGCACGGCGCACGGCCTGCGGCTGGGCACCGCCGCCGTGACGACGCAGGGCATGCGGGAGCCGGAGATGGCCCGGATCGGCGAGCTGATCGGGGCGGCGCTGCGGGGCGCGGGGCAGGGCGGGGGCCTGCGCGGGGAGGTCGCCCGGCTCGCGGGGAGCTTCCCGCTCTACGCTCCTTATCCCGCGCACATCTGACGGCTGCAACCATCGCGGGTGGCCGTACGTCTACAGCTGTATTCACGGATCGGGGGCGGACGCGAATATGGTGTGGGGCTGTGATGTCCAGCGCGACCTCTGGGGCAGCCCGTGCGTGAATACCTGCTGACGCTGTGCGTCACCGCGGCAGTCACCTATCTGCTGACGGGACCGGTGCGGAAGTTCGCGATCGTCGCCGGCGCGATGCCGGAGATCCGCGCGCGCGACGTGCACCGGGAACCGACGCCGCGGCTCGGCGGCATCGCGATGTTCGGCGGCCTGTGCGCGGGCCTGCTGGTGGCGGCCCACCTGTCGAACCTGGGCAAGGTCTTCGAGCTGCACAGCGAGCCGCGGGCGCTGCTGTCGGGCGCCGGGCTGATCTGGATCCTCGGCGTGCTGGACGACAAGTGGGGCGTGGACGCCCTGGTCAAGCTGGGCGGCCAGATGATCGCCGCCGGTGTGATGGTGCTCCAGGGCCTGACGATCCTGTGGATCCCGGTGCCCGGCGTGGGCACGGTCGGGCTCACCCCCATGCAGGGCACGCTGCTGACGGTCGCCCTCGTGGTGATCACCATCAACGCGGTCAATTTCGTCGACGGCCTGGACGGTCTGGCCTCCGGAATGGTGTGCATCGCCGCCGCCGCGTTCTTCCTCTACGCCTACCGCCTGTGGTTCGGCCACAACGTGGAGGCGGCCGCGCCCGCGACGCTGTTCGCCGCGATCCTGATGGGCATGTGCCTGGGATTCCTCCCGCACAATATGCACCCTGCACGTATCTTTATGGGCGATTCGGGCTCGATGCTCATCGGCCTGGTGCTCGCCGCGGGCGCCATCTCCATCACCGGCCAGGTCGACCCCGATGTGCTGAACGCATTCACGGGCGGTTCGGAGCGCGCGGTCGTGCACGCCACGGTGCCGGTCTACATCCCGCTGCTGCTGCCGCTGACGGTGATCGCGGTGCCCGTCGCGGACCTGCTGCTCGCCATCGTGCGGCGCACCTGGAACGGGCAGTCGCCGTTCGCCGCGGACCGCGGTCACCTGCACCACCGGCTGCTGGAAATCGGCCATTCGCACAGCCGTGCGGTGCTGATCATGTATTTCTGGTCGGGGCTCATCGCCTTCGGCACGGTCGCCTATTCCGTGCACTCGGCGAGCACCTGGATCCTGCTGCTGATCGTCGCGCTGAGCGCGGCCGGTCTCGTCCTCCTGCTGCTGCCGCGCTTCAAGCCGCGCGCCCCCCGCTGGGCCGAGGCGTTCGTGCCGCCGCGCTACCGCCGCCGCAAGGTGACCGCCGCGGAGCCGGAGGCGGCCGGTGCGGAGCCGGCGGCGGGGGCCGTGCCGGCCGGTGCGGAGCCCGCGGAGCCGGGGGAGGAGCGCGAGCCCGTGCCGGCCGGGGTGCACGGGGCCACGGCCATCGGCGACCGTTCGCGCTTCGCGCACGCCCGGAGGATCAGCAGCAACGGCTGACACCATCCGGAGGCGTCCATTCCGGGGGTCGGGGGAAGCATCCGAGCGAAAATGCGAGTCGGTGTCTCTATCAGAGATCTTTCGGCTCGTCAGCGCTATGACCAGCGACATGACCCTTGCGTGTGACCTCGGGCACACGATGTAGGTAAAGACCTCATCAAATAGTTTGTGATACCGTTCACGAAACCCGGTGCTGGAGCCGAAGGACCGTAGTGCGGCGGTCCTCCGTCGCAAGTCGCGAGCATTTCCGGGGATACGCTCGTCCACGACGAATCGTTGCTTCCGACCTCATCGCCGGAGAAACCCTTCATGCAGTCCAACGACGCCCGAACACTCTTCCAGTGCGCCGTCCCGACCGCCGTGGCCGGCATCGTCGCCGCCGCCGTGAGCGGTGTGCTCGCCGGCGGCAAGGGTGCGGTCGGCGCCGTCGTCGGCACCCTCGTGGCGGGCGGCGTGATGGCCATGGGCCTGTTCGTTCTCCAGCGCACGGCGAAGTCCTTCCCGCACCTGTTCCAGGCCATGGGTCTGGTGCTCTACGTGACACAGTTCCTGATCTCCGCGGTCGTTCTCGCGGTCTTCCGGGACACGTCGCTGTTCAACACCCGGGCGTTCGCCTTCGCGCTGCTCGGCGCGGTCCTCGTGTGGACTGCCGCGCAGACCCGGGCGTATCTGAAGGCCAAGATCCTTTATGTCGATCCGGAATCCGTTGAGGCGAAGAAGTCCGCGCCCGCCGGGTCTCCGACGTGACCGGTAGGGCCGCGATAAAGGTGCCGACGCTCACCTGCTATCGTCCGGTGCCATCTGAGGCACAGTGGGCGCAGGCAGCTGAACACCCGAGTTTCCCGGGACGGAATCGGCAGTCCATGCAGCTGATGCCCGCGACCGGCCCCGCGCCGATCACCCGCCCCCCCATCCGCAAGACCAGTCCAGTGCCGTTCCGCGGCTGTGCGCCGCGCCGACACAACGAGGTTGCCGTACCTATGCGCCACGCTGAAGGAGCTCGCGGTGAGTGCTGACCAGATGCTCGCCTTCGAGACCGATTGCCACATCTTCGATGGGTGCGGCTTCCCAGCCCCGGGCCTCCACTCGTTCCTGTTCGAGCCGCTCTTCACCGTCGGCGGCATCGAGTTCAACAAGCCCATGCTGCTGGCCGTGCTGACCACGGTCATCGTCATCGGCTTCTTCTGGGCGGCCTTCGGCCGGGCCAAGGTGGTCCCCGGCAAGCTGCAGATGGTCGGTGAGGCGGGCTACGACTTCGTGCGCCGCGGCATCGTCTACGACTCGCTCGGCAAGAAGGAGGGCGAGAAGTACGTCCCCTTCATGGTCTCGCTGTTCTTCTTCGTCTGGATCATGAACCTCTGGTCGATCATTCCGGTCGCCCAGTTCCCGGTGACGTCGATCATCGCCTTCCCGGCGGCGCTCGCCCTGATCGTCTACGTCCTGTGGATGTACCTGACGTTCAAGAAGCACGGTTTCGTCGGTGGCCTGAAGAACATCGTCGGCTACGACAAGTCGCTCGGCCCGATCCTCCCGCTCGCCGTGGTCCTCGAGTTCTTCTCGAACGTGATCATCCGGCCCTTCACCCACGCGGTGCGGCTCTTCGCCAACATGTTCGCCGGTCACCTGCTGATCCTGATGTTCACCATCGCCAGCTGGTACCTGCTGAACGGGATCGGCATCGCCTACGCCGGTGTCTCCTTCGTGATGACCATCGTGATGACCGCCTTCGAGCTGTTCATCCAGGCCGTCCAGGCGTACGTCTTCGTGCTGCTGGCCACCAACTACGTCCAGGGCGCGCTCGCAGAGCACCACTGAGCACCCCCGCTCCCCAGACCAACAGTCGTCCGGTGGCCAACCCCCACCGGTTCGTGAAAGAGAAGGAAGAACGAGCATGTCTGCTGCTCTCCAGACCATCGCCGCTGGTGTCGAGATCAAGGGCAACCTCGGCTCGATCGGCTACGGCCTCGCCGCGATCGGCCCCGGCGTCGGCGTCGGCATCGTCTTCGGTAACGGCACCCAGGCCCTGGCCCGCCAGCCCGAGGCCGCCGGCCTGATCCGCGCCAACCAGATCCTCGGCTTCGCCTTCTGTGAGGCGCTCGCCCTCATCGGTCTGGTCATGCCGTTCGTCTACCCGTCCTCCTGATCACCGTCTGACGACCACTGTTTTCGACGGAAGGCATTGATGTGAATCCCCTGGCAGTCCTGGCGAGTGAGGGGGAGCTGGAAAGCCCGCTCCTGCCCCCGCTCCCAGAGCTCGTCATCGGCCTGATCGCCTTCGCCATCGTCTTCATCTTCCTCGGCAAGAAGCTCCTCCCGAAGATCAACTCGACTCTGGACGAGCGCCGCGAGGCCATCGAAGGCGGCATGGAGAAGGCCGAGGCCGCCCAGGCCGAGGCCCAGCAGGTGCTCGAGGACTACCGGGCCCAGCTCGCCGACGCCCGCCATGAGGCCGCCCGCTTGCGCCAGGAGGCGCAGGAGCAGGGTGCGTCGATGATCGTAGAGATGCGATCCGAGGGTGAGCGTCAGCGCGAGGAGATCATCGCTGCCGGGCACGCCCAGATCGAGGCCGACCGCAAGGCCGCTTCGGCCTCGCTCCGCCAGGACGTGGGCAAGCTCGCCGGCGACCTGGCCGGCCGGATCGTCGGCGAGTCCCTCGCGGACGCGGCCCGGCAGAGCCGGACCATCGACCGCTTCCTCGACGACCTCGAGGCCAAGGCGGCGGCCGGTGCGACGAAGGCAGAGGCGAACCGATGAGTGGAGCGAGCCGGGAGGCGCAGGCCTCCGCACGTGAGCGCCTCGACGCGCTGGCGGACAACACCTCCGTGGACGCGGTGAAGCTCGCCGAGGACCTCGCCGCGGTCACCTCGCTGCTGGACCGCGAGGTGTCGCTGCGCCGGGTCCTGACCGACCCCGCCCAGCAGGGCGAGGCCAAGTCCGAGCTGGCCGGGCGTCTGCTCGGCGGCCAGGTGGGCGGCGAGTGCGCCGACCTGGTCTCCGGGATGGTCCGTTCCCGCTGGTCGCGCTCGCGCGACCTGGTGGACGCGATCGAGGAGCTGGCCTCCGGCGCCGAGTTCGTCGCCGCCGACCGCGCCGGTGTCCTGGACGACGTCGAGGACGAGCTGTTCCGCTTCGGCCGCATCGTCGCCTCCAGCTCCGAGCTGCGGGCCGCGCTGACGGACAAGGTCGCGAACCGCTCGGCCAAGGCCGCGCTGGTGCGCGAGCTGCTGGGGGGCCGGGCCAATCCGGTCACCGAGCGTCTCGTTGTCCGTCTTGTGGCACAGCCGCGGGGCCGTAGCCTGGAAGCGGGGCTCAACGCCCTCTCCAAGCTGGCCGCGGACCGCCGGGACCGTGTGGTCGCAGTGGTCACCTCCGCGGTGCCGATGAGCGATGCCCAGAAGCAGCGCCTCGGCGACGCGCTCGCCAAGCTGTACGGGCGCCGTGTCCACCTCAACCTGGACATCGACCCCGAGATCATCGGCGGTGTGCAGGTGCGGATCGGCGACGAGGTCATCAACGGCAGCATCGCGGACCGTCTCGCCGAGGCGGACCGTCGGATGACGACCGGCTGACAGCCACCAACTCAAGAGCATGACTGACGGCCCGAGTTGGGCCGACGGTGTCCTCCGGGGGCCCGCAGCACCGCTGCGGAACCCAGCCTCCGGAGAAGAAATACTTCGGGCCCAACAAGGAGAGCAGGGAACCCAGATGGCGGAGCTCACGATCCGGCCGGAGGAGATCCGGGACGCGCTGGAGAACTTTGTCCAGGCGTACAAGCCGGACGCGGCCTCGCGCGAGGAGGTCGGTACGGTCAGCGTTGCCGGCGACGGCATCGCTAAGGTCGAGGGCCTTCCCTCGGCCATGGCGAACGAGCTGCTGCGGTTCGAGGACGGAACCCTCGGTCTCGCCCTCAACCTCGAGGAGCGCGAGATCGGTGCGGTCGTCCTCGGCGAGTTCAGCGGCATCGAGGAGGGCCAGCCGGTGCAGCGCACCGGTGAGGTGCTCTCCGTCGCGGTCGGCGAGGGCTACCTCGGCCGCGTCGTCGACCCGCTGGGCAACCCGATCGACGGCCTCGGCGAGATCGCGACCGAGGGCCGGCGCGCCCTTGAGCTGCAGGCCCCCACGGTCATGCAGCGCAAGTCGGTCCACGAGCCGATGGAGACCGGCTACAAGGCCGTCGACGCGATGACCCCGGTCGGCCGTGGCCAGCGTCAGCTGATCATCGGTGACCGCCAGACCGGCAAGACCGCGCTGGCCGTCGACACGATCATCAACCAGCGCGACAACTGGCGCACCGGCGACCCGAAGAAGCAGGTCCGCTGCATCTACGTCGCCATCGGCCAGAAGGGCTCGACCATCGCCTCCGTGCGCGCCGCGCTGGAGGAGGCCGGTGCGCTGGAGTACACGACGATCGTCGCGGCCCCCGCGTCCGACCCGGCGGGCTTCAAGTTCCTCGCCCCCTACACCGGCTCGGCCATCGGTCAGCACTGGATGTACCAGGGCAAGCACGTCCTGATCGTCTTCGACGACCTGTCGAAGCAGGCCGACGCCTACCGCGCCGTGTCCCTGCTGCTGCGCCGCCCGCCGGGCCGTGAGGCCTACCCGGGTGACGTCTTCTACCTGCACTCGCGTCTGCTGGAGCGCTGCGCCAAGCTCTCCGACGAGATGGGCGCCGGTTCCATGACCGGTCTGCCGATCGTCGAGACCAAGGCCAACGACGTCTCGGCGTTCATCCCGACCAACGTCATCTCCATCACCGACGGCCAGTGCTTCCTGGAGTCCGACCTGTTCAACGCCGGCCAGCGCCCGGCCCTGAACGTCGGTATCTCGGTCTCCCGAGTCGGTGGCTCCGCCCAGCACAAGGCCATGAAGCAGGTCTCCGGCCGGCTCCGCGTGGACCTCGCCCAGTTCCGTGAGCTGGAGGCGTTCGCCGCCTTCGGTTCCGACCTGGACGCCGCGTCGAAGGCCTCGCTGGAGCGCGGCAAGCGCATGGTCGAGCTGCTGAAGCAGGCCCAGTACGCCCCGTACTCCACCGAGGACCAGGTCGTCTCCATCTGGGCCGGCACCACCGGCAAGATGGACGACGTCCCGGTCGAGGACATCCGCCGCTTCGAGCGCGAGCTGCTGGACTACCTGCACCGCGAGCACAAGGGCCTGATGACCAGCATCGTCGAGGGCGGCAAGATGTCCGACGACACGCTGCAGGCCGTGGGCGACGCGATCGCGTCCTTCAAGCAGCAGTTCGAGACCTCGGACGGCAAGCTGCTGGGCGAGGGCTGAGCATGGGTGCCCAGCTCCGGGTCTACAAGAGGCGGATCAAGTCCGTCTCCGCGACCAAGAAGATCACCAAGGCGATGGAGATGATCGCCGCCTCGCGCATCGTCAAGGCACAGCGCCAGGTGGCCGCATCGACTCCGTACGCCAGTGAGCTCACCCGGGCAGTGACCGCGGTTGCCACCGGCTCCACCACCAAGCACGCCCTGACCACCGAGGCGGAGAACCCGGTCCGGGCCGCGGTGCTGCTCATCACGAGCGACCGCGGTCTGGCCGGCGGCTACTCCTCGAACGCCATCAAGGCGGCGGAGCGGCTCACCGAGCGGCTCAAGGCCGAGGGCAAGGACGTCGTCACGTACATCGTCGGCCGCAAGGGCGTCGCGTACTACGGCTTCCGCGAGCGTCCGGTGGCGGAGTCCTGGACCGGCTTCACCGACAGCCCGGCCTACGCCGATGCCAAGCGCATCGCGGGGCCGCTGATCGAGGCCGTCCAGCGGGACACTGCCGAGGGCGGCGTGGACGAGCTGCACGTCGTCTTCACCGAGTTCGTCTCGATGATGACGCAGACGCCGGCCGACAAGCGCCTGCTGCCGCTGAGCCTGGAGAAGGCTCCCGCGGAGCAGGAGGCCGCCACGCCGGGCCGGATCCTGCCGCTGTTCGACTTCGAGCCGTCGGCCGAAGGGGTCCTCGACGCACTGCTGCCGCGGTACGTGGAGTCCCGGATCTACAACGCGCTGCTGCAGGCAGCGGCTTCCGAGCACGCCGCCCGTCGTCGTGCGATGAAGTCCGCCACCGACAACGCAGAAGAGCTCATCAAGTCGCTCTCGCGGCTTGCCAATGCGGCCCGACAGGCCGAAATCACCCAGGAAATCAGCGAGATCGTCGGTGGCGCCAGCGCTCTGGCCGACGCGACCGCGGGGAGTGACAACTAATGACGACCACTGTTGAGACGGCCGCCGCCACGGGCCGCGTCGCGCGGGTCATCGGCCCCGTCGTCGACGTGGAGTTCCCCGTCGACGCGATGCCGGAGATCTACAACGCTCTGCACGTCGAGGTCGACGACCCGGCCGAGGAGGGCGCTCGCAAGACGCTGACCCTCGAGGTCGCCCAGCACCTGGGCGAGGGCCTGGTCCGCGCGATCTCCATGCAGCCCACCGACGGTCTGGTCCGCCAGGCCCCGGTGGCCGACACGGGCAAGGGCATCACCGTCCCCGTCGGCGACGTCACCAAGGGCAAGGTGTTCAACACCCTGGGCCAGGTCCTCAACGAGGACCCGTCCACGGTCGCCGACGCCGAGCGCTGGACGATCCACCGCAAGGCCCCGGCCTTCGACCAGCTCGAGTCCAAGACCGAGATGTTCGAGACCGGCCTGAAGGTCGTCGACCTGCTGACCCCGTACGTCAAGGGCGGCAAGATCGGTCTGTTCGGTGGTGCCGGTGTCGGCAAGACCGTGCTGATCCAGGAAATGATCATGCGTGTGGCGAAGCTGCACGAGGGCGTTTCCGTCTTCGCCGGTGTCGGTGAGCGCACCCGTGAGGGCAACGACCTCATGGTCGAGATGGAGGAGGCCGGCGTTCTCGACAAGACCGCGCTGGTCTTCGGCCAGATGGACGAGCCCCCGGGCACCCGTCTGCGCGTGGCCCTGGCCGGTCTGACCATGGCGGAGTACTTCCGCGATGTGCAGAAGCAGGACGTGCTGTTCTTCATCGACAACATCTTCCGCTTCACCCAGGCCGGTTCCGAGGTCTCCACCCTGCTGGGCCGCATGCCCTCCGCGGTGGGTTACCAGCCGAACCTCGCGGACGAGATGGGCATCCTGCAGGAGCGCATCACCTCGACCCGTGGTCACTCGATCACCTCGATGCAGGCGATCTACGTCCCCGCGGACGACCTGACCGACCCGGCCCCGGCGACGACCTTCGCCCACCTGGACGCCACGACCGTTCTGTCGCGTCCGATCTCGGAGAAGGGCATCTACCCGGCGGTCGACCCGCTGGACTCGACGTCCCGCATCCTGGACCCGCGCTACATCGCGCAGGAGCACTACGACGCCGCCATGCGCGTCAAGGGGATCCTGCAGAAGTACAAGGACCTCCAGGACATCATCGCGATCCTCGGTATCGACGAGCTCGGCGAGGAGGACAAGCTCGTTGTCCACCGCGCGCGTCGTGTCGAGCGCTTCCTGTCGCAGAACACCCACGCGGCGAAGCAGTTCACCGGTGTCGACGGCTCCGACGTCCCGCTGGACGAGTCCATCGCGGCGTTCAACGCCATCTGCGACGGTGAGTACGACCACTTCCCCGAGCAGGCCTTCTTCATGTGCGGTGGTCTCGAGGACCTGAAGAAGAACGCCAAGGAGCTGGGCGTCTCCTGAGCCCCGTGCTCGTCAGCTGCCGGGGGCGGGGCGCTCCCGCCCCCGGCAGCCACGTCCCCTATTCTTTGACCCAACACCTGCCGTGCCCGGCAGGTGAAGACCCGAGGAGCCACGTTGGCTGCTGAGCTGCACGTCGAGCTGGTCGCGGCGGACCGAAGCGTCTGGTCCGGCGAGGCCACTCTGGTCATCGCGCGTACCACATCGGGTGACATCGGCGTCATGCCCGGCCACCAGCCGCTGCTCGGTGTGCTGGAGTCCGGCCCGGTGACCATCAGGACCGCCGACGGCAATGTCGTCGCCGCGGTGCACGGTGGGTTCATCTCGTTCGCGGACGACAAGCTCTCGCTGCTCGCCGAGATCGCGGAGCTTGCCGACGAGATCGACGTCAAGCGTGCGGAGCGGGCGCTCGAGCGCGCCAAGTCGGCGGCGGACGCCGCCGCCGAGCGGCGCGCCGACGTCCGGCTGCGTGCGGTCGCGGGCGTTCACTAGCCCACGGCCCACTGAGTTCGTCCCTCAGCCGCGGACCGCACTGGAACACTCCAGGGCGGTCCGCGGCTGAGGCAATACAAGCCCGTTGCTCTAGATGTTGCGAGGAGGTCGGTGGAGATGGTCCTCGCTCTGCTCGTGAGCGGCGTCGTCGTCCTGCTGGTGCTGGTGGGGCTCTTCGTCTTCGGGCTGCGGAGGCGCCTGATCCAGCGCTCCGGCGGTACGTTCGACTGCAGTCTGCGCTGGAACGTCCCGGAGAAGGGCCCCACGCCGGACGGCAAGGGCTGGGTGTACGGCGTCGCCCGCTACAACAGTGACCGGATCGAGTGGTTCCGGGTCTTCTCGTACGCGCCGCGGCCCCGCAGGCTGCTGGAGCGCGCCTCCATCGAGGTGCTGGAGCGGCGGTCCCCGCAGGGGGACGAGGAGCTCGCGCTGCTGTCCGACGCGGTCGTGCTGATCTGTGTGCACCAGGGGACGCGCCTGGAGCTGGCGATGAGCGAGGACGCCCTGACGGGCTTCCTGGCGTGGCTGGAGGCGGCGCCTCCCGGTCAGCGTGTGAACGTGGCGTAACTTCCCGTGGTCTCAAGCGCCGGCCGGGCTGAAGATTCAGCCCGGCCGGCGCTTTTGCCGGTCAGGAACGCAAGCCGTTGTCCACGGCCGTCATCAGCGTTCCGCTGTCACCCGACATCTCCCAGATCATCACGCCGCCCAGGCCCTTCGGCTTGAGCCAGGCCGTCTTCTTGTTGATCGACCAGACGTCGTCGAACGTCCACCACTGCCCGTTGTTGCCGGTGTAGCCGTACGTGGCGACCGACTGTTCGTCGTGGTGGACGGTGAGGCCCGCGACGGACGCGATCAGGTTGTCGTAGCCGCGCGTACCCGACTCCTCCGGGAACTGGCCCGGGGCCGCCCCGTTCGCCGTCTGCCAGACGCCCCGTTCGCCGCCGTCGGCGACCTGCTGCCAGCCGCGGCCGTAGAAGGCCAGCCCGAGCACGACCTTCTTCGGGTCGACCCCGGCGTCGAGGTAGGCCTGGACGGTCTTCTCGACGCTGAACTTCGTCGTGTACGGGTCCTTGGCGTCCTGGTAGAGGTTCCCCTGGTGGCCGGTGCGCTTGGGCTCCCAGCTGTTGTCGCTGCCGGAGCCGTGGAAGTCGTAGCCCTGGACGTTGGCGAAGTCCATGTAGTCGATGACGCTGGGCGTGCCGTCCTTGGTGGTGATGTCCCAGCCTGCCTCGATCTTCGCCGGGTCGGCCGGGGTGAAGGCCGTGAGCAGGTACTTCCTGCCCGTCGTCGCGCTCAGTGCGTCGAGCTGCCGGCGGAACTCGGCGAACAGCAGGGTGTTGTTGGCCTTGTCGTCCTTGGAGACGTGGTTGCCGGCGTGGCCCTCGGAGCCGGGCCACTCCCAGTCGATGTCGAAGCCGTCGAAGATCCCGGCGGCGGCGCCGGGGCCGCCGCGGCCGTTGGTCACCGGCAGGTCGCCCTTGATGTACATGTCGATGCAGGACTTGACGAACTTCTGCCGGGAGGCTTCCGTCCTGGCGACGTCCGAGAAGTACTTGCTGTAGGTCCAGCCGCCGATGGACATATTGATCTTGAGGCCGGGGTGCTTGGCCTTGAGCTTCTTCAGCTGGTTGAAGTTGCCGGCCAGCTTCTGGTCCCAGGTGTCGCCCACGCCGTCGACGGACTCGCCGGCGCCGAAGCCCTTCTCGTAGTCGGCCCAGGAGTCGCCCGCGCCGTCGCCCTGGCTGGGGTCCTGGGGGTTGGGGGTGGTGGCCTTGGTGACCCCATTGAGACAGGTGAGGTCCGTGGGGTGGATGTTGGAGAAGGAGTAATTGATGTGGGTGAGCTTGGCGGCGGCGCCCGTGGTCTCCAGGGACTTCACGGTGTAGCCGCGGCCGTAGATGCCCCACTGCACGAAATAGCCGACCTTGGCGTAGCCGGCGCCGGGCTGCGGCTGGCCGCCGCCCGTGGTGCGCACGGTCAGCGGCGCGCTGGCCTTGCCGGTCTGGCCCGCGGAGTCCCGGGCGACGACGGTGTAGGTGTAGTCGGTGCCCGCGGTGAGGCCGGTGTCGGTGTGGGCGAGCTTGCCGACCGTGGCGACCTTCACGGTGCCGCGGTAGACGTCGTAGTCCTTGATGCCCTTGTCGTCCGTGGCAGCGGGCCACTTCAGGGCCACGGAGGTGTCGGTGACCGCGGTCGCCTGCGGGGTGCCGGGGGCGGAGGGCGGCTTGTCGGTGCCGCCGCCGCTCCCCGTGCGCAGGGTGGCGGACGGGCTCGCCGGGCCGGTCTGGCCGGCCGAGTCGCGGGCGACGACCTTGTACGTGTAGTCGGTGTCGGCGCTGAGGCCGGTGTCGGTGAAGGCGGTGCCGGAGACCGTGCCGACGACGCTGTCGCCGCGGTAGACGTCGTAGTTCTTGACGCTCTTGTCGTCCGTGGCGGCGGCCCAGGTCAGCGCGATGCTGTCGGCCGTGACACCGGTGGAGGAGGGCTGCCCGGGGGCGCTGGGCGGGGTGTCGGCGGAGGAACCGTCGCAGGGCCCGCCGTCGAGCCGGCAGCCCGTGGGGGCGCCGTCGCCGGAGCCGACGAAGCCGAAGGTGACGCTGGCGCCGGGGGCGATGGTGCCGTTGTACTCGCGGTTCTTGGCGGTGTGGTGGGAGCCCGAGCTCGTGAGCAGGGCGTCCCAGTAGGCGCCGACCGTGGTGGTGGAGGGGAAGTCCCATTCGACGGTCCAGGCGGTGATGGCCGTGGTGCCGGTGTTCTTGACCGTCCACTCCGCCTGGAAGCCCGTTCCCCAGTCGGAGGTCTTGACGAATGTCGCCGTCGCGGACGGCGCCGCGTGGGCCGGGGCGGCCGCCAGGCCGACGAGCGCGGTGGCGGGCAGCGCGAGCGTGGCCAGGGCGGCCACCGCTCTTCGTAAGGTGCGGCCGATGCTTCCTGAGGTTCCTGTGCTCAAGGGGGTGCTCCTCGGAGAGAGGTGCGGACAGGTGGGGGGTGCACAGCTGCTCGGGGAGCGTAAGAAGGTCCGTACCAATGGTCAAGAGGACTGGACCAATCCCAACTCCCGGGCCAGCACCGCCGCTTGCACCCTGCTGCGCAGCTCCAGCTTGTTCAGCAACCTGCTGACGTGCGTCTTCACCGTCGCCTCCGCCATGCCCAGACGGCTCGCGATCTCCGCGTTCGACAGCCCCTCGCCCAGCGCCGCCAGCACCTCGCGCTCGCGGCGCGTCAGCGACTCCAGCGCCGCGGGCTCCTCGGCACCCGGCATCCGGCCCTGCGCCGGGCGCGCGAACTCCGCGATCAGGCGGCGCGTCACCGCCGGGGAGATCAGCCCCTCGCCGGCCGCCACCGTCCGCACCGCCGCGATGAGACCGGCGGCGTCGCTGTCCTTGAGCAGGAAGCCCGCCGCGCCCGCACGCAGCGCCCCGAAGACGTACTCGTCCAGGTCGAACGTGGTCAGCACCAGGACGTCGGCGAGTTGCTCGGCGACCACCTGCCGGGTGGCCGACACCCCGTCCAGGCGCGGCATCTGCACGTCCATCAGCACCAGGTCCGGGCGCAGTTCGCGGGCCAGCCGGACGGCCTCCTCGCCGTCGGCCGCCTCCCCGACGACCTCGACGCCCGGCGCCGAGCGCAGGATCAGCACCAGCCCGGAGCGTACGGACGCCTGGTCCTCGGCGACCAGGACGCGGATCCCGGGGGCGTCCGCGGGGGGTGTGGTGGTCACGGTGTTCCTTCCTCCGGTACGGGCAGCACCGCCCGCACGCGCCAGCTCTTGCCGTCCGGGCCCGCCACCGGGCCCGCCTCGAACTCCCCGTCCAGCAGGGCCACCCGCTCGCCCATGCCGACCAGCCCCGCCCCGGAGCCCGGCGCCCGCGGCCCCGGACCCGCGCCGTAGGCGCTCGTCACCTCCACCGCCAGCCACCTGCGGCCCTCGCGCGCCAGACGCACCGTCACCTCGCCCGGCGCCGCGTGCTTGACGGCGTTGGTCAGGGACTCCTGGACGATGCGGTACGCCGCGAGCTCGGTCGGCGCCGGGAGCGGAACCGGCCCCCGCCCGTCGTCCAGGACGAAGCGGAACCGGTCGTCGCGGACGGCCTTGCGGGCGTGGGCGAGGAGCGCGTCCACACCGTCGAGGCGGGGCGTGGCCGCGGGCTCCTCCTCGCCGCCCGCCTGCCGCAGCAGCCCGATGAGCCGGCGCATTTCGGCCAGGCCCTGCACGCTGTTCTCCCGGATCACGGTGAGCGCCTCCTCCGACGCCTTCGCCTCCCCGATCGACAGCGCCGCGGTGGAGTGGATCGCGATCGCCGACAGGTGGCCCGCGACCATGTCGTGCAGCTCGCGCGCCATCCGGGCGCGCTCGGCGCCCACGGCCTCGCGGCGGTCCATCTCCGCCAGCAGCGCCGTCCGCTCGGCCTCCAGCCGGGCCGCCCGCGCGGCGTCACGGTGCCGGCGGATGCCCGCGCCGGTCCACGCCGGCGCGACGATCAGCACCCCGAAACCGAAGCCGATCAGCAGCGCCTCCGGCTTGCGGATCACCGCCACGGCCAGCAGCGTCCCCAGCACGGTCAGCACCTCGGCGATGCGGGGGATGCGCCAGGCGACGGAGGGACGGCCGTAGAGCACCGCCGCGTAGACGACGTCCGTGTACATGGCGATCGTCGCGACGAGCGAGCCCGTGCAGATGTCGAGGACGAGCGTGAGCGTGCCGACGGCGAGCGCCGTCAGCGGGGCGCTGCGCCGCAGCAGCTCGGCGCCGCACATGACGCCCAGCGCCACCAGGGACAGCCACCCGGGCACATCGGCCAGCGGCGGGTTGTTGTGCAGCCCCAGGAACCACAGCGCCAGGCCGCCCAGCAGGCCTGTGGCCGCGATCAGGACGGCGTCGCGGTCGGGGCGGCGGGGCAGGCGCAGGCGGCGGACGGGCATGCGTACATCACAGCATGCGGCGGAGGCCGCGGGGACGCGCCGCGGGAGGGTCCGGCAGGGCGCGCACTACATCGAAGGATGCAGTCCGGAATCGTCGTAAGCGACGACGAAACCGCTGGTCACGGCAGGGAGCCTGGAAGGGAGGGAAGGGAGAGAACCGTGATCGTCACGCTGATCGTCGTCTGCGAGGTCGGCTTCTGGGTGCTGCTGGCCGGCGGCCTGAGCCTGCGGTACCTGGCGAAGATGCCGCGGGCGGGGGTCGCCGTGCTGCTGCTGGAGCCCCTGCTGGAGCTGGTCCTGCTCATCGCCACCGCGGTCGACCTGAAGAACGGTGCGGAGGCCGACTGGAAGCACGGCCTGGCCGCCGTCTACATCGGCTACTCCGTCGGCCTCGGCCACGCCACGATCAAGTGGGTCGACGCCCGCTTCGCCCACCGCTTCGCGGGCGGCCCGCCGCCGGTGAAGCCGCCGAAGTACGGCATGGCCCGCACCGTCCACGAGTGGAAGACCGCCGCCCGCTGGATCCTGTCCTGCGCGGTCGCCCTCGGCCTGCTGCAGGCGGCGGTCTGGTACGTCGGGGACGCGGGCGACATCAGCTCGCTGCGGGCATGGCAGACGAAGATGCTCATCGTGGCCGGAATCAACCTGGCCATCGCGACGAGCTACACGATCTGGCCGAAGCAGGCCCCGGGTCCGGAGAAGACGGAGCAGGCCCCGGCCCCGGAGGAACTGAAGCGCTGACGCCCGACCGGTCCCCGGGCGCGCCGTGCGTCAGCGGTTCTCGCCCGGGACCCACAGGATGTCCCCGACCTCCTTGTTGGCCGTCCTCGCGAGAATGAACAGCAGGTCCGAGAGGCGGTTCAGGTATGTGGCCGTCAGCGGGTTCATGATGTCCGCGTGGAGTTCCATCGCCGCCCAGGTGGAGCGCTCCGCGCGGCGCACGACCGTGCAGGCCTGGTGCAGCAGCGCCGCCCCCGGCGTGCCGCCCGGCAGGATGAAGCTGCGGAGCTTCTCCAGGTCCTCCAGGAAGCGGTCGCAGTCCGCCTCCAGCTTGTCGATGTAGGACTGCTCCACGCGCAGCGGCGGGTACTTGGGGTTCTCGGCGACGGGCGTGGCCAGGTCGGCGCCCACGTCGAAGAGGTCGTTCTGGATGCGGACGAGCACCTTCACGATCTCCTCGGGCAGCTGCCCGAGCGCGATCGCCACCCCGATCGCGGCGTTGGCCTCGTTGGCGTCGGCGTAGGCGGCGATGCGGGTGTCGGTCTTCACGGTGCGGCTCATGTCGCCGAGGGCGGTGGTGCCCGTATCACCGGTGCGGGTGTAAATGCGCGTCAGGTTGACCATGGGGACGAGCCTAGCCACGTGGCGGGGGCCTGCCGAGGCCGACGCGCACCGCGCCACCCCTGTGACTCCTGAGGCTGAAGGGGCCCAACTGCAGTGTGGGGACCGGCCAGTGGGCGTCTCGATGTGATGTCCGTCATGTGGGACGTGACGCGCATCTCTTACCGCCCAACCGCGCCGCGACGGGCGCTAAGGTCCGGCCGAGAGAGTGCGTTGAGAACAGCTATGTGCACAGGGAGTAAGGGGACAGCCGTGGCCAAGAAGCTCGCCGTCATCGGGGCCGGACTGATGGGGTCCGGGATCGCGCAGGTCTCCGCCCAGGCCGGGTGGGACGTCGTGCTGCGGGACGTCACCGACGCGGCGCTGCAGCGCGGCACGGACGGCATCAAGGCCTCGTACGACAAGTTCGTCTCCAAGGGCAAGCTGGAGGCGTCCGCGGCCGAGGAGGCCCTCGCCCGCATCACCACCACGACGGACCTGGACGCGGCCGCCGATGCGGACATCGTCGTCGAGGCCGTCTTCGAGGACATCGACACCAAGCGGGACATCTTCCGCACCCTGGACGGCCTGGTGAAGGACGAGACGGTCCTCGCCTCCAACACCTCCGCCATCCCGATCACCAAGATCGCGGCGGCCACGCAGCGCCCCGAGCGCGTCGTCGGCGCCCACTTCTTCTCGCCGGTGCCGATGATGCAGCTGTGCGAGCTGGTCCGCGGCTACAAGACCAGCGACGAGACGCTGGCCAAGGCCCGTGAGTTCGCCGAGGGCGTCGGCAAGACCTGCATCGTCGTCAACCGCGACGTCGCCGGTTTCGTCACCACGCGGCTGATCTCGGCCCTCGTCGTCGAGGCCGCCAAGCTGTACGAGTCGGGCGTGGCCACCGCCGAGGACATCGACATCGCCTGCAAGCTGGGCTTCGGCCACGCGATGGGCCCGCTGGCCACGGCCGACCTGACCGGCATCGACATCCTGATGCACGCCACGGGGAACATCTACACCGAGTGCCAGGACGAGAAGTTCGCGCCGCCGGAGATCATGCGCCGCATGGTCGACGCGGGCGACCTGGGCCGTAAGAGCGGACAGGGCTTTTATCAGCACTGAATCGGCTCCGACCGGGTAACCGATACCTAATTCACCCGCCCGGGTGAATTAGGTATCGGTTCGCCAACAAGCGGCAACCTTGTCGTGTGAGAGGCAGTCAGTTCTTTGTAACCACAGAGCCTTGAGAACCGCACGGGGCTGCAGAGCCACACCGTCATCACGCACCATCGGGCATCACTCCGGGAGCGCATATGCACATCAGGGGCGACCACGCCGAACTGGTCGTCGGGGGCCGCCTCGACGTCCGCAGCGCGGCGGACGCCCGTACGGTCCTGCACTCCGCCCTCGACTCCGGCCGCGGCGACCTCGTCCTCGACCTCACCGAGCTGGACTCCTGGGACGCCACCGGCCTCGGCGTCATCATGGGCGCCCACCGCCGCGCCGGCCGCTCCGGCCGCCGCCTCGTCCTGCGCGGCGTGCCCGACCGGATGCAGCGGCTGCTCGTCGCCACCCGGCTGCACCGCATCCTCGCCATCGAGGGCGGAATCGGCGTCGAGGCGGGCGAGCCCCTGCCCCGCGTGTGAACGCAGTTGCCATAGAGGCACCCGCGTCCGGATGCGTCCCCTTCTTTCCGATTCTCATGAGACTGTGACATGCCCCGGGCAGCGGGGCCCCCGTCGCTTCATGGATACTGTGCCCAGGTCTGAGGTTCGGTTTTCCCGCCGCGAAAGGCCGCATAACAGAGCCCACGGCGGGCACCGATGAAGCGCCGGCCGGTATGCCCGGCCGAGGGTTGAGGAGTGCGGCAGGCCGGAAGGGCAGGACGGCACGCCACGCATTTGGGGGGCTTTCACCATGGACCCGACGAACCGACCCGAGGAATTCGGCGAGGGCGCACACGAGTCCGCGGAGGGCGGCGGCCCGCGCGACCTCCCGGGCGCCGAGGCCGGGGAGCAGGCCCCCGGGCTCGCCCGCGTCGTCCGGCTGGTCGCCGGCGACTACGCCCTCACCGTCAACCCCGTCGACGGCAGCGAGATCGAGCCCTGCCTGCCCGCCGAGGTGCCCCCGCACCCCGGCAGACACACCCCCGAGGAGCGCGCCGAGCTGCTCCGCGCCGCCGCGCCCCCGCCGCCCGCCCGCCAGGCCGGCCCCGAGCTGCCCCTGCTGCACCGCCAGGAGGAGCGCGAGCGCCTCTCCCGGCTGCTCTCGCGCGGCCGCTCCGTCCGGCTGACCGGCCCCTCGGGCTCCGGCCGCAGCGCCCTGCTGGACGCCGTCGCCGACGACTGCGTCCGCCTCGCCCCCGACGGCGTCGTCCGCCTCACCGGCCACCACCGCACCGTCACCGACGTCCTGTACGACCTCTTCGCCGCCGTCCACCACGCGCCGCTGCACCGCCCCGACCGGGCCGGGCTGCTCTCCCTCGTCCGCGAGATCGGCGCCGTCGTCGTCCTGGACGACCTCGAATTCGGCGGCGCCGCGCTGGACGAGCTCCTCGACGCCACCCCCGAGTGCGCCTTCCTCTTCGCGGCCACCCCCGAGGTCGCCGCGCCCTCTCCCGACTCGCACGTCGAAGAGGTCTTCCTCGGCGGCCTCGACCGCACCGCCTGCCTGGAGCTCCTGGAGCTCTGCGTCGACCGGCCGCTGACGGACGAGGAGGCCGACTGGGCGGCGGACCTGTGGTTCGAGTCCGAGGGCCTGCCGCTGCGCTTCGTCCAGGCCGGCGCACTGCTGCGGCTGGGGGCGCTTCCCGGTGCCGGCGGGAGGGACGCCGCCGGCGCCGACCCCGCCGCCGCCGACGAGTTCGGCGTCTTCGCCGAGAGGCCCTACGTGGCCGCAGCCGAGGCCGAGGCCGAGGGCGGTGCCGCACACGGCGTGCCGCTGCCCCCGCTCGCCGAGGCGTCCCGCCCGGCCGTGCCGCTCGCCTCCCGCCTCGACGACGCCTCCCGCGAGACCCTGCGCTTCGCCGTCGCCCTCGGCGGCGAGGTCCCGCACCAGGCCCATCTGCCCGCGCTCGTCGGCGACACCCACGCCGACGCGGCCGTCGGCGAGCTGCTCGCCGTCGGCCTGATCACCGCCGTCGCCGGGCACTACCGGCTCGCCGCGGGCGTCGCCGGCCAGCTCACCGCCGAGGGCTACGGCGCGGGCGCTGCCGAGCGCGCCCACTCCGCCGCCCAGCACTACGCCTGGTGGGCCGGCCACCCCTCCGTCGCGCCCGAGCGGGCCGCCGCCGAGGCCGACGCGATCCTCGCCGCGCTCGCGGCCCTCGCGGCCGACGGCGACCCCGGGCACCGCGCCGCGGCCGTCCAGCTCGCCCGAACCGCGGCGCCCGCCTTCGCCGCCGCCCTGCACTGGAGCGCCTGGGAGCGCGTCCTGCGCTACGGGCAGGAGGCCGCCCGGCGCGCCGGAGAGGTCGGCGAAGAGGCCTACTTCCACCACGAGTTGGGTGTGCTGGCGCTGTGCACCGGCAATCTGCAGCGGGCCCGCGCCGAGCTCGAGGCGTCCGTCGGCATGCGCGGTGTGATGGCGGACAAGCGCGGCGCCATAGCGGGCCGCCGGGCGCTCGCGCTGGTCGCCGACCGCTCCGGGTTCGCCGCGAGCGGCCCTGCGGGCGGTCCGCCCGCAGCCGGGCCCGGCGCCGCCGGTGCCGCCCCGGTGCCGCCCGTGCCGCAGCCGTCCGCGTCCCGGCCCGCAGGCGGCCCCGCGGGCCGTACGCCCGCGGGCGAGGAGATCCCGGCCGCCCGCAGCGAGCAGTCCGCCGTGCCGCCCTCCGTGCCCTCCGCCGCCTCCCCGGCGGCCCCCGGCGCCGACCCGGACCAGGTCGCCACGACGGTCATCGCCCGCCTCGCGGCCGAGCGCGCCCAGCGGCAGCGGGGCGCCGCGCGGCAGCCGTGGGCCCGGAAGATGATGATGGGCGGCGCCCGGCGCAACCTCGTCGCGGCCGGTGCGGGCGCCCTGCTCGCCGCCGTCCTCGGCACGGTCGTCACCCTGGGGGTGACCTCCGGCGGCCAGGACGGAAAGTCGCCCGAACGGGTGAAGCCGGGCCAGTCCGCGTCCCAGCAGGACGGTGACAACAGCCTCACCGCCGACCAGCCGGGCCCCGGTGAGGCCGGGCACGCCCAGGTGCCGGGCAAGCCGGGGAAGCCGAACCACTCGCCCGGCGCGGGCGGCTCCGGCTCGGCCTCGCCGGGCGCCTCCGGCAGCACGTCGCCGAGCGGCGCCCCCAGCGGCAGCGGCGAGCCGTCGGGCCGGCCCTCCTCGGGCGGGACGTCGCCGAGCCCGTCGCGCTCGCAGGGCGGCACCAAGCCCTCGCAGTCGCCCGAGCCGAGCAGGAGCAGCAGCGGCGGCACCGAGCCGTCGTCGAAGCCCTCGTCCTCCCAGCCCTCCTCGCCCTCCCAGCCGTCCTCGCCGGCCGGCAGCGGGTCGAGCTCGGCGAGCGGCCCCGTCGGCGGCAGCAGCCAGTCGGCCGCGAGCGGCTCGTCGGGCAGCAAGCCGGCCGACGGCAGCGGCAGCCCCTCGTCCGCCGGGGCGTGAACGCGAACGCCGGACGGGCCTGGTCGGCCCGTCCGGCGTGGTGATGCTCCCGCGCGCGGTGCGCGTCAGAACAGCCGCAGCTTGTCGTCCTCGATGCCGCGCAGCGCGTCGTAGTCCAGGACGACGCAGCCGATGCCGCGGTCCGTGGCGAGCACGCGAGCCTGCGGCTTGATCTCCTGGGCCGCGAAGACGCCGCGCACGGGCGCCAGGTGCGGGTCGCGGTTGAGGAGCTCCAGGTAGCGTGTGAGCTGCTCCACACCATCGATCTCGCCACGCCGCTTGATCTCCACGGCCACCGTCGCGCCGTCGGCGTCGCGGCACAGGATGTCCACCGGGCCGATCGCGGTGGGGTACTCGCGGCGGATCAGGGAGTAGCCCTCGCCGAGCGTCTCGATGCGGTCCGCGAGGAGCTCCTGAAGGTGTGCTTCCACGCCGTCCTTGATGAGGCCGGGGTCCACGCCGAGCTCGTGGGAGGAGTCGTGCAGCACTTCCTCCATCGTGATGATCAGCTTCTCGCCCGCCTTGTTGACCACGGTCCACACGTCCCCGTCGCCCTCCTTGAGGGTGCACGGCGGGGACATCCAGTTGAGCGGTTTGTAGGCGCGGTCGTCCGCATGGATCGAGACGCTGCCGTCCGCCTTGACGAGGATCAGCCGCGGGGCGGAGGGGAGGTGGGCGGTGAGCCGGCCCGCGTAGTCCACGGAGCAACGGGCGATGACGAGACGCATGGTGCGCAACGCTACTCGACTCCTGCCCCCCGACGCGATTCGCCCCCGATGGGCCCTTTGGCTGTGGCTGGTTGTCGGTGCGTTCTCCTGGTGCGCCCGCAGTGGCCGAATTACCGTTGAAGCGGGCGGTCGTCGTACGGGCACGGGGCGTCGTCGTCCGCTCGCCCACCCCTGAGACCCCGCTCGCGGGGTCGCGAGAGGAGAACCCATGTCGCTCGACGTCTCACCGGCCCTCCTCGAACAGGCCGAGCGAGGCGAGGTCGATGAAGCGGAATTCGTCGACTGCGTCCGGACCTCCCTGCCGTACGCGTGGGAGATGATCAGCTCCCTGGTGGCCCGGCTCAGGATCGACGGTGGCGAGTTCGCCGACAACCAGACGCCTCCGCCGGACGAGCAGGCCCGTGGCCAGCTGCTGCGCGCCCTGGCGAGTGATGCCATCCGAGGTGCCCTGGAGCGGCACTTCGGAGTGCGCCTGGCGTTCCAGAACTGCCATCGGGTGGCGGTGTTCCCGCTTGCCCCGCAGGCGGACCAGCGCCTGGCCCGTTTCACGTCGATCCGGGGCCAGCTGCTGAACCAGTCGCCGGAGCTGCGGGACTGCTGACGCGCTGACGCTGCCGCTCCGCACGCGGGAGGTGTCGATCAGTGCGGGAGCGGCAGCGGCCCCGGGAACGGCCGATGGCGGGCGAGTGGAGCCGGACCACGGGGGCGGAGGGGCCACAGGGGCGGCGAGGAAGGTCAGGAGAGGAGCGGCAGCACCTCGGTGCCGAGCCGGCGGAGGTTGTCCTCGGTGGCGGCGAGGTCGCCGGAGCCCTCGGCCAGCAGGGCGAAGCGCGTGATGCCCGTGCGCTCCGCGGTGGCCGCGAGGCGGTCGGCGCACAGCTGCGGCGGGCCGACGGGATGGATCTCGCACAGCAGCTTGGTGTACTCCAGCGGATCACGCATCGTGCGCGCCCGGCCGTCGACCGTCACGTACGCGGAGAGGCCCTGGTGCAGCCAGCCCGGCATGGCCTTCGTCAGGGTCTCCGCGGCCTCCTGCCGACGGTCCCCGACCTGCACGACCCCGGCGGAGACGTGGGCGGCCGCGGCGACCTCCCCGGGCGAACGCCCCGCCTCCAGCGAGCACTTGCGCCACAGGGCCACCATCTCCGCCTTCTCCTCGTCCCCGCTGTGCATCCCCAGCAGCATGGGCAGGCCGTGCCCGGCCGCGAGCCGGACGCTCGACGGCGAGGTGCACGCCATGAGGACGGGCGGGCCGGAACGATCCTCCAGGTCGTCGGGGCGCGGCACGACCGGCACTTCGCGGAAGCGGAAGCGGGGGCCCGCGGCGCCCACCCGGGGCTCGCGCAGCCACCGCATCAGCAGCGCCAGGGACTCGGGGTACCCCTCCTCGTACGCCGCCAGACCGGAGTTGAAGACCTCCAGGTCCACCCAGGGGCCGCCGCGGCCCACCCCGAGGGTGAACCGGCCCTCGGAGGCCAGGTGCAGCAGGGCGGCCTGCTCGCCGAGGGCCACGGGGTGGGTGGTGGGCAGCACGCTGACGGCCGTGCCCACGCGGATCCGGCGGGTGCGTCCCAGGGCCAGTGCCGCGAGCGTCACCGCCGAGGGGCAGACCCCGTACGGCATGAAGTGGTGCTCGGCGAACCAGACCGCGTCCAGCCCCGCCTCCTCGGCGACCACTGCCGTCCGCACGGCCCGGTGCAGGGCCTCCGCATGCCCCTGCCCGGGGAATTGGGCGGCCAGGACGAATGCTCCAACGCGCATCGCTCTTGCTCCTCCTAGCGACCGACGCGGCATCCCCCCACCGGAAATAACGGCTGACACGTGCCATGGGCACGGCTCGGCGTTAAGTTTTCATGATGATCGGGGGAGTGTCGCCGCGGTGCCGGGGGGACGCCTGCCCACCACGGTGACTCTGGCGCGTAATCTGGTCACGGCCCGTAGCCCCCCAGACCAACCGAGGTGCCCCGTGTCTCCGCGCCGAAACCGCCCGCGAGGCGGCGCAGACAAGCAGCCAGACGCCCCCCGCGGCGAGGGCGGCGACCGCTACGGCCTGGAGCGCACCGAGGACTGGCAGGGCGAGGAGTGGGCGGTGCGCACGATCGGCGGCGGCGCGGCCACGAAGCACTACCGCTGCCCGGGGTGCGACCAGGAGATCCCGCCGGGAGTGCCGCACCTGGTGGCCTGGCCGCAGTACGGGGCCGGCGTCGACGACCGGCGGCACTGGCACAAGTCCTGCTGGAACGCGAGGGACCGCCGGAGCGTGCGGCTCCAGCGGTCCCGGAATGCCCCTCGTTACTGAGGGTTCGTCAGCGGTGTGCGGTCACGCGTCGCGCTTCAGCAGCGAGGCGTAGGCGCCGCCGAGCGCGACGGCCGCGGCGATCGCCATGATCCACATGGGGTCCCAGCCGCTGAGGCTGGTGGCCGAGTCCTCGCCGGAGGCGCCGTAGAAGACCGACAGCTGCATGGGGATCGAGTACTCGAACAGCGCCTTGCGCAGGTCCGACAGGCTCTCCGTGAACATGAACATCGCCACGACCAGCGGCAGCAGCACCACGCCCAGCATCACCGTGATCGCTCCCGCGGAGTGCCGCAGCAGCGTGCCCATGGCGAGCGAGACCAGCCCGAGCAGGCCGATGAAGAGGCTGGTGCCGATCGTCGCCCGGAGCCATTCACTGCCGGTGGAGGCGAATTCGGCCTGGTCCTCCAGCAGGGCGACGTCGATGATCCCGACCAGCGCCGTGGCGACCAGGGTGATCACGAAGGTCAGGGTGAAGAAGACGATCGCCTTCGCCGTGAGCACCCGGGCGCGGTCGGGGCAGGCCGTCAGCGTCGTACGGATCATGCCCGTGCCGTACTCGGAGGAGATCGTCAGCACACCGAGCGTGAGCACGCAGATCATGCCGAGCATCACGCTGAAGAACCCGGCGGCGAGCGCGTTCGTGCCGTTCATGGAGCTGCCGGCGGCGTTGACGGCGGTTGCGATCAGCAGCCCGATGCCGACGATGATCCCCACCATGATGCTCAGCGTCCAGATCGTGGAGCGCACGGAGCGGATCTTGGTCCACTCGGCCGCGACGGCGTCCATGAGGGTCGCCTTGCGGACCGGGATCGGCGAGACGTAGCCGGAGACGCCGCCCGCGGGCGCGGTGCCGGGCCAGTAGCCGGGCGCGGCGTGCGGCGGGGCCTGCGGGGCGGCCTGCGGAGTCGCCGGGTGGGCCGCCTGGGGCTGGGGGGTGGTCATCGGGCGTCCTCGCTGTCGCGCTTGGTGAGGTCGGCGGGGGCAGGGGCGGGAGCGGCGGCGGGCGCGGCGGGCGGCGGGCCCGCGGGGGCCTGCGGAACCCCCGGGGCGCCGGCCGGGACCTGCGCGTACGGGTTGGGCTGCTCGCCCGGGAGCACGGGGTAGGGGTTGCCCTCCGGCGGGGCCCAGCCCTGCGGGGCGGGGGCGCCGGGGTGGCCGTAGCCGGGGCCCGGGGGCGGCGGGGCGAGGGCGGCGAGCTGGTCGGCCGTCGAACGGTAGTCGACCGCGCCCTGCGTCATCCGCATGTACGCCTCCTCCAGCGAGGCCTGGTGCGGCGAGAGCTCCCAGAGGCGGACGTCCGTCCCGTGGGCGATGTCGCTGATCCGCGGCAGCGGCAGACCGGTGACGCGCAGGCCGCCGTCCGGCTCGGACAGCACCTGGCCGCCGGCCTCGACGAGGGCGGCCGTGAGCTTCTCGCGGCTCGCCGGCTCCGTCTCCGGCGTGCGGACGCGCGCGAAGTCCGCGGAGTTCGCGGATATGAAGTCCTTGACGCTCATGTCGGCCATGAGCTGGCCGCGCCCGATGACGATCAGGTGGTCGGCGGTCAGCGCCATCTCGCTCATCAGGTGCGAGGAGACGAAGACCGTCCGGCCCTCGGCCGCGAGCTGCTTCATCAGGTTGCGGACCCAGAGGATGCCCTCGGGGTCGAGGCCGTTGACCGGCTCGTCGAAGAGCAGCACCTGCGGGTCGCCGAGCAGCGCGGCGGCGATGCCGAGGCGCTGCCCCATGCCGAGCGAGAAGCCCTTGGAGCGCCGCTTGGCGACGTCCTGGAGGCCGACGACGCCGAGGACCTCGTCCACCCGGCGGGCCGGGATGCCGCCGAGCTGCGCGAGGGAGAGCAGGTGGTGGTAGGCGCTGCGCCCGCCGTGCACGGCCTTCGCGTCGAGCAGCGCGCCGACCTGGCGCGGTGCGTTGGGGAGGCTGCGGAAGGGGTGGCCGCCGATGGTGACGCGTCCGGACGTGGGCTGGTCCAGTCCCAGGATCATGCGCATGGTCGTGGACTTGCCTGATCCGTTCGGACCCAGGAAGCCGGTGACGGCCCCGGGCCGCACCTGGAACGACAGATTGTGTACGGCCGTCTTGGCGCCGTAGCGCTTTGTCAGACCGACTGCCTCGATCATTCTCCGCCCCTCGCGAGCTCTTTTGGGCGTAAGGCCCCGTAAGGGTTAGGAGCATAACGAGGAGCTGACGGTTCCCGTTACCCGCGATTAGCTGCGCGGGGTGGGGAGCGCCTGGTGAGGGCGGTCGCCGGGCTGATCGCCGGGACGGCCGCCGGCCTGGTCCCCGACCCGGCCCTCGCCCAGGGACAGGCCTTCGGGGAGCACCCAGCCCTCCCTCCGGAAGACCGCCCGCCCCTCGGCCCGTACCGCCTCGTCCGCCCGCGCCCGGGTGACCCAGTCCTCCGGGCCCGGCCCGAGCAGCTCGCGCAGGGCCTGTGAGGCGGCCAGCAGCGCGCTCAGCAGGCCGCCCTGGTCGCCGCCGCCCGCGCGGGGCCCGCCGCCGCCCGGGTCGGCCAGGACGCCGTGCAGGCTCACGTAGAGATGCGCGCCGCCGAGCCGGTGTCCCGAGGGCAGCGCCATCGGGAAGTCCCCGCCCGGCACCCACACCCGCCGGTAGTTGAATTCGGTCTCGTCGACGACGGCCAGCTGCGCGTCGTCCAGCCAGCCGGCCACGAGCGTGCGCCGGGCCGCCGGGTCCGCGTAGGGCGCCGCGGCCACGTAGCCGTGGCGCCCGATGTGCGCGGAGCATCCGACGCCGATGCCGTGCACCTCCACGGGTGCCATCGGCACCGTGGCCCCCGCGCCGCGCCGCGTGAGCTTGTGGTGCAGCTGGGCGGGGGAGGCGTTGGACCCCACGGCGAGCACGGGGTGCCGCGACCGGACGCGCGCCGCGCTCATCCGGTCGAGGAAGGCGTCGAGGCCCGGCTCCGCGCCTCCCATCCCCGTCACCACCCGCCACTCGCCCGGCGGCCCCGGATCCGGCCGCAGCGGCAGCAGCTCGCCGCCCGTCAGCAGGGCCGGCTCCCCGACCGGGCGCCCGGGATACGTCAGCGGCAGCTCGGCGGGGGCACCGTCGAGCCCGAGGGCCCGCAGACTCCGATCGGCCAAGGCAGCTCCTCGTTCACGGATTCCCCGTCCACGGAATGGAACGGACTACGTCGCGCGCCCTGGAGAGAACTGCCCGCCGCCACGGCGATCCACCCCCGCGGCGAGGGCCCGGTGTGATCCGCCGGCAAAGGCGCTACGCGTCGCGCCGCTTCAGCACGACGTACCCGCCGGCCAGCGCCGCCGCCACCCACAGCACCATGATCGTGAAGCCGCCCCACGGCCCGTACGGGGCGTCGTCGACCGACACCACCTGCATGACCTTGTGGCCCGCCTGGTCGGGGAGGTACTGCCCGACCTTCTTCGTCGCCTCCACCGCGCCCAGAATGCTGGAGATGATGAAGAAGAACGGCATCAGAATGCCGAGCGAGAGCATCGGGCTGCGCAGCATCGCCGCGATCCCCATCGAGAACACCGCGATCAGCGTCATATAGAGGCCGCCGCCGATCACCGCCCGCAGGACTCCCGCATCGCCGATCGAGGTCCGGTGACTGCCGAGCATCGACTGGCCGACGAAGAAGGAGACAAAGCTGGTCAGCATCGCGATGACGAACGCGATCAGCGTGGCCACGGCGATCTTGCTGAAGAGGAACGTGCCCCGCTGCGGAACCGCCGCCAGTGAAGTGCGGATCATTCCGGTGCTGTATTCATTGGACACCACCAGCACCCCGAAAACGATCATGGCGAGCTGGCCGAGTCCCATTCCCGCGAAACTCGTAAAGGTCGGGTCGAAATTCACCCGCTCCTGCACCGGCATACGCTCGAAGTTACTGCTGGAGAAGGCACTGATCAGCGCGCCGAGCGCAACGGTGACCACCAGCGCGAGACCGAGCGTCCACACCGTGGAGCGGACGGATTTGATCTTCGTCCATTCCGATTGCAGGACCTGCCCCACCACCGCCATCGTCAGGATCCCTTCTTCCGCCAGTCGGCTCCCCACCCGCCGCCGGGCGGCACCGCGCCCCCGCCCGGCGGAGCGCCTGCGCCCGCATCCGCGGCCGGCGCGCTGTGCGCGTGGTACTCCACCGACTCGGCGGTCAGCTGCATGAAGGCCTCTTCCAGGGACGCCTGCTGGGGGCTCAGCTCGTGCAGGACGAGCTGGTGCCGCGCGGCGAGCTCGCCCAGCCGGGCCGCCTCCGTGCCGTCGACCTCCAGGTGGCCGTCCTGCGTGGTCACGGCCGTGATCCCGGCACCGGCCAGCACGTCCAGCAGCCGCTCGGTCTCGGGGGAGCGCAGCCGTACGTACGAGCGCGAGTTACGGGCGATGAAGTCCGCCATCGAGGTGTCGGCGAGCAGCCGGCCCTGGCCGATGACGATCAGGTGCTCGGCGGTCAGCGCCATCTCGCTCATCAGGTGCGAGGAGACGAAGACCGTACGCCCCTGGGAGGCGAGGTTCTTCATCAGATTGCGGATCCAGTGGATGCCCTCGGGGTCGAGGCCGTTGACGGGCTCGTCGAACATCAGGATCTGCGGGTCGCCGAGCAGCGCGGCGGCGATGCCCAGGCGCTGCCCCATGCCGAGCGAGAAGCCCTTGGAGCGCTTTCCGGCCACCGAGGCCAGGCCGACCGTGTCCAGAACCTCACGGACGCGGGAGCGCGCGATGCCGTTGCTCTGCGCCAGGCACAGCAGGTGGTTGTAGGCGCTGCGGCCACCGTGCATGGCCTTGGCGTCCAGCAGGGCGCCGACGGTCCGCAGCGGGTCCTTCAGCTGCCGGTAGTGCTGCCCGTCGATGAGGACCGTGCCGGCGGTGGGGCTGTCCAGGTCGAGCATCATCCGCATCGTCGTGGACTTGCCCGCGCCGTTGGGGCCCAGGAAGCCGGTGACGATCCCGGGGCGGACGGTGCAGGTGAGGCCGTCGACGGCGAGCTTGTCGCCGTAGCGCTTGGTCAGGCCCTGCAGCTCGATCATTCAGTCACGGTAAGGGGGGCCGGCATGCCCCGCCAGCGGTAGCGGGCCGTCCGGGGGAGCGGCCCGGGGCGCCCGGGAGGGCGACCGCTGCCCCGTGCGCCCGCACAGGCGGCGCACAGGGCAGGACGGGAGTCCCGGAAGGTCAGCGGCCCTGGGCTCAGCGGCTCTGCTGGGCGGGGACGCCGCGGGAGATCGGCTCGTCGTCGCCGGGGACGCCGGCCGCGGCGACGGCGGCGCCGGTCAGCGTGGCCAGCATCTCGCGGACGTTGGTCAGCTGGGCGTTGATGCTGTCGCGGCGGTTGGTGAGCGCGGCGAGCTCGCGCTCGGACTCGCTGCGGATGCGGTCCGCCTTGGCGTTGGCGTCGGCCACGATGTCCTCGGCCTGGCGCTGGGCGGTCTCCACCGTCTGGCGGGCGCGGCGCTCGGCGTCCGTGCGCAGCTTCTCCGCCTCCAGGCGCAGCTGCTCCGCGCGGTGCTCGATCTCCGCCAGCCGCTTCTCCGCCTTGGCCTGACGGGAGGCCAGGTCGCGCTCGGACTGCTCGCGCCGCTTGGCCAGGTTGGTCTCGAAGTCGGCGGCGGCCTGGGCCGCCTTGGCGCGGGTCTCCTCGAAGAGGGCGTCCGCCTCCTCGCGCTTGGACTGGGCGTCCTTCTGCGCCTCGGCCCGCAGCTGGGCGGAGTCGCCCTTGGCCTTCTCGACGATGCGCGCGCCCTCGTCCTCCGCCTTCGCCTTGCGGTCGGCGGCGAACGACTCGGCGTCGTTGCGCACCTGCTGGGCGGCGGACTCGGCAAGCTCGCGGTGCTGCTCGGCGGCGCGCCGCGCCTCCTCACGCAGATCCTTGGCCTCTTCCTCGGCCAGCCGAAGGATCTTCTCGACCCTCGCCCCCAGCCCCGCATAGGACGGCTCGGCGTCATTGACCTGGGCCTGAGCATTCTGCGTCTCGAGGTGCAGCTCCTCGATGCGCTTTTCCAGAGAGGTGATGCGTGCCAGTGCGCTGTCTCGGTCGGCGACGAGCTTGGTAATGCGGTCGTCCACCTGGCCGCGGTCGTATCCACGCCGCACAAGCTCGAAGCCGAAGGGGGAGGAAGTGTCACTCATGGGGTTCCTGTCATAAGAGACCGGTGAGGTGATAGAGGGAATCCTAGGGGTGCGAGCGGCGTGTCATCAGGTGAATGGTTGGCAGATCTGGAGAATGTCCCCCCGTTTGAGTGGCTACTTCTGTGACTGCTTGCCACCCGAACGAGTAGCACCGGCACCCGCCGCTGCCTTCACCCCGCCATCCTTGGCGCTTCCGGCCCCCGGGGCCTCAAAAGATTCCAACGCCTCCAACACGTCCTGGACACGGGAAATCTCGGCCTGAATGTCCTCGCGACGGCGCACCAGGACCTCCAACTCCCGCTTTCCCTCCTCGACAAGGCGCTTGGCCTCCTCCGCACCCTCGGTGCGCAGGCGCTCCGACTCCCGTACGGCGGCGGCCTTCTTCTGCTCGGCCTCCTTGAGCAGCCCCTCGACCTTCTTCACCGCGGCGATCCGCACCTTGCTGGCCTCGCTGCTCGCGTCGGACAGCAGCTTCTTCGCCTTCTCCTCGGCCTCCTCGAGCTGCTCGGTCGCGGCCGCGACGAGCTTGTCGCAGCGCTCGCCCGCCGACTGCATCGCCTCGGCGGCCTCGCGCCGCGCCCGGCCGTGCAGCTCCTCGACCTCGCCCTCGACGCGCGAGCGCAGCTCGTCGGCGCGCTCCCTTATCGCGGTGGCGTCCCCGCGCGCCTCGGCGAGCAGCGTGTCCGCGTCCGTACGGGCCTGCTCGACCAGGGCGTTGCCCTCGCCGGTGGCCTCCGTGACGATCCGCTCGGCCTCGCGGCGGGCGACGCCCACCATCGTGTCGGCCTGCTCCTCGGCGGTCGCGGCCGTGCGCAGCGCCTCCTCCTGCGCCTTGGCGATCAGGGCGTCCGCCTGCTCGCCCGCGTCGGCCAGCCGCTTGGCGGCGGCCTCACGGGCGTCGTCGACGGTCTGCTCGCCCTCGGCACGGGCCTCCGCGCGCAGCCGCTCCGCCTCCTGGACGGCGTCGGCCTTGATGCGTGCGGAGTCCGCGCGCGTGCTGTTGGCGTTCTCCTGCGCGGCGGCCAGCGCCTCGGAGGCCTCCAAGGCCATCCGCTCGGCCTCCGCCGTCGCCTCGGCGACGAGGCTGTCCGCCTGCTCGGCGGCCTCGGTGCGGCGGGCGTTCGCCGCCTCCCGGGCCTCGTCGAGGACCCGGGCGGCGTCGGTGCGCAGCCGCTCGGACTCGGCGTCCGCCTCGGCGAGCGTGCGCTCGGCCTTCCCGGCGGCCTCCGTGCGGACGGCTTCGGCGGCCTCGCGGGCCTCCTCGCTCGTACGGGCGGCCTCGCGGCGCGCGGTCTCCACCGTCTCGGCGGCCTCGGCCCGCAGCTTCTCCGCCTCGGCCGTGGCCTCGGAGATCAGCTCGTCGGCCTGCGCGGCCGCTTCCGTACGGTGCCGGCCGGCGGCCTCGCGGGCCTCGTCGACGATGCGGTCGGCCTCGCTCTGCGCCCCGGAGGTGAGCTCCTCGGCCTCGCGGATGATCCGCTCGGCCTCGGCGTGGCCCTCGGAGCGCATCCGGTTCGCGTCCTCGCGGGCCTCGGCGCGCGCCCGCGCCGCATCCTGCTCGGCCGACGCCAGGGCGTCGGACGCGTCGGTGCGCATCTGCTTGGAGCGGGCGGACGCCTCCGCCACCGTGCGCTCCGCGTCGGCCTTCGTCTTGGCGAGGAGCGCCTCGGCGGCCTCCTCGGCCTCGCGCCGGTGCTTCCCGGCGTCCTCGCGGGCCTCCGTGACCGTCCGCTCGGCCTCGGCGCGCAGCCTGGCGGCCTCCTCGGCCGCCTCCGCCTGCTGCGCCTCCGCCGACTCGCGGGCCTCCTCCAGGACGGAGCCGGCCTCGGCGACGAGCCGCTCGGCCTCCGCGGCGGCGTCCGCGCGCAGCTGCTCGGCCTCGGCCTTGAGCGCCTCGGCGTCCTTGGTGGCCTCGCTGACCAGCCGGGCGACCTCGGCCCGGGCGGTGCGGGTGCGCTGCTCGTTCTCCGACTCGGCGCCCGACAGGCGGCGCTCGGCGCTCTCCTTCGCCTCGGCGACCAGCTTCTCGGCCTCGGCGCGCGCCTCGCGCAGCGACGAGTCGGCCTCCTGCAGGCGGGCCTCGGCGGTACGGGTGAGCTCGGCCGCGGCCGTACGGGCCTGGTCGCTCTCCGTACCGGCGGACGCGCGCAGCCGCTCGGCGTGGTCGGTGGCCTCCTGCGCCTGCGCGGACGCGGCGGTCAGCAGCCGCTCGGCGTCCGTACGGGCACGGCGCAGCAGGGCCTCGGCCTCGGCGCGGGCCTCGTCGGCCGCGGAGCTGAGGCGGGCGCGGGCCTGCTCGGCCAGGCGCTGGGCCTCGGCGCGGGCCGTGGCCAGCGCCTGCTCGGCCTCCGCCCGGGACTCCTCCAGCAGCCGCCGGGCCTGGGACTCCGTGCGCGCACGCAGCTGCTCGGCCCAGGCCACGTTCTCGTTGACGTGCGACTCGACGGTCTGGCGGCGCTCGTTGAGCTCCTCGTCCAGGCGCTGGCGGCGCGCGACGGCCTCCGCGTGGAGCTCGGCCTCCATCCGCGCCTGGCGCTCGGCCTGCTCCTGCAGCAGACGCTGCGTCTGCGCCCGGGCCTCGCGCAGCTCGCGCTCGGCGTCCGTGCGCATCTGATCCGCCTGAATCTGGGCATTGCGGAGCAACTGCTCCGCCTGGTAACCCATGTCGGCGGTGTCGTACGCCGGGCGGTGGGCGAGATTGCGGCGCGCCTCGTGGAGCTTGGCGCGCAGCACCTCGACCTGGTAGCCGAGGTCGTCGGCGTGCTGGACCGCCTTCTCCCGCTCCTTCTTCAGCCGCTCCATCTCGGCTTCGAATTGCGAGAGGTGGTCGTCAGCCTCGTAGCGGTCGTTGCCCCGCACTGCGCGGTCCCATCCGTCCCCTGGTCGCCTTGGCGGCCGGCCCGTTCCCGCGTGTATCGGTTGGAATCCGGAGCCCGCCCTTCCGAAGAAATGGTGTCAGATCATCGGTACAGCCCGGTCCGGGCCCCCACCCCCAGGACCCCGGCCGAACCCGCACTCTACCGGCCGGGGGAGGTGAGGGTCAGTGCTCCCGGTCCGCCGGGGGCGCCGAGGTGACCAGTTCGGTCAGCACGCCGTGGCAGTCCTTGGGGTGCAGGAAGGTGATCCGCGAGCCCATGGAACCGATCCGCGGCTCGTCGTAGAGCACCCGCACGCCCTTGCCGCGGACGGCCTCGGCGTCCCCGTCCACGTCCGCCGTGCCGAAGGCGATGTGATGGACTCCCTCGCCGTTCTTCGCCAGCCACTTGCCGACCGCGGAGTCCTCCCTGGTCGGCTCCAGCAGCTGCAGGTAGGAGGCCCCTCCGTCGGAGGTCTCGTTGATTTTGAGCATGGCCTCGCGGACGCCCTGCTCCTCGTTGACCTCGGTGTGGAACACCTCGAAGCCGTACGTGGCACGGTAGAACTCGACAGTCCGGTCGAGGTCGAAGCAGGCGATCCCGATGTGGTCGATACGCGTCAGCATGGAACCAGTGCACCGCCGTACGGCTTGGTCACGCAACGTGTACGCAACGTGCTTGCGATCACACCCGCTGCCCGGTGACCCCGCGGGTACCGCTCAGTACATTGACGGAAACCACCGTTAACCTCCGCTCGAAGTCGACTCGAAGGGGCCGCGCCTCATGTCTGGTACGAACGGTTCGACCAGCACCACCTCCGTGATCGTCGCGGGCGCCCGTACGCCCATGGGCAAGCTGCTCGGCTCCCTGCGCAGCTTCTCCGCGGCCGAGCTGGGCGGCTTCGCCATCAAGGCGGCCCTCGACCGGGCCGGCATCGGCGGCGACCAGGTGCAGTACGTGATCATGGGTCAGGTGCTGCAGGCCGGCGCCGGGCAGATCCCGGCCCGCCAGGCGGCGGTCAAGGGCGGCATCCCCATGAACGTCCCCGCGCTGACCATCAACAAGGTCTGCCTCTCCGGCCTCGACGCCATCGCCCTCGCCGACCAGCTCATCCGCGCGGGCGAGTTCGACATCGTGGTGGCCGGCGGCCAGGAGTCCATGACCAACGCCCCGCACCTGCTGCCCAAGTCCCGCGAGGGCTACAAGTACGGCGCGATCGAGATGCTCGACTCGATGGACCACGACGGCCTCACCGACTCCTTCGAGTCCATCGCCATGGGCGCCTCCACCGAGAACCACAACACCCGCCTCGGCATCGGCCGCGCCGCCCAGGACGAGATCGGCGCCCGCTCCCACCAGCGCGCCGCCGCCGCCCAGAAGAACGGCATCTTCGAGGCCGAGATCACCCCGGTCGAGGTCCCGCAGCGCAAGGGCGACCCGGTGGTCTTCGCCCACGACGAGGGCGTCCGCGGCGACACCACCACCGAGGTCCTCGGCAGGCTGCGCCCGTCCTTCAGCAAGGACGGCACGATCACCGCCGGCACCTCCTCGCAGATCTCCGACGGCGCCGCCGCCGTCGTCGTGATGAGCAAGGCCAAGGCCGAGGAGCTGGGCCTGGAGTGGATCGCCGAGATCGGCGCCCACGGCAACGTCGCAGGTCCCGACAACTCCCTGCACTCCCAGCCCTCCAACGCCATCCAGCACGCGCTGCGCCGCGAGGGCCTGACCGTCGAGGACCTCGATCTCATCGAGATCAACGAGGCGTTCGCCGCCGTCCTCGTGCAGTCAATCAAGGACCTCGGCGTGTCCCCGGAAAAGGTGAACGTCAACGGCGGTGCCATCGCGCTCGGTCACCCGATCGGCATGTCCGGCGCCCGCACCGTCCTGCACCTCGCGCTGGAGCTCAAGCGGCGCGGCGGCGGCGTCGGCGCGGCGGCCCTGTGCGGCGGCGGCGGCCAGGGCGACGCCCTGATCATCCGCGTCCCCGGCAAGTGACCTCACGCTTCCCGAGGTTTCCCAGAACGGAGCACTGATGGTGGACGTCCCCGCACTGGTGGAGCAGGCCCGCGAAGGCCGGCCGCGCGCCGTGGCCCGGCTGATCTCCCTGGTGGAGGGGGCGTCCCCGCAACTGCGCGACGTCATGGCCGCCCTGGCGCCGCTGACCGGCGGCGCGTACGTCGTGGGCCTCACGGGCTCGCCCGGCGTCGGCAAGTCGACGTCGACGTCGGCGCTGGTCAGCGCCTACCGGCGGGCGGGCAAGCGGGTCGGGGTGCTGGCCGTCGACCCGTCCTCGCCGTTCTCGGGCGGCGCCCTGCTCGGCGACCGCGTACGGATGTCCGACCACGCCTCCGACCCGGGGGTGTACATCCGTTCCATGGCCACGCGCGGCCATCTGGGCGGCCTGGCCTGGGCCGCTCCGCAGGCCATCCGCGTCCTGGACGCGGCCGGCTGCGACGTGATCCTCGTCGAGACGGTCGGCGTCGGCCAGTCCGAGGTGGAGATCGCCTCCCAGGCCGACACGAGCGTGGTGCTCCTCGCCCCGGGGATGGGCGACGGCATCCAGGCCGCGAAGGCGGGCATCCTCGAGATCGGCGACGTCTACGTCGTCAACAAGGCCGACCGCGACGGCGCCGACGCCACGGCCCGCGAGCTCAACCACATGCTCGGGCTGGGCGAGGCCAGGGGCCCGGGCGACTGGCGGCCCCCGATCGTCAAGACGGTGGCCGCGCGCGGCGAGGGCACGGACGAGCTCGTCGAGGCCCTGGAGAAGCACCGGGCCTGGATGGAGGAGCGGGGCGTCCTGGCGGACCGCCGCATCGCCCGGGCCGCCCGCGAGGTCGAGACCATCGCCGTCACCGCCCTGCGCGAACGCATCGCCGACCTCCACGGCGACCGCCGCCTGACCGCCCTGGCGGAGCGCATCGTCGGCGGATCGCTGGACCCGTACGCGGCCGCGGACGAGCTGGTCGCGGGCCTGACGGAACGCGGTGCGCCCGCCTCCTGAACTGTCATGGAACGCTCATACGATTCGCCGAAACGGATCTTGGTCGGGGAACGTCTTTACGGATGTCCCCCGTTTCCGTCGAGAGCGATCAGCCCTTGAGCAAGAACCGGCAGAAGCTGCGTCCCCGCCGCCGCAGGACGGAGGAAGCGGCAGCCCGCAAGCGCTTCATCGACTACCCCCGTCGGGGCAGACGCGGCGTGCGCCGCTGGCTGCCGTCGTGGCGGCTGACGGGAGGCACCCTCCTGCTCGGCCTGGGCGGTGTGACCGGGCTGTTCGCGTGCGTCTACGCGAGTGTCGACATTCCCGACGAGAACGCCGCGGCCCGCCGGGAGGCCAACACCTACTACTGGTCGGACGGTTCGCGGCTGGCGAGCATCGGCGAGGTCAACCGCACCATCGTCCGGCTGTCCGACGTACCGGAGTCCACGCAGAACGCGGTGATAGCCGCCGAGAACGAGAGCTTCTACCGTGACCGCGGAGTGTCGTTCAAGGGCATCCTGCGGGCCTTCGCCAGCACGGCGGGGGGCGAGGAGACGCAGGGCGGCTCCACCATCACCCAGCAGTACGTGAAGAACACCTACCTCTCGCAGGAGCAGACCGCCACCCGGAAGGTCAAGGAGTTCGTCATCTCGCTGAAGGTGGACCGGACGAAGAGCAAGCAGGAGGTCCTGCAGGGCTACCTCAACACCAGCTGGTTCGGGCGCGGGGCGTACGGGATCGAGGCCGCCGCCCAGGCGTACTACGGCATCCCCGCGAAGAAGCTCGACCCGAGCCAAGGCGCCATGCTCGCCGCCCTGTTGAAGGGGGCCGAGCTCTACGACCCCTCGGTGAGCCGGAGCAACCACGCCCGGGCGGAGGACCGTTGGAAGTGGATCCTGGACCGGGAGGTGAAGACCGGCCGCATGTCCCGGGCGGAGCGCGACACTTACCGCACCTTCCCCGAACCCCGCAAACAGTCCGTGTCCACCGGGCTCGGCGGCCAGGCCGGCTATCTGGTCGACGTCGCCAACAAGGACATCAGGCAGCGGGCCATGCTCACCGAGCAGGACCTGGCCCTCGGCGGCTACCGGATCCACACCACCTTCGACAAGAGCCGCATGGAGCGGCTGAAGAAGGCCGTCGACGGCGTCCTCGCGAAGGACACCGATCCGCGGAAGCGGCCGGATTCCGACACGGACGTCCAGGCGGGGGCCGCCTCCGTACGGCCCTCGGACGGCGCCGTCCTCGCCCTCTACGGCGGGCCCGACGCCACGAAGCACTTCGCCAACAACGCCGACACCTCGGGCGTCCCGGCGGGCTCCGCCTTCAAGCCCTTCGTCCTCGCCGCCGCCCTGCAGGACGGCGTGGACCCCGGCAGCTACTACGACGACAGCGGCAAGCTCCAGGAGGCCGGGGACTCCGGCCCCGACGAGAACCACCCCACCCTCCGCCAGGCCCTGACGAGCGGGGGCAACGCGACGTACGTGCGCCTGGGGCAGGAGGTGGGCCTGAAGAAGGTGCGGGACACGGCCGTCCGGGCCGGCCTGCTCAAGAGCAGCATGGCCGAGCTGGAACAGGCCTTCCCCATCGGCACGTCCACGCCGAGTGCGATCCGCATGGCCGCGGCGTACGGCACCTTCGCCGAACGGGGCCTGCAGAACGACCCCTACTCCGTCACCAAGGTCGTCAAGGGCGGTGCGTCCGTGGGCGGCTTCGAGAGCCGGGCCAAGGCGCGGCGGGCCCTGGACAAGGACGTGGCCGACGAAGTGGCGCGCGCCCTCCGCGACCCCGGCGGGAGCTCCTGGTCGGCCGGGCGGACCGGCGACCAGGACCGCCTGAACTCGGCCTGGTTCACCGGCTGGTCCGGGAACCTCTCCACGGCCGTGACGGTGTTCCGCACGAAGCCCGAGGGCGGCCCGCTCCTGCCGATGCCGGACCTGGGCGGCGAGGAGGGTCAGCGGGGCAACGCCTTCCCGGCCCGCATCTGGGCGGACTACATGGGCACGGCCCGCCCCTGAGCGCGTGCGGCGGCGCCGGGGCGGGCCGGGCCCGGGCGCGGCTGCGGGGCGGGGCTCAGGTGCGGCCGCGCAGGGAGCGCAGGTGCTGGGCGACCGGGGCCAGGGAGGCGTAGAGGGCCTTGAGGTCCGCCTCGCCCAGCAGGTCGATGAAGTGCTCGCGCACGGAGGCCACGTGGTGCGGGGCGACCTGCCGCATCGTGTCCCAGCCGTGCTCCGTGAGGACGGCGTACAGGCCCCGGCGGTCCGACTCGCAGTTCTCGCGCCGGACCAGGCCCGCGTTCTCCATGCGGGTGATCTGGTGGGAGAGACGGCTCTTGGACTGCAGCGTGGCGGTGGCGAGGTCGCTCATCCGCATGCGGTGGTCCTCGGACTCCGAGAGGTTGACCAGGATCTCGTAGTCGTTGTTGGTGAGGCCGAACGGCTGCAGGTCCCGTTCGAGCTGGTGCATCAGCAGGCGGCTGACGTCCAGGTGGGCGCGCCAGGCGCGCTGTTCCTCTTCGCTGAGCCAGCGGGTGCCGTTCTCGGTGTCCATAGACATAGAGGAATTCTACCTAAGAAAGTTGAAAGATTAACCAGTTGTGGTGCGGAGCGTGAGGTCACACGTTCGACGTCACACTCCGCAGAGTACCGCTCACAGCCCGAAGCGGCGCTGGAGGTCTCCGAGCTGGCCCGGCATACGGGGCGTGGTTGGCTGATTCGACGGGCTTGCGTGAGGGACCCCCTCCTGCTGCGGCGTCTCACCGGTCGGGATCTCGGCCATCAGCTGCTCCGTGGACTGCAGCAGCACCGTACCGGCGCCCACGAACTCGAACTGGTGCTCCTCGCCCGAGGTGCCGCCGAGGCCCGTGAAGGCGCGCACGCCGCCGAGCACCCCCCGCAGGTACTGGTGGTCGTAGTGGTGGCAGGGGGAGGGGCAGTCGGCCCAGCCGACGAGGGCCTGGGGGTCCACCCGGACGGGTGGCTCCACGAAGACGACGGGGCCGTTGGAGGCCGCCACGAACTTGCCCGTGCCGATGAGCGTGAGGAATCCGGGGACGATCGACTGCTTGAGCGAGAGCGACGGCTGGAACGCGAGCAGATTGCCCGACCGCACCGTCAGATTGCCCTCCTCCAGGTCGTAGGAGTTGACGTCGAAGCTGCGGTCCGCGAGCAGCATCTTGCCCTTGCCCTCGGCGACCACCCAGTCCGCGGCGTGCAGCGGCGAGTGGAAGCTGTGGGCGATGAGACGGTCGAGGCGGCCGTGCCCGATGCCGTGGAAGTCGATGTTCCCGTAGTAGGCGATCATCTTCCCCTTCTGCAGGAACCACTGCCCGTCGAGGTCCACGCTGAAGGCGTACGGGTTGACGTTGTCGTCGGCCGGCAGGGTGTGCGCGTCGAAGACGACCGGACCGTTGGCAGTGCTCACAGCTTCTCCTCCGACGCCTGTACGTAGACCGTGCCCTCGCCGGACAGCTCCAGCTGGAATGCCTCCCCGGAGCCGCGCCCCACCATCTCGCGCCAGCCGATGGCGGTGGAGAGCTTGCTGCGGACCTCGCCGCGGTGGGCGACGTAGGCCTGCGGGTCCACGTGGACGGCCCGCTGGTGGCGGATCGGCAGCTCGATGACGCCGCCGTGGGCCATCACGGCGACCGCGCCGTGGCCCTTGAGGGTCGTGGTGAACAGGCCCTGGCCGGTGACCTGGCCGCGGACCATGCCCATGACGCCGCCCTGCGAGCCCATGAACATCGTGCCCTGCCGCAGGGTGCCGTCGAAGGCGAGCAGCCGGTCGGCCTCGACGTAGAGGGTCTCGCCCGACAGTTCGATCACCTGCACGTGGTGGCCGCCGTGGCCGAACATCACCGTGCCGCTGCCCTCCACGGTCATCAGCGGGGTGGCCTCGTTGGCGACGCGGCGGCCGATCATGCCCATCACGCCGCCCTGGCCGCCGGTGATGCTGGGGGTGAAGGAGACGTCGCCCTTGTAGGCGAGCATGGCGCCGCGCTGGCTGAAGAGGCGCTGGCCGGGGGCGATCTGCGCCTCGACCATGCGGGAGTTCAGGGTCCGGAACGGCATCAGACGTCGCCTCCCACGGTGGTGCGCTCGCTCGGCTGCACGTAGACCAGGCCCTCGCCCTCGAAGCGGATCTGGAACGCCTCGCCGGAGCCCTCGCCGATGAACGTGCGGAAGTTGACGCCGGACTGGAAGTGCTGCTTGAGCTTGCCGGTGTGGGCGATGTACGCGCCCGGGTCGACCTGCAGGGGCGTGGACGGGGTCACGCGCAGCACGACGGCCGTGCCGTCGGACATGATCGCCGCCTGTCCCGTGCCCTCGACGGTCGTGGTGAACAGGCCGTTGCCCTGGGAGGCGCCGCGCAGGCCGGTGAAGGTGGTGCCGGTGCGCAGGCCCGCGTCGGCCGCGAGGAGGTTGCTCGCCTCGACGTGGAGCGTCTCGCCGCGCAGGGAGACGAGGTTGATCTCGGTCGCCCGGTCGGCGAAATAGCAGGTGCCGTGTCCTTTCACCTCCATCACTTCCATCTGCTCGCCGGTGAGCCGGCGGGTGACCATGCCGCGCAGGCCGTCCCCGCCACCGGTCATCTTCTTGAAGTTCATGTCGCCCTCGTACGCGATCATCGAGCCGTTCTTGGCCTTGACCGCGTCGCCCGCCAGGTCGACGGCGAGGACTTTGCTCCCCTGGAGCCGAAACTGTGCCACGGGACGACGCTAGCGGGCGGACTCGCCGGTCGACAGGGCCTTGGTCCCGGAATGACCCCGGATCCAGGCATCCGGGACGAGGCTGCAACAATGGACGAGCTTGTGAATGCCATCACAAGCTGTAGTCGTCCCGCCACTGTCCAGCCACTGACTCACGAAGGTGCGTACCCCCGTGGACATCAAGACCGCCTCCGCCCTGCGCCGGCTCCGCCTGGTCTCCGCTCCGGAGGCCGTTTCCTTCCTGCTGCTGCTCGTCTGCTCCGTGCTCAAGCGCATGACGGACTTCAACGCCGTACCGGTGATGGGTGCCGTCCACGGCGTCCTCTTCATCATCTACGTGATCTTCTGGCTGGACGCCTGGAACAAGACCAAGTGGTCCCTGAAGACCGCCGCCCTCTACTTCGTCCTCTCCGTCCTGCCGACGGGCGGCTTCTTCGCCGACCGCATGCTGCGCCGCGAGGCCGAGGCGAGCCTGATCGCCGCCCGCGCCCGCAAGGAGGGCGTGGTCAACGCATGATCGTCGCCTTCTCGGTGTCGCCGCTGGGCGTCGGCGAGGACGTCGGCGAGTACGTGGCGGACGCGGTGCGCGTGGTGCGCGAGTCGGGCCTGCCGAACCGTACGGACGCGATGTTCACGTCGGTCGAGGGCGAGTGGGACGAGGTCATGGACGTCGTCAAACGAGCCGTCGCAGCGGTCGAGGCCCGCGCGGGCCGGGTCTCCCTCGTCCTGAAGGCGGACATCCGCCCGGGCGTGACGAACGGCCTGACGTCGAAGGTGGAAACGGTCGAGCGGTACCTCTCCGAGGGCTGACCCCGGCTGACGGAAACGGCCCGGTCCGGGAGCGCACATGCGCTCCCGGACCGGGCCGTTCGCCGTTGTGGGGGCGCGTCATCCGCCGGTGCCGGAGGCCGCGCCCGTCAGGGAGGCGAGGAGGGCCGCGCGGTTGGTGCCGAGGAGGCGGACGAGCGCGTGCGCGCCCCCCCCGTGCCGGGCCCGGCCCACAGGCCGCCTATCCCGCGCGCCGGGTAGACGACCGTCGCCTGCCACGGGGGGTTCGATCGCCGGCGAGGTGCTGGCCGGGTCGCTGCTGGGCCCGCGGGACCGCGAACGCGTCACGCTGCCCGCGGCGTCCGTGCTCCTGTTGCCCTTCCTGCTCTACGCGGTGAGGCCCTCCCTCGGCTGGGCGCTGGGCGCTGGGCGCCGTGGCCCTGGCCGGTCTGGGCGCGGCGTACACGCTCGGACTCGACCAGTGGTTCGTCGCCGCGGTGCCCGAGGAGCTGCGCGGACGGGCGATGACCCTGCAGACGGCGGGGACGATGACCATCCAGGGGCTGGGCATGGCGCTGGCCGGGGCGGCGGCCGAGTACGCGCCCGTCCACTGGGTCGTGGTGGGCGCCGGGGCGATCGGCACCCTGGTGGTCGGGGGCGCCGTGCGGCTTGTCGTAGGCTCGGCGTGATCCACGGTCAAGATCTGCAGGGGGAGTTGCGATGCTCGACGTGTTCACCGGCGGGACGAAGAAGTCCGGCGCCGACTTCGAGGTGGTGGTGCTGCGCGACACGCAGGCGGTCGCCGTGGCGATACGCGAGGCGCTGGCCGTGGCCGGCGCCGAGGAACGGCCCGGGCTGGAGCGGGCGGCCGCGCTGATCGCCGAGCACGCGGCCCGCCCGGAGCGCGAGGTGCGGGCCGAGTGGGTGCGCGGCATCCTCGCCGAGGCGGGTGTCGACGCGCGTAGCCAGGAGCTGCACGCGATCAAGGCGCTGCGCAAGGCCGAGCGGGGCCTGAGCCTGGCGACGGCGGTGCGGCTGGTGCGCGAGGCCGCGACGGTGCCGGCGGATCCGTCCGGGATCTGAGATACGCCCGACCGGGATATGACCGAACTGTAGGCTCGTGACCGTGCCCAAGCCGCTCAGCCTCCCCTTCGACCCCATCGCCCGAGCCGATGAGCTCTGGAAGCAGCGCTGGGGCTCCGTGCCGTCGATGGCCGCGATCACTTCGATCATGCGCGCCCATCAGATCCTGCTGGGCCAGGTCGACGCGGTCGTCAAACCGTACGGGCTGACGTTCGCGCGCTACGAGGCGCTGGTGCTGCTCACGTTCAGCAAGGCCGGTGAGCTGCCGATGTCGAAGATCGGCGAGCGGCTGATGGTGCACCCCACGTCGGTCACCAACACCGTGGACCGGCTGGTCGCCTCCGGCCTCGTCGCCAAGCGCCCCAACCCCAAGGACGGGCGCGGCACGCTCGCGTCGATCACGGAGAAGGGCCGGGAGGCGGTGGACGGCGCCACGCGCGACCTGATGGCGATGGACTTCGGCCTCGGCGCCTACGGGGCGGACGAGTGCGGCGACATCTTCACGATGCTGCGGCCCCTGCGGGTGGCCGCGGGTGATTTCGCGGAGCCCGGCGAAGAGGAGTAGCGCGGCCGGGCGGGGCGGCGAAGATCGCCCCGGAACGGGCGGTTACGCTCGTTGCCATGAAGAAGAGCGTCCTGACCCGATACCGCGTGATGGCCTACGCCACCGCCGTGATGCTGCTGGTCCTCTGCGCCAGCATGGTCCTCAAGTACGGCTTCGACACAGGCGCGAACGCGACGCTGGTGATCTCCCAGATCCACGGCGTGCTCTTCATCGTCTACCTGATCTTCGCCTTCGACCTCGGCTCCAAGGCCCGCTGGAAGTTCGGCAAGCTGCTGTGGGTGCTGGTCTCCGGCACCATTCCGACGGCCGCGTTCTTCGTCGAGCGCAAGGTCGTCCGCGAGGTCGAGCCGCTGATCGCGGACGCCCCGGTCCGGGCCACCGCCTGACGGCACCGCCGCCCGTACCCTCCCCGTCGCCCCGCGACACCCCGCCCCGGACACCCCTTGTGTTCGGGGCGCTCTTGCGCGACGATTTACTAGGACGTCCTAGTAAATTGCCCGCCGGGCCAGCGCCGGACCGGAGCGGGCAGGACGCGGAGAGGTGGACGAGAGCACATGGATGCAGCAGCCATCGAGGCCGGTCGCGGCCGCTGGCAGGAGCGTTTCGACGCGGCCCGCAAGCGGGACGCCGACTTCACCACCCTCTCCGGTGACGAGGTCGCTCCCGTCTACGGCCCCCGCCCCGGCGATGCGTACGAGGGCTTCGAGCGCATCGGCTGGCCGGGGGAGTACCCCTTCACCCGCGGCCTGTACGCCACCGGCTACCGCGGCCGCACCTGGACCATCCGCCAGTTCGCCGGCTTCGGCAACGCCGAGCAGACCAACGAGCGCTACAAGATGATCCTCGCCAATGGCGGCGGCGGACTCTCGGTCGCGTTCGACATGCCCACCCTCATGGGCCGCGACTCCGACGACCCCCGCTCGCTCGGCGAGGTCGGCCACTGCGGCGTCGCCATCGACTCCGCCGCCGACATGGAGGTCCTCTTCAAGGACATCCCCCTCGGCGACGTGACGACGTCCATGACCATCAGCGGGCCCGCCGTGCCCGTCTTCTGCATGTACCTCGTCGCCGCCGAGCGGCAGGGCGTCGACCCCGCCGTGCTCAACGGCACGCTCCAGACCGACATCTTCAAGGAGTACATCGCGCAGAAGGAGTGGCTCTTCCCGCCCGAGCCCCACCTGCGCCTGATCGGCGACCTGATGGAGCACTGCGCCCGCACCATCCCCGCCTACAAGCCCCTGTCCGTCTCCGGCTACCACATCCGCGAGGCCGGGGCCACGGCCGCGCAGGAGCTCGCCTACACCCTCGCCGACGGCTTCGGGTACGTGGAGCTCGGCCTGAGCCGCGGGCTCGACGTCGACACCTTCGCACCCGGCCTCTCCTTCTTCTTCGACGCCCACGTCGACTTCTTCGAGGAGATCGCCAAGTTCCGCGCCGCCCGCCGCATCTGGGCCCGCTGGATGAAGGAGGTCTACGGCGCGAAGTCCGAGAAGGCGCAGTGGCTGCGCTTCCACACCCAGACCGCGGGCGTCTCCCTCACCGCGCAGCAGCCGTACAACAACGTCGTGCGCACGGCCGTGGAGGCCCTCGCCGCGGTCCTGGGCGGCACCAACTCCCTGCACACCAACGCCCTCGACGAGACCCTCGCCCTCCCCAGCGAGCAGGCCGCCGAGATCGCCCTGCGCACCCAGCAGGTGCTCATGGAGGAGACCGGCGTCGCCAACGTCGCCGACCCGCTCGGCGGCTCCTGGTACGTCGAGCAGCTCACCGACCGGATCGAGGCCGACGCCGAGAAGATCTTCGAGCAGATCAAGGAGCGGGGCACCCGGGCCGTGCCGAACGGCGCGCACCCGATCGGGCCCGTCACCTCCGGCATCCTGCGCGGCATCGAGGACGGCTGGTTCACCGGCGAGATCGCCGAGAGCGCCTTCCGCTACCAGCAGTCCCTGGAGAAGGGCGACAAGCGGGTCGTCGGCGTCAACTGCCACCACGGCTCGGTGACGGGCGACCTGGAGATCCTGCGCGTCAGCCACGAGGTCGAGCGCGAGCAGGTGCGCGTCCTGGCCGGGCGCAAGGCCGCGCGGGACGACGCGCGGGTACGGGCGTCGCTGGACGCGATGCTGGCCGCGGCGCGGGGCGGCTCGAACATGATCGAGCCGATGCTGGAGGCGGTGCGGGCCGAGGCCACGCTCGGGGAGATCTGCGGGGTGCTGCGGGACGAGTGGGGGGTGTACGTCGAGCCGGCCGGGTTCTGAGTTCCCGGGGCTCCGCCCCGGACCCCGGTCATCGAACGCCGGGCAGGCTTGATTTTGCTGAGGCCTCGGTAAAGCCGGGCCGGTCCGGCGGCATACGGGCGCCGCGCAGCAGCGCGGCTACGCCCGCAAGCCCCCGAGCAGGAGCACGGCGAAGCCGCGGGCCCATTCGGGGTCGACCCGCTCCGCGCTGACCAGTGTGCGGTGCACCACCGCGCCGGCGATCACGTCGAAGATCAGGTCGGCCGTGCGGGCCGCGGCCGACGGGTCTTCCTCGTAGGGGAGTTCCCCGCGCGCCTGGGCTCGCTCCCGCCCCAGGAGGACCAGGCGCTTCTGGCGGTCCACGATCGCGTCCCGGATGCGTTCGCGCAGAGCATCGTCCCGCGTGGACTCCGCGACCACGGCCATCAGAGCCGTCTTCGTCTCCGGCCGTTCCAGCAGCGCCGCGAACCGCAGCACCACGCCCTCGATGTCGGCCTGCAGGCTGCCGAGGTCCGGCAGCTCCAGCTGCTCGTCGAAGAGTGCCGCGACCGCGTCCACGACGAGCTCGTTCTTGTTCGCCCAGCGCCGGTAGAGCGTGGTCTTCGCCACCCCCGCGCGGGCGGCCACGTCGCCCATCGTCAGCTTTCCCCAGCCCAGCTCGACCAGCGCGGCGCGCGTCGCCTCGAGGATCGCGCGGTCGGCCTCGGGGCTGCGCGGGCGCCCGGTGCGGCGCGCGGGGGAGGGGACGGGGCTCATGGCACGGGACCCTACCGCCGAGTAGGCCCCGGGGCAGGGGGGCTTGCGGAGGGGGCGGGGGGTGCAGTTACGCTACGGCTCGTAGCGTAAGAGCGACAACCACGGACGCCGGGTGGGGACCCGGTGTCGCACGCCGACCGCTATTTTTCCGGTTCACCGGGTCGAGGGGGGAGGATAGGGCCCATGCAGCCACGGAACATGTCCATGAGTGGAGTGGTCGACCTCGCCGCGGTGAAGGCGGCCGGGGAAGCCAAGCAGAAGGCGGAGCAGGCGCGCGCCGAGGCCGCCCGCAAGGGCACGCCGCCCGCCGCCGCGGGCCGCCTCGTCTTCGACGTCGACGAGGCGGGCTTCGAGGCCCAGGTCCTGCAGCGCTCCGCCGAGGTGCCCGTCGTCATCGACTTCTGGGCCGACTGGTGCGAGCCGTGCAAGCAGCTCGGCCCGCTGCTGGAGCGGCTGGCGGCCGAGTACGCGGGCCGTTTCGTCCTGGCCAAGGTCGACGTCGAGGCCAATCAGCTGCTGTTCCAGCAGTTCGGCGTGCAGTCGATCCCCGCGGTCTTCGCGGTGGTGGCCGGCCAGGCCCTGCCGCTGTTCCAGGGCGCCGCGCCCGAGGCGCAGATCCGCCAGGTGCTCGACCAGCTCGTGCAGGTGTCCGAGCAGCGCTTCGGCATCGTGGGCGCGCCGGTCGCCGCGGATGCGGCGGAGGAGGCCGGGGCCGCGGAGCCCGAGGCGCCTGCCGGTCCGTACGACGGCGTGCTGAGCCTCGCCCACCAGGCGCTGGACGCGGGTGACCTGGGCGGTGCCGTCCGGGCTTACGAGAACGTGCTGGCCGAGGACCCGGCCAACCCCGAGGCGAAGCTGGGCCTCGCGCAGGCCGAGCTGCTCCAGCGCGTCCAGGGCGTGGACCCGCAGGCGGTCCGCAAGGCCGCCGCGGACCGGCCCGGCGATGTGCAGGCGCAGATCGCCGCGGCCGATCTCGACCTGGTCGGCGGCCATGTCGAGGACGCTTTCGGCCGTCTGATCGATGCGGTCAAGCGCACCGCGGGCGAGGACCGCAATGCGGCGCGCGTACGGCTGCTGGAGCTCTTCGAGGTGATCGGGTCGGACGACCCGCGGGTGAGTGCCGCGCGGACCGCGCTCTCTCGCGCGCTGTTCTGACACAAACGAAACAGCGGCATCGCTTTACCAAAACTTGGTAAACGGGGCCGCCGTTACTGCGAGTAAGAAAAGCCCGGGCTTTCGCCCGGGTTTTTCTGTTACCTCCACTTCTCTCCGGGCACGGTGCGGCGACGTCCGCGCACCCGTAGATGCACACCGGACGCCCCGCGGTTATCGGCTCGTTACTCGCTAGTAATGAACCTCTTGTGCGGCAGCCGTGAATGCACCACGATCGGCCAAGCTCGGTCCATTCCTCCAACCCGGCAGCCGGCCGGCGTCGGGGGAGCGGGTCCCCACCGGGCGGACCGGCCCCGCGCGGGCCGGTTCAGGGACAGGGGGGTCCCTGCCGCACAACGGCAGGGCCTGTCCCCGCGGTTGCGCGAAGGCGTGGCCAAGTGGTTGTCGCTCGGGGGTGATCGCCGGTGTTCCCGGAGGCGTTTCGCGTCGCCGGACGGCGGCGCTCCTTCCCGAGGACGTAGCACGTCTCCCATCCCCGGGCACGGCTCGCGACGCGAGGCCCGCGCCGGAGATGTACGTCCGAGAAGGAGGCAAGTCATGGAGTCCCAGACTCGTGGTGGGACCAGATGGCGGCGGTTCGCCGTCGTCATGGTGCCCAGCGTCGCGGCGACGGCCGCGATCGGAGTCGCCATAGCGCAGGGCGCGCTGGCGGCGTCGTTCAGTGTTTCGGGCCAGCAGTTCCAGGTGACCGCCGGGAAGCTGCACGGCAAGGGGTTCGTCCAGTACGGCGCCATGGACCAGACGAAGGCGGGCAGCAAGCCCGTCGCGGTGGTCGGCATCGAGACGGCGGAGATCAACAACCTTTGCCAGGCGGTCACCATCCCCATCCCCGGCATCGGCAAAGAGGTGTCGATGAAGCTGGAGGCCGGGGGCGACAAGCAGGTCACGGCGTCGAAGCTCTACATCGACGCCGAGGACATGAAGGCCAACGCCACGTTCAAGAACGTCGACATCGGCGTGTCCGTGGACAACACGACCAAGGGGCCGGGCCCTGCGGGCGCGGGCAAGAACGGCGAGGGTGCGCACGTGCCCGGCTCGTTCGCCCAGCAGGCGGACGAGGTCTGGTTCGACAGCGTCGACCAGAAGGCCTGGGCGACCTCGGCGGGCACGTTCACGCTCCCCGGTCTGCACATGGGCATCAGCTGGGGCAAGTCCGAGTGCAAGGTGCCCAAGGCTTGACACGCTGAACGGACGGGTGCGGGACGGGAAAGCGCGCTTCCGCACCCGTACCGCGTCCGCTTCGTACCGAAGAAGATGCCCGTCCCTAGGAGCTGTACGACATGAGCGTCGACACGCGACCCCAGCAGGTCGGTTCATTCGGCCGCGCCCGCCGTTCGTTCCGGGAGTGGCGGTGGCAACGCCCGTTCTGGGGCGGGTTGTGGACCCTGCTGTCCGGGATCCCGATCATGTACATCCCTTACCAGACCATGACGTTGGGCGATCTGCACATCCGCATGGCCACCACGGCGGGCGCCGGGTCGCTGATCATAGGGGTCCTGCTGGTCGTGCTCGGCCTGACGCTCTGGTTCCAGCAGCAGTCCCGGATCTTCGCCGGAGTCGCGGCCATCCTGCTCGCGCTGGTCTCCCTGGTCGTCTCCAACTTCGGCGCGTTCCTTATCGGTTTCCTGCTCGCCCTCGTCGGCGGCGCCCTCGGTGTCTCCTGGGCGCCCGGCAGGCCCGCCAGGCCCGCCACCAGCGCCGTCGCGGAGCCGGCGGCCGCCATATCGCTCAGCAAGGAGCGGGACGGAGGTCACGGTGCCGAGTGAGGGGCCGCGCCACGCCGCGCCCAGAAAGCCGCTGCTCGCCCGGCTGCACATGCCGGCGGGCAAAGCCGTCGCCCTCGCGGCCATGCCGAGTGCCGTCCTCATGGGCATGGGGCTGACCCCCACGCTGGCGTCCGCCAAGCCCGCGCCGAAGAAGCTGTTCGACGGAGCGTGCGCCACGGCTCCGGACACGGCGGCCGAGGGGGAGACCCCGGACGCCGGCGAGTCGGGCGCACCGAGCGGCAAGCCCAGCGGCAAGCCGAGCGCCGGCCCCGGCGCCGGCCCGAGTGCCGCGCCCGGTGCGGGGGCGTCGTCCGCGCCCGCCGAGGGCCGGAAGAAGCCGGAGAGCCCGGAGAAGCCGGCGGCTCCCGGGAAGGGCACGTCCGCCAAGCCCGGCGCGCCCTCCGGCTCGCCGTCCCCGGCGGCCCCGAAACCGTCCTCTTCCCCGTCCCCCTCCTCTTCGCCCTCCGCCGCGAAGCCCGCCAACCCCCTCGACCCGCTGGGCCTCGGCGACAAGCTCCGCGACATCCTGACCGGCGGTGGGAAGGCGGGCGAGAAGGCGGGCGAGAAGCCGGCCCCGCCGCCGTCCCCCGGCCCGGCGTCCTCGGCCCCCGCGCCCAAGCCCTCGGCGCAGCCCGACAGGGCCCGGAAGGACCCCACGGAGAAGCCCGGGGAGCAGGACAAGGGCAAGGGCGAGGAGAAGGGCGGCCCCTCCGCCGGTCCGTCCGGGTCCCCCGCTCCGGCCCCGTCCGGCTCGACTTCCCCCTCGGCCGCCCCGGAGACGGGCGACGGCGAGCTGCCGCCCTGCCCCAAGGGCACGGTCGTGGACGAGAACGAGCACCACGCGTTCCCCAACCAGCCCTGGTACCTGGAGGCGAGCAAGCTCACCCTCACCGGGCTGACGTACGAGGGCGTCAAGAAGATCACCATGGTGAACGGGCAGCAGAAGGACGTCCTCAAGTTCACCGCCGACTCGCTGGCGATCAAGGACCTGCACCAGATCGTCAACAGCCGGGGCAAGCAGTACCACGTGGCCGGCATGGGCACGGAGTCCACCATCACCGGCGGCAAGGTGACCATGTACACCGAGGAGCTGAAGGGCAGCCTCCTCGGGATCATCCCGGCGACGCACTCGCCGAGCGTTCCGCCGCCGCTGATACCCGGGCTGAAGCTGCCGATCCCGGTCTTCTACACCAACGTCAAGATCCGCCAGGGCGGGCAGTTCGGCGGCACGCTGCACATCCCGAACCTGCACCAGTACATGACCGACGGAACGTATCCGTAGAGCACTGCGCAGCCGGAACGGCCGTGGCCGCCGTCCCCTCGCGAGGGGACGGCGGCCACGGCCGTGAGCAGGGGTGGAACCTAGCGGCTCTCGCCGCCGAGGTGGTGCACCCGCACCATGTTCGTGGTGCCGGGGACGCCGGGCGGGGAGCCCGCCGTGATGATCATGGTGTCGCCGTCGTTGTAGCGCTTGAGCTTCAGCAGCTCGGCGTCGACGAGGTCGACCATGGCGTCGGTGTTCTCCACGTGCGGGACGACGAAGGTCTCGACGCCCCAGCTCAGCGTGAGCTGGTTGCAGGTGGAGGCCTCCGTGGTGAAGGCCAGGATCGGCTGGGCCGCGCGGTAGCGGGACAGGCGGCGGGCGGTGTCACCGGACTTGGTGAAGGCGACCAGCGACTTGGCGCCGAGGAAGTCGGCGATCTCGCAGGCCGCGCGGGCGACCGAGCCGCCCTGGGTGCGCGGCTTCTTGCCCGGGACCAGCGGCTGCAGGCCCTTGGAGAGGAGCTCCTCCTCGGCCGCCTCGACGATGCGCGACATCGTCTTGACGGTCTCGATCGGGTACGCGCCCACGCTGGACTCGGCGGAGAGCATGACCGCGTCGGCGCCGTCGAGGATGGCGTTGGCGACGTCGGAGGCCTCGGCGCGGGTCGGCCGCGAGTTGGTGATCATCGACTCCATCATCTGGGTCGCGACGATCACCGGCTTGGCGTTGCGGCGGCACATCTCGATGAGGCGCTTCTGCACCATCGGGACCTTCTCCAGCGGGTACTCCACCGCGAGGTCGCCACGGGCCACCATCACGCCGTCGAACGCCATGACGACGTCCTGCATGTTGGCGACGGCCTGCGGCTTCTCGACCTTGGCGATGACCGGGACCCGGCGGCCGACCTCGTCCATGACGCGGTGGACGTCGAGGACGTCCTTGGCGTCGCGGACGAAGGACAGCGCGACCATGTCGCAGCCCATGGCGAGGGCGAACTTCAGGTCCTCGACGTCCTTCTCGGACAGCGCCGGGACGTTCACCGCCGCACCGGGCAGGTTGATGCCCTTGTGGTCGGAGATGACGCCGCCCTCGATCACGATGGTCCGCACGCGCGGGCCCTCGACCTCGGTGACCCGCAGCTCGACGTTGCCGTCGTTGATGAGGATCTGGTCGCCCTTGGAGACGTCGCCCGGCAGGCCCTTGTAGGTCGTGCCGCAGATGGTGCGGTCGCCCGGGACGTCCTCGGTCGTGATGATGAACTCGTCGCCGCGCACCAGCTCCACCGGGCCGTCCGCGAAGGTCTCCAGGCGGATCTTCGGGCCCTGGAGGTCGGCGAGGACGCCGACCGCGCGGCCGGTCTCCTGCGTGGCCTTACGGAGGCGGTGGTACCGCTCCTCGTGCTCCGCGTGGGTCCCGTGGCTCATGTTGAAGCGGGCCACGTTCATGCCGGCCTCGATCAGCGTCTTCAGCTGGTCGAAGGAGTCGACGGCGGGGCCCAGGGTGCAGACGATTTTGGAACGGCGCATGGGGCTGATCCTATCGGTTTGTTTCGGAGCGGAATATTCGAGCTGTGGGAACGACCGAGTGCCGGCCGTCGATCAAGCGCTGACCAGGTCGTACGTCTGGGTGGCGATCTCCAGCTCCTCGTCGGTGGGCACGACCGCGACGGCGACGCGGGCGCCGTCGGGGGAGATCAGGCGCGGCTCGCCGGACCGGACGGCGTTGCGGCCGGCGTCCACGGCCAGGCCCAGCCCCTCCAGGCCGGCCACGGCGGCCTCGCGCACGGGCGCCGCGTTCTCGCCGACGCCGGCGGTGAAGGCCACGGCGTCGACCTTGCCCAGGACCGCGTAGTAGGCGCCGATGTACTTCTTGAGCCGGTGCACGTAGATGTCGAAGGCGAGCGCCGCCCGCTCGTCGCCCTCGTCGATGCGGCGGCGGATCTCGCGCATGTCGTTGTCGCCGCACAGGCCGATCAGGCCGCTCTTCTTGTTGAGCAGCGCGTCGATCTCGTCGGTGGACATCCCGGCGTTGCGGGACAGGTGCAGGATGACCGCCGGGTCCAGGTCGCCCGAACGGGTGCCCATGACCAGGCCCTCCAGCGGGGTCAGGCCCATGGAGGTGTCGACGCACCGGCCGCCCTCGACCGCCGAGGCCGAGGCGCCGTTGCCCAGGTGCAGGACGATGACGTTGACCTCGGAGGGGTCCTTGCCCAGCAGCTTCGCGGTCTCGCGCGAGACGTAGGCGTGCGAGGTGCCGTGGAAGCCGTAGCGGCGCACCATGTGGGCGTCGGCCGTGGCCACGTCGATGGCGTAGCGGGCGGCGGCCTCCGGCATCGTCGTGTGGAAGGCGGTGTCGAAGACGGCGACCTGCGGCAGGTCGGGGCGCAGCGCCTGCGCCGTGCGGATGCCCGTGACGTTGGCCGGGTTGTGCAGCGGGGCGACCGGCACGAGCCGCTCGATCTCCGCCAGCACCTCGTCGGTGATCACGGTGGGGGCGGTGAACTTCTGGCCGCCGTGCACCACCCGGTGGCCGATCGCGGCGAGCTCCGGCGAGTCCAGGCCCAGCCCGTCCGCGGCCAGCTCCGCGGCGACCGCCTGCAGCGCGGCCTCGTGGTCGGCGATCGGCGCCTCCTGCTCGCGCTTGGCGCCGCCCGTGGCGAGCGGGGTGTGCGCGAGGCGGGAGGTCTCCTCGCCGATGCGCTCGACCAGGCCCACGGCCAGCCGGGCGCCGTCGGCCATGTCGAGCAGCTGGTACTTGACCGAGGAGGAGCCGGAGTTGAGGACGAGGACTCGGGTGGGGTTGGCAGTCATGAACGCTTTCCGGGTTGTGGGGGTCTCGGGGGCTGGGTCTTCGACGTCGGTGGGGGATGCCGTACGGGACCGGGCGGCGGTCCCGTACGGCCTACGGGCGTCAGACGGCGGGCGCGTCCGGCGCGGTTCCGTTCCCGGCCTCGCCCTGGGCCTGGATCGCGGAGATCGCGACCGTGGTCACGATGTCCTGCACCAGCGCGCCGCGGGAGAGGTCGTTGACGGGCTTGCGCAGGCCCTGCAGGACCGGGCCGACGGCCACGGCGCCGGCCGAGCGCTGGACGGCCTTGTAGGTGTTGTTGCCGGTGTTGAGGTCGGGGAAGATCAGCACGGTGGCCTTGCCCGCGACCTCCGAGCCGGGGAGCTTGGTCCTGGCGACCGCGGCGTCCACGGCGGCGTCGTACTGGATCGGGCCCTCGACCTTGAGGTCCGGGCGGCGCTCGCGGACGATCTCGGTGGCCTTGCGCACCTTGTCGACGTCCGCGCCGGAGCCGGAGGTGCCGGTGGAGTACGACAGCATCGCGATCCGCGGCTCGACGCCGAACTGGGCGGCGGTCGCCGCGGACTGGATGGCGATGTCCGCGAGCTGCTCGGCGTTCGGGTCGGGGTTGACCGCGCAGTCGCCGTAGACCAGCACCCGGTCGGCCAGGCACATGAAGAAGACCGAGGAGACGATCTGCGCGCCCGGCGCGGTCTTGATGATCTCGAAGGCCGGGCGGATGGTGGCGGCGGTGGAGTGCACCGCGCCGGAGACCATGCCGTCGGCCAGGCCCTCCTGGACCATCAGGGTGCCGAAGTAGGAGACGTCGGTGACCACGTCGTGCGCGAGCTCGACGGTCATGCCCTTGTGGGCGCGGGCCTTGGCGTAGATCTCGGCGAAGCGCTCGCGCAGCGGGGAGGTCTGCGGGTCGATGATCTGCGCCGAGGCCAGGTCGATGCCCAGCTCGCCCGCGCGCTTGCGGATCGCGCCCTCCTCGCCCAGGAGCGTGAGGTCGCAGATGTCGCGGCGCAGCACCACGTCCGCGGCGCGCAGCACGCGCTCCTCCGTGCCCTCGGGCAGGACGATGCGGCGGCGGGCCGAGCGGGAGCGCTCGATCAGCTCGTGCTCGAACATCATCGGGGTGACGCGGCTGGAGCGGGCCACGGCGATGCGGTTCGTCAGCTCCGCGGTGCCCACGTGCCGCTCGAACAGGCCGAGGGCCGTCTCCGCCTTGCGCGGCGAGAACGCGTCGAGCTTGCCCTCGATCGCGAACAGCTCGGCCGCGGTCGGGAAGGAGCCGCCCGGCACCGAGACGACCGGGGTGCCCGGGGCCAGCCGGTCGGCGAGCGCCAGGATGTCCGGGCCCGGCTTCTCGTCCAGGGTCAGCAGCACGCCGGCTATCGGCGGGGCGCCGGCGCTGTGCGCGGCGAGGGCGCCGACGATCAGGTCCACCCGGTCGCCGGGGGTCACGACCAGGCAGCCCTCGGTCAGGGCGGGCAGGAAGACCGGCAGCATGGCGCCGCCGAAGACGAAGTCCTTGGCGTCGCGGGCCAGGCCCGCGTCGTCGCCGAGCAGCACCTCGGCGTTCAGCTTGCGGACTATCTGCGCCACGGTCGGCGCGGAGAGCCCGGCCTCCTCGGGGAGGGCGTAGCAGGGGACGGGCAGGCTCGCCGACAGGCGCTCGGCGACGGCCTCGCGGTCGGCCGGGGCGACCCGGTTGACGACCAGGGCGACGACGTCGCAGCCCAGGGCCTCGTAGGCGCGGTAGGCGTTGCGCGCCTCGGCCCGCACGGACTCGGCCGTCTGGTCCTGGCCGCCGACGACCGTGATCACCGAGGCGCCGAACTCGTTGGCGAGGCGGGCGTTGAGGGCGAGCTCGTCGGGGAGCGTGGAGCCGACGTAGTCGGTGCCGAGCACCAGCACGTACTCGTAGTCGCGGGCGACCGCGTGGAAGCGCTCGACCAGCCGCGAGACGAGCTCGTCCGTGCCGCGCTCGGCCTGCAGCGCGGAGGCCTCCGCGTAGCTCATGCCGTGGCCGGACTCCGCGGACTGCCCCAGCCGGTAGCGGGACCGCAGCAGGTCGAAGAGGCGGTCCGGCCCGTCGCCGTGGACGAGCGGGCGGAAGACGCCCACCCGGTCCACCTGACGGGTGAGGAGCTCCATGACTCCCAGCTCGATGACCTGGCGCCCGTCGCCCCGGTCGGTCCCGGTCACGTACACGCTGCGCGTCACGCGTGCTCTCCTTGCTCCATCGCCGTGTTCTTCGGTGTTCTTCGGTGTTTCTTCGCCGTGTGCTTCGGCTTTAAAAAATACCCGTTATGGTGGGCTTGACCTCTTGACAATACCTGCGCCCCTGGCTAAGGCGCGCGTCAGCAAGGCGTCCGGGCCCGCAGGGGCGGAGGTCAGGGCCGGCGCGGCCCCGGGGTGCGCCGGTACCCATCGGACCGTGAAACAATCGGCCCGGCTCACATGTACCATCCCCTTACCTTCGGTAGGGGGGACCCCAGAGCAGGAGACACAGCACGCGATGCGCATCGGAGTTCTCACCGCAGGCGGCGACTGCCCCGGCCTGAACGCTGTCATCCGCTCGGTGGTGCACCGCGCGGTCGCCGGCCACGGTGACGAGGTCATCGGCTTCGAGGACGGCTTCAAGGGCCTGCTCGACGGCCGGCACCGCAAGCTCGACCTGGAAGCGGTCAGCGGCATCCTCGCCCGCGGCGGCACCATCCTCGGCTCCTCCCGCCTGGAGCGGGCCCGGCTGCGCGAGGCCTGCGAGAGCTCCAAGGAGCTCGCCCGCGAGTACGGCATCGACGTGCTCATCCCGATCGGCGGCGAGGGCACGCTGACCGCGGCCCGGATGCTGTCGGACGCGGGCCTGCCCGTCGTCGGCGTCCCCAAGACCATCGACAACGACATCTCCTCCACGGACCGCACCTTCGGCTTCGACACCGCCGTCGGCGTGGCCACCGAGGCGATCGACCGCCTCAAGACCACCGCCGAGTCCCACCAGCGGGTGATGGTCGTCGAGGTCATGGGCCGGCACGCGGGCTGGATCGCCCTGGAGTCCGGCATGGCCGGCGGCGCCCACGGCATCTGCCTCCCCGAGCGGGCCTTCGCGGTCGACGACCTCGTGAAGATGGTCGAGGAGCGCTTCGCCCGGGGCAAGAAGTTCGCCGTCATCTGTGTCGCCGAGGGCGCGCACCCCGCCGAGGGCTCGATGGAGTACGCGAAGGGCGCCATAGACCAGTTCGGCCACGAGCGCTTCGCCGGCATCGGCACCAAGCTCGCCGCCGAGCTGGAGAAGCGCCTGGGCAAGGAGGCCCGCCCGGTCATCCTCGGCCACGTCCAGCGCGGCGGCACCCCCACCGCGTACGACCGCGTCCTCGCCACCCGCTTCGGCTGGCACGCCGTCGAGGCCGCCCACCGCGGCGACTTCGGCAAGATGACGGCCCTGAAGGGCACCGACATCAGGATGGTGCCGATCGCCGACGCCGTCACCGAGCTCAAGCGCGTGCCGGAGAGCCGGATGGACGAGGCGGAGTCGGTCTTCTAGGCCTTCCGTCCCCTCGACTCCTACGAGGCTTCAGCCACGAGGCCCTCGCCGACCAGGTCGGCGAGGGCCTCGTGGCTTTTCGGCTTTCGGCTTTCGGCTTTCGGCTTGTTGGCTTTTGGTGAGGCATGCCACGCTTTGGCTGTTGTGCCGGAAATCTTCCGGCTGTGCGTGCTGCCTGCGCAAAGTTCTCCCGTGGTGGCCGGGGTGCACGCCGCCCCTTTCCGGAAGGCCCCTTTATTAATACAGCCTCATATTGGCTGTATCTCGCCACATGTCCGGCTCTTCCCGAAGATCTGTTACGTTCATGATCATCTACGCCGGTCGGGGGGTCGGGGGAGCTCGACGAGCTGGACCCCCTGGTCGGAAGGAACGTTTCTTCTGAAGGGGGACCCGGGTGTCCGACCTCACCCGCCGCCGCATGCTCGGCCGTACCGCCGCAGCTGCCGCCGGAATCGTGCTCGCCGGACCGGCCGCGCAGGCCTTCGCCGCCGAGAGCGGGCACGACCACCACGGCAACGGCTCCGGCCACCGGCCGTTCGACGAGATCTACGAGGGCCGCCGCATCGAGGGCCGGCTCACCTCCGGCAGCGGCGGCCACCACGACTTCGGCATCGCCGTCTTCGTCGACGGCCGTCCGCTGCACATCATGCCGCGCGGCAACGGCTGGATCAGCGTCATGAACCACTACGAGGTCTTCGCGTCGCCGTACGAGGTGACCCGCGCCGCCGTGCGGGCGCTGCGCGGCGTCAACCTCGTCTGAGCCACCACCTGATCCCGTTTCCGTAAAGGGCCACATTCTCATGGCAGTTCGCAAGAACCAGGCAAAGCTCACCAAGGCCGAGCGGCGCGACTTCGTGGAGGCGCTGCTGGAGCTCAAGCGCCGCGGCGGCTACGACAAGTACGTCGAGATGCACGACCGCTTCGTGATGAGCGACCTGGACGACCAGGAGCGCACCGGCCACGTCTCGCCGTCGTTCCTGCCCTGGCACCGGCAGTTCCTGCTCGACTTCGAGCGGGACCTGCAGTCCGTCAACCCGGCCGTCACGCTCCCGTACTGGGACTTCACGGTCAACCGCTCGCTGTCCGACCCGGTCTTCGCCCCCGACTTCCTCGGCGGCAACGGGCGCGAGCGCGACGCCCAGGTCATGGACGGCCCGTTCGCCTACGGCGGCGGCCGCTGGCCGATCTACTTCAAGGCCGACGAACGCCCCTTCCTGATGCGGGAGATGGGGCGGAGCAAGAGCACGCCGCAGCTGCCCACGGCCGCCACGGTCGAGGCCGCGCTGGCCGCCCCGTACTACGACGAGGCGCCCTGGAACTCCACCTCCAAGGCCGGCTTCCGCAACCTCGTCGAGGGCTGGGCGAACGGCAACACCGGCCCGCACAACACCGTGCACCGCTGGGTCGGCGGCCACATGAACACCGGCATGTCGCCCAACGACCCGGTGTTCTGGCTGCTGCACTGCTTCATCGACAAGCTGTGGTCCGACTGGCAGCGCCGGCACCCGAAGGCGCCCGCCTACCTGCCGGTCGAGCCGGTCAAGGACATCGTCGCCCTCGACGAGCCCATGAAGCCGTGGAGCGAGAAGGGGCAGCGGGTCACCCCCGCCGACATGATCGACCACAGGAAGTTCTACGCGTACGACACCGACGCCGCGTAAGCGGCGGCGGGGGCGCGGGGGGAACGGGGGAGCGGGGGAGTGGGGGAGCGGGGGCGGGCCGGGCATCCGGTCCGCCCCCGCTGCTATCCCGCGTCCCGCAGCTTCCGCAGGATCCGCTCCAGGGCGCGCCGGTCCGCCGCCGATAGGCGGCCGCTGACGTGCGTGCGCAGGTGCGCGAGGTGCTGCTGCAGCGCGCGGTCCAGGGCCTGCTCGCCCGCCTCCGTCAGCACCGCGAGCGCGGCCCGCCGGTCGTCCGGGTCCGGCTCCCGGCGGATCAGCCCCGCCTCCTCCATCCGGTCCGCGAGCCGCGTGAAGCCGCCGGAGCTGAAGGCGACCGCGGTCGCCAGGTCGCTCATCCGCAGGGCGTGCCCGGGCGTGCGGCCCAGCCGCAGCAGCACCTCGAACCAGGTGTCCGGGACCCCGAGGTCCTCGTGGACCAGTGGCTTCAGGCGGCTGAACGCCTCCACGAACAGTCCGTACAGCGTCACGTCGTCGTCATGCAGCATGTGCTCCTCCACCTCACCAGGGTCCCAGACAATCGCCCCCACCTGCAGAACCTTCCCTTGCAGTATCTGCCGCAACAGACATATTGTCTGCTGCGGCAGATATTTCTGCCACCACGGATCGCAACAGGCTGGAGTACGTCCATGCGCAAGCGCACCCTTCCCGCCCTGGGCCTCACCGTCGCCGCGGCCGGTGTCGTCGGCGCCGCCCTCGCCATGAGCCCCGCCACGGCGGGTGCCGCCACCGCCTCCCCGGCCGGCCCGCGCTCGGTCACCATCGAGGCCGTCGAGAAGGGCACCTCGGTCAACTTCGTCGACGTCGCCCCGTCCGACTCCGCCCTCGGCGACCAGCTGATCGGCACCGGCGACCTCGTCGGCGCCGACGGCCGCAGGATCGGCACCAGCAGCTTCCAGGGCATCTCCACCGACGCCAAGCCGCGCACCGCCGAGATGCTGACCTTCGTCTACGACCTCGGCGACGGCAACAGGATCACCACGTCGGGCGCCGCCCGGCTGAACGCCCAGGGCCCGGTCTTCGACGAGCAGTTCGCCATCACCGGCGGCACCGGCAAGTACAAGAACGCCCGCGGCCAGGTGCGCGTCCTGCAGGAGACCGTGGAGCGGGCGAAGGTCACCTTCGACATCCAGCTCTGACCGCGTCCCGGCCGTGACGTGCGGGCCCTCGTGCCCACCCCGGCCGTGACCGCCACGCCCGCCCCGTCGCCCCCGCACTTCTGGGAGAACCCCGCATGAACACCCCCGTCAAGATCACCGTCCTCGGCGCCACCGGCATGGCCGGCAGCCGCATCGTCGACGAGGCGCTCACCCGCGGCCACGCCGTCACCGCCGTCGCCCGCCGCCACGACGAGCAGGCCCCGGCCCGCGACGGCCTGCAGCGCGTGACCGCCGACGTGACCGACCCCGTCCTGCCGCTCGAGGCCGCGGACGTCGTCGTCAGCGCGCTGCCCGCCCGCGTCGCCCTGCCGCTGCTGCCCGAGCTGACCGTCCGCGCGGCCGGCCGCCGCCTGCTCTTCGTCGGCGGCGCCGGCAGCCTGCGCCTGCCGTCCGGCGAGCGCGTCATCGACCAGCCCGGCTTCCGCGAGGAGTGGAAGCCCGAGGCGTCCGCGCACGTCGAGCTGCTGGACGCGCTGCGCGCCCTGCCGCAGGACGTCGACTGGACCTTCCTCAGCCCCTCCGCCCTCTTCCTGCCCGGCGAGCGCACGGGCACCTTCCGCCTCGGCGGCGACGACCTGCTGGCCGACGCCGACGGCACGTCGCGCATCTCCGCCGAGGACTACGCGGTCGCGCTGCTGGACGAACTCGAGACGCCGCGGCACCGCCGTCAGCGCTTCACCGTCGGCTACTGAGCACCGCCGCCCGGCGAGCGGGTGCGAGGCCCCGGAGGGGAGGCCTCGCCCCTCTCGTCACGTGCTGAAGCACGGCACCGTCCGGTGGGCGCACTTCGCCGAGCATCCAGCCCCGCGAGCGTATCGGCGGGGCAGTGGGGTGCGGGGGTGGGCTGGGTTCCGTGGTTCGTGTGCGGGTTAGAACAGGCTGGCAGCGGGGGGAGGGGTGGGGGGCTCGGGTCCGGCTGCTTGGCTGTGCGGCCGGTGGGAGGCTGGCCGCCGTACTCCTGCCGTCGCGGATGCGGGTGCGTGAGGAGACCGGTCTGTCCGGTTGTGGCTGAGGGGGAGCTGGCTGCTGCCGCGATGTGGCTGGGCCCGTCGTGGGCGCTTCGCTCGGCGCGCCGCCGTTGTGGTTGCTCGTCCGGCTGCGGGATGCATGTGGGTGCGGATTTCACCCAGTGTGGGCGTGGGGCGGCGGATAAGTGGCCCGGGATGGCGGCCGAGCACCTCAGCAGCCCCCTGAGTGTGCTCCTGTCACAGACGAGCCCACTCAGGGACGGCCTGCCGCCCGCTGCGGCGGATAAGCGGGCCGAGTTGCAGACTGCAGGCCACCTTCAGTCCCGCTGGGCCTCCCCTGTCACAGGAGCTTCCACCCAGGGGCGGTTAACTGCCCGCCGCGGCGGATAAGCGGGCCGAGCTGCAGGCTGCAGGTCACCTTCAGCCTCACCGGGCCTCTCCTGTCACAGGAACTCGCATCCAGGGGCAGCCTGCCGCCCGCGGCGGCGGATAGGTGGGCCCGGTCGTCAGTTGCAAGCCACCCGCAGCCTCACCACACGCCCTCTGTCACAGGAACCCCTACTCAGGGGCAGTCGCCCGCCCGGCCACGACGGTGGCGAGCTGAGCGAAGCGCCCATGACGGCAGGAACCACATCGCGGCAGCTGCCAGCTCCCCCTCAGCCACAGACGGGCAGACCGGTCTCCTCACGCAGCCGCATCCGCGACGGCAGGAGTACGGCGGCCAACCTCCCACCCACCGCACAGCCAACACACCGAACCCGAGCCCCCCACCTCTCCCCCCGCTGCCAGCCTGTTCTAACCCGCACACGAACCACGGAACCCAGCCCACCCCCGCACCCCGCCCTGAGGCTCAGGTTCGGAAATGGCCGTCGCACACCGCGGTCGCGAACAAGGACCACGCTTCCGGCGCAAAGGTCAGCGCCGGGCCGCCGGGTATCTTCGAGTCCCGTACAGGAACGATGCCGTGGGCGGCGGCGAGGGTGGGGGCCCATTCGACGCAGTTGCCGCCGTCACCGTTGCTGTAGCTGGACTTCAGCCACTCCGTTCGGGAGAGGTTGAGGGGAGCGCTCACGAGGGTGCCTCCGTTACGGCTCGGATGAAGGCCGCCGACTTGCTTGGCGACAAGGCATAGGCCCTCAGCAGATCGTAGGACCGGCGGCGAGCGCTGACAGTCTCCGGATCTTCGATCAGCGAGCCGGTGGCGATGCTCTCCACGTAGGCGACGTTCGTGTCGTCGTCCAGTGTCATCAGCGTCAGGGCGCCGCTCATCAGGGCATGTTCCCCATGTTCGAACGGCAGAACCTGAACAGTCGTCGTCGCGGTGTCCACGAGCTCGACCAGGCTGACCAATTGGGCCCGCATGACGGCCGGGCCCCCGACGGGACGTCGGATCACCGCCTCGTCCAAGATGATGGACAGATCAGGCGGCGCCTCCGCCGTCAGCAGCACCTGACGGCTCAGCCGGGCCGCCACCATCTCCTCGATCGCGTCCGGCGAAGCTTTCGGATTGCTGACGCGGAAGAGAGCCCGTGCGTAGCCCTCCGTCTGGACGAGGCCCGGCACGACGTGGGCGGCGTACTCGTCGATCACCCGAGCCTGGGCTTGCAGCTCCATGAATCTGCGGTACTTGTCCGGATGGACCTCATGCCGCGCGATCGCGTAGAGCCTCGCGAAGTGCTCGCCCGTGCCGAACACCTCGTCCAGCCGCGCAGGCAGGTCAGGCGGCGGCACGTGCTCGGCCGTCTCGATACGCGCCAGGTGGCTGCGGCTGTACCGGACGACCTCGGCGAGTTTCTCCAGCGTCATGCCCGCCGCCTCCCGCCGGTGTCTGAGGTCGGCGCCGAAGAGGTGGCGGGCGGACCGGTCCGGTGTCAGCTTCCGCGGTGTGCGCGCCATCCCGGTAACTCCTTTTCTCGGGTACCCGGTTGGGAATTGAAACTCTGGCCGAGCGTACGTACGGCCCGCGACGCTGGAACCGCAGACAACGAGCACCCCCCACCAAGGGGTGAATGTGACGGAGGCAAGTCGCGTGGGTGGACAGCAGCAGCTAGAGCACGGTTTCGCGCCGGAAGAGGGCACGGGCCGGCGGCCCCTTGACCTCTCGAAGTGGTGTCTGCGGTGCGCCGAGCTCCGCGTGCGTTTTCACGGGGCCGCATGCCTGGGCCGCACCGTGGAGGCCGAGGCGCTGAACGCCGAGTTCGTCCGGCATCAGCGGCTGGTGCACTCGTGACCCGGACGGCGGTCGGGCGTCTCGTGCTCCGCCGCTGCGCCCACCCCGTGGGATGGTCCCGCGCGCTCGGGTTCGAGCGGTGCGCCCTGTGCGGTGCCGAGCGCCATGCGGGCTACGCGGCGCTGAGGATGCCGATGCCCGACAGCGCCCCCGCACCGGCGTGGGGATGCCCCAGCCCCGGCGCTCCGGGGCAGCGGCCACCCGGGAGTGCGCACGCGAAGACCCCGCCGTCTGTCCGCTGACGGCGGGGCGCCCCCGCTTGCGGGACCGGCCCTGGATGTCCCCCGTGAACCCAGGGCCGCGACCCGCTTCCCCCCGACGGGGCCCTGTCCCGAAACAGCTGTGGGGACCGGCCGCGCCTTGACTGCGGACAAGGGGAACGGTACTAACGGGGCCATCCATCGGCTACTCGCCAAACGCGGCACCTGTCCCGGATACGCGGACACCCGAGGGAAGCCCCTGATGACTGAACCAGGCGTGGGGCCCGAGGCCCCCGGCAACATGCGCACGCTCGTCCTCAGTAATGATCTCGACGAGACCAGGGAGATCATCAGCTCTGCCTACAGTCCTTATCAACTCAGCGTGCTCGGCGACCCGAAGGACTTCTCCGCGTGGTACGCGGAGGGCGGCTTCCCGGGCATCACGGTGTCGGGCCTGCAGTACGGCGCCGAGACGCTCGTCGCGCCCCAGCCCCTCGACTCGTACCTGCTGGTCTGCCAGCTGGTACGCGGCCGGGTGCGGGTGTCGTCGCCGGGACGGGAGGAGCGGGTCGTCGGGCCCGGGCAGACGTACGTGCTCGACCCGTACCGCTCCTTCCAGGTGCACTGGGCGCCCGGTGCGCGGATGACGACCGTCCGGCTCGACCGGGAGATGGTGGAGCGGGCGGCGGCCGACGCGCTCGGCATCGACGGTTCCGTACGGGCCCGCTTCTCGCTCAACGGCACCACCTCGGCGGCGGCGGCCAGGAGCTGGGCGGGGATCTCGGCGGCCGTGCACCGGGAGGTGCTCGGCGAGGGCGTGGCCCGCAGCAGCCCGCTCGTGGCCGGGCACCTGACGCAGTCGACGGCCGCGATCCTCATGCAGACGCACGAGCTGATCACGCAGGGCGTGGACGCGCAGCGCCCGGGCGAGGTCGCGCACCCGGCCGTGCGGCGGGCGATGGCGCTGGCCGAGGAGCGCGCCGACCAGCCGCTCACGCTGGCCGATCTCGCGGCGGCGGCGCGGGTGAGCCCGCGCGCCCTGCAGGAGGCGTTCCGCCGGCACGTCGACTCCACGCCGCTGGGGTACCTGCGCGAGGTCCGGCTGGGCCGGGCCCACCAGGAGCTGGTGGCGGCGCGGGGCGACGGCGACGTCACCGTGGCCGAAGTGGCATACCGTTGGGGTTTCAACAACCTCGGCCGCTTCGCCGCGTACTACCAGCAGCGGTACGGGCGCCCGCCCTCCCGCACCCTGCGCGCGTAGCCGCGCCGCAGAGTCCGCCACGGGCCCCTGTGCGCCCCGATCCCCAGGGGCCCCGTGCGTCCTGAGGATGACGCCGTCCGTCTGGGGGACTACGCCCGGACCCTCCCGTCGACCTTTTGGGCGTACGGCTTTCCGGCCGTACGGCTGACGCCCCGCGCGGGCCGCGCCCCGAGAATTGGAGGAGTTGATTCCGGCCATGGTGTCCCCGGGAATTCCCGGCGCGGACCCATGACCGGACCCCCTTCCCCTATCTCCCGGAGGAGACCCGTGTCCCACGCGGCCGCCTTTCCCACGACCCCCGTCGGCACGGCCGGCACCGCCGTCGCCGCCCGAGCCACCGGTCTGAGCAAGGTCTACGGGCAGGGCGACACCCGCGTGACGGCGCTGGACTCCGTCTCCGTGGAGTTCCGCCGCGCCGAGTTCACCGCGATCATGGGTCCCTCGGGCTCCGGCAAGTCCACGCTGATGCACTGCATGGCGGGCCTCGACACGATCTCGTCCGGATCGACGCAGATCGGCGACGTGGAGCTCGGCTCGCTCGGCGACCGGCAGCTGACGCGGCTGCGCCGGGACCGGATCGGGTTCATCTTCCAGGCGTTCAACCTGCTGCCGACGCTGACCGCCCTGGAGAACATCACCCTCCCCATGGACATCGCGGGCCGCAAGCCCGACCAGGCGTGGCTGGACATGGTGGTCGGCACCGTCGGCCTGTCCGGGCGGCTCTCGCACCGGCCGAGCCAGCTCTCGGGCGGCCAGCAGCAGCGCGTGGCCGTGGCCCGCGCGCTCACCGCCAAGCCGGAGATCATCTTCGCGGACGAGCCCACCGGCAACCTCGACTCCCGCTCGGGCGCCGAACTGCTGGGCTTCCTGCGCGAGTCCGTGCAGGCACTGCAGCAGACGATCGTCATGGTCACCCACGACCCCGTGGCCGCCTCCTACGCCGACCGCGTCGTCTTCCTCGCCGACGGCCGGATCGTGGACGAGATGCGCGAGCCCACCGCCGACGCGGTCCTGGACCGCATGAAGGCGTTCGACGCCAAGGGCCGTACGAGCTGAGGGACGGCCCCGCCGCCTCCCGCACCCGACGGCCCCGCACGGGCCCCTCCGCACTGCACGCTTCTGCGCCGCTCCCCGCGCCGTCCGCCCGGCCTCCGCCGGGCACCCCGCCCGCGGGCGAGGGCTCCTCCCCCAGGACAGACCATGTTCCGTACCGCCCTGCGCAACCTCCTCGCGCACAAAGCCAGGCTGATGATGACCGCCCTCGCGGTCCTCCTCGGCACGGCCTTCGTCTCCGGCACCCTGATATTCAGCGACTCCGTCGGTGCCGCCTTCCGCAACAAGATGACCAAGAGCCTCGACGACGTCGCGGTCTCCGTCACCACCGGCCACTCCAACATCGCCATGAAGGGCGTCCAGGCGCTCGACGACCGCACCGTCGCCACCGTCCGGGCCCTGCCGGGCGTGGCGTCCGTACGCCCGTCCGTCAGCGGCGTCGCCATGGTCGCCGACCGGCAGAACAACCCCGCCGGCAGCGAGTGGGGCAGCTCCGGCGCCAACTACGTCCCGGGCAAGGACGGCAAGGACAGCCGCTACCCGATCGTCAAGGGCCGCGGGCCCGCCGCCGAGGGCGAGATCGTCCTCGACGCGAAGACCGCCGCCAAGACGGGTACGAAGATCGGCGGCACCGTCCGGCTGGCCATCGACGGCCCGGTGATGACCAAGAAGCTCGTCGGCATCGCCGAGACCGACGACCCGCGGGTGAGCGCCGGCGGCAGCCTCGCCCTGTTCGACACCGCGACCGCGCAGAAGCTCTTCGGCAAGCCCGGCGAGTTCAGCGAGCTCGTCGTCTCCGCGAAGCCCGGCACCGACCAGCAGAAGCTGACCGCCGAGGTCCGCAAGGTGCTGCCGGACGCCTTCAACGCGCAGAGCGGGAAGCAGCTGGCCGCCGAGCAGTCGAAGGCGATCGACAAGGAGACCAGCTCGATCCGCAACACCTTCCTGGCGTTCGCGGGCATCGCCCTCTTCGTCGGCATTTTCATCATTGCCAACACCTTCACCATGCTCATCGCCCAGCGCAGCCGGGAGATCGCACTGCTGCGCGCGGTGGGCGCCTCGCGCCGCCAGGTGGTGCGCTCGGTGCTGATCGAGGCGGGGCTGCTGGGCCTGGTCGCCTCCGCCGCGGGCTTCGTCCTCGGCCTGGGCGTCGCCACCGGTCTGCGCTCGGTGCTGAACTCGGCCGGCGCGAGCCTGCCGGACGGCCCGCTGGTCATCGAGCCGGCCTCCGTACTGCTCGCCCTCGGCATCGGCGTCGTGGTGACCGTGCTCGCCGCCTGGCTGCCCTCCCGCAAGGCCGCGAAGATCGCCCCCGTCGAGGCGCTGTCCACCGCGGAGCAGCCGCCGGCCGTCAAGAGCCTCGTCGTCCGCAACGGCATCGGCGCCGTGCTCACCGGCCTGGGCGTCGCGATCATGCTGTACGTCACCACCCTCAAGGACAGCGACGGCCTGCAGATCGCGATGGCGGGCGCGGCCCTGACCATGGCGGGCGTCATCGTGCTGGCCCCGCTGCTCTCCCGCCCGATCGTGCACCTCTTCGCCCGGGCCACGGGCCGGTTCACCGGCATCAGCGGCAAGCTCGCCAAGGAGAACGCGCTGCGCAACCCGCGCCGCACCGCCGCCACCGCCTCGGCGCTGATGATCGGCCTCTCCCTGATCACCGGCCTGACCGTGGTCGCGGTCTCGTCCAACCAGGGCATGGCGAAGATGGGGCAGCAGGACCTGACGGCCGACTACAAGGTCACCTCGGCCAACTTCGGCGGCCTGTCCACGGACATCGCCAAGACCCTCGCCAAGGAGCCCGGCGTGGCCGCCGCGGTCCCGATGCGCTCGGTCGGCTTCCAGTCGGACGACGATCCGGCACTGGTCCACGCCACGGACCCGTCGGCGATCGGCAAGGTGTCCTACGGGCGCTTCATCAGCGGCTCGGCCACCGACATCCGCGACGGCACGGTCGCCGTCTCCGACGAGTACGCGAAGAAGCGCGGCCTGAAGGTCGGGTCCGCCCTGCCGATGACCTTCTACGACGGCAAGAAGGCCGCCCCGAAGGTCGCCGCGATCTACGCCAAGAACGACGTCTACTCCTCCGTCCTGGCCACCTTCTCCCTCGTGGACCCGCACCTGGACAAGGTGCGCGACGACGAGGTGCTCGTGAAGGCGGCCCGGGGCGAGGCGGCCGAGCTCCGCGCCAAGATCAAGGAGACCCTGGGCGGCAACCCGCTCATCAAGGTGCAGTCGCCGGAGGACCTGCGCCGCGCCGAGGCGGGGGACATCGACGACATCCTCTACCTGATGTACGGGCTGCTGGGCATGGCGGTCGTCATCGCGGTCGTCGGCGTCGTCAACACCCTCGCCATGTCGGTCTTCGAGCGGACCCGGGAGATCGGGATGCTGCGCGCGATCGGCCTGGCCCGGCGCGAGGTCAAGCAGATGGTCCGGCTGGAGTCCGTGATGATCGCGATGTTCGGCGCGGTGCTGGGCGTCGGGGTCGGCATCTTCCTCGCCTGGTCCGGCGGCCACCTGGTCCGCTCGTCCTTCCCGCAGTACGAGATGGTCGTGCCGTGGGCGCGGATCGCGGTGTTCCTGCTCATCGCGCTCGCCGTGGGCGTACTGGCCGCGGTCTGGCCGGCCCGCAGGGCGGCGAAGCTGAACATGCTGGAGTCGATCGGGGCGCAGTAGCCTCCGGAGGCCACCACCGCCCCGCCCCACTCACCTCCAGGTAAGTGCCCACCTTTTTGTGCGTACTTGGCGTGGCGCGCCCCATCGGGAAATCTGATGGAGGCGCGCCACAGCCGTTTCCGCACCGCACACCTGGAGCTCTCCGCACATGAGCAACACCTCTGCCCCTGCCTCTGCCCCTGCCACTGCGCCTGCCCTTGCCTCCGCCCCCGCTTCCGCCACCCCCGTCACCGTTCTCGGTCTGGGCGCCATGGGACAGGCCCTGGCCACCGCCTTCCTCACGGCGGGTCACCCCGTCACCGTCTGGAACCGAACCCCGGACAAGGCCGACCCGCTCCTGGCCCTGGGCGCCGTCCGGGCCGGCGACGTCACGGCCGCGGTCACCGCGAGCCCGCTGGTGATCGCCTGCATCCTGGACTACGCCTCGGTGTACGAGACGCTGGCCCCGGCCACCGGGGCGCTCGCGGGCCGCACCCTGGTCAACCTCACCACCGGCACCCCCGCCGAGGCCCGCGAGGCGGCGGAGTGGGCCGCCTCGCACGCGTTCGCGTACCTCGACGGCGGGATCATGGCCGTGCCGCCGGGCATCGGCACGGAGCAGGCGTTCGTCCTCTACAGCGGCGAGCGGGAGGTCTTCGACGCCCACCGCGGGGCGCTGGAGCGCCTGGGCGCCGCGCACTTCGCGGGCGCCGACCCGGGCCTGGCCGCCCTGCTGGACATCGCCCTGCTCAGCGGGATGTACGGGCTGTTCTCGGGCGTCTTCCACGCCCTGGCGCTGGCGGATTCGGCGAACGTGCCGGCGGACGAGTTCGTACCGCTGCTGAGCTCGTGGATCGGCGGCATGGCGACGGCCGTTCCGCACATGGCGCACCAGGTCGAGACGGGCGACTACGCCGACGGCGTCGTGTCGAACATCGGCATGCAGGCCGCGGCCTTCGGCAATCTGCTGCGGGCGTCCGAGGAGCAGGGCGTCCGGCCCGACCTGTTCACGGCCCTCCACTCCCTGATGCAGGAGCGCGTGGCCGGCGGGCACGGCGCGGAGGACCTGACGGGCGTCGTGGAGCTGCTCAGGAACCGTGCCTGACGCAGGACGGATGCGGGTCAGCCCTTGACGGCGCCGCCGAGGGCGAAGCCGCCGCCGAGGCGGCGCGAGATCAGGGCGTAGAGCAGGATCACCGGCGTCGAATACAGGATCGAGAACGCCGCCAGCTGCCCGTACGCGACCTGCCCGAAGTTCCCGAAGAAGGTGAAGATGCTGACGGACGCCGGGAGTTGGCCGGGGGAGAGCAGCAGCATGAAGGGCACGAAGAAGTTGCCCCACATCATGATGAAGCTGTAGATCGTCACGACGCCCACGCCCGGGCCCATCAGCGGCAGGACCACCCGCACCAGCGCCTGCAGCCGGCTCGCCCCGTCCGTCCAGGCCGCCTCCTCCAGGACGGCCGGCACGCCGTCCATGAAGTTCTTCATCAGCCAGATGGCGAAGGGCAGTTGGGCGGTGGTCATGAAGAGGGCCGTGCCGGTGAGCGTGTCGATCAGGTCGACCCGTACGAAGAGGCCGTAGACCGGGACCATGATCGCTGTGATCGGCAGACAGGTCGTGAAGAGCACGCCCAGCAGGTACGGGCGGGTCAGCCGGGAGCGGTAGCGGGAGAGCGGGTAGGCGGCGAGGGTCGCGCACACGACTGTCACGGCGGTCGCGCCCCCGCACAGCAGCAGGCTGTTGAGCACGGGCGTGAAGGTGATCTCGTCCGTGAGGACGGCGGAGAAGTTCTCCGCGGTCGGATGGTCCGGAGCCCGTACGGTCAGCCCCGCCTCGGCGTCGACGGAGGCGAGCAACAGCCAGACGAGCGGCACGGAGAACGCCGCGACCACGACGAGCAGCGCCGCGTCGGCGGCCAGGCGCTGACGGGTGCGCCGGGCGGGGAGCGGGCGCATGGCACCTCCGGGCGGGGCGGGGGAGTGCGGGCCTCTCAGGTCCTGAATTCCCTGCGGCCCCGCCGCCTAGGCATCCGGCGCCGGCTCCAGCTGCCACCACTGGCCCGGGCTGTCCGTGTCCTCGCCCTGCTGGACGTTGGCGCCGTGCTCCGTGGACGCGTCGGCGACCTCCAGGAGCAGGCCGCTGATGTGGGCGACGAGGGTGACGGTGCCGGGGGCGTCGAGGTGCTGTTCGATGAGCCACTCCTGGGCGCCGTAGTTGTTGGCCTTCCACTGCTGGACGTTGGCGCCGTTCTCCACGCTCGCGTTCGCGACGTCGAGCCGCTTGCCGCTGGCGGCGTTCACGAAGTGGTGCAGGCCGCTGCCCTCGTGGACGGGGCTCACGTGCCACAGCTGCGCGGCGCTGCCGTCCTCCCGGCCCTGCCGGACGTTGGCGCCGCTGCCCTTGCGGCCGCCCTCGACCTCCAGCAGCAGACCGCTGCCGGTGTTGCGTACGCGGAACGTGCCTTCCATGACTCCAGCCGTTGTCGATCAAGTGTTCGAGATCTGATCGTAATGCGTGCCGGGCGTCCGGCGGCGGGAAAGATATTGAACTTTTTACCTGCGCATGACTATATGTGGGGTCGCTTCCGATCCAGTTCAGGGGAACCATTCATGCGCCGCTCCACCGTCCGCCGTACTGCTCTCGCCGCCTCCGCCATGTCGCTGGCCCTGCTCGTGAGCGCCTGCGGTTCGGACAAGTCCGAGGGGAAGAAGGACGAGCCCAAGGGCAAGGCGTCCGCCAGCGCCCCCGCCGCAGGCAAGGCCGCCTCGGCGGAGGAGCTGGGCAAGCTCGTCCTGGCCGAGAGCGACGTCCCGGGCCACAAGGTCACCGAGGCCACCGCGGCCGACCTCGCCACGGCCAAGAGCGTCACCAGCGACAAGGCCGAGTGCAAGCCGCTGGTCGACGCGATGAGCCTGCGTTCCGGCGGTGCGCCCGCCGCGCTCGTCATCCGCAAGGTCATCGCGATGCCGAAGTCCCCCGCCCCGGACGCCGCCCCCGAGGACAAGATGAAGGCCGGCCTCAGCGCCCTGGGCGGCACGATCACGTCCGACACGCTGGGCGCGTACGGCGACGCCAAGGCGGCCGGTGACGTCATCGCGGCGCTGAAGAAGTCCGGTGCGGACTGCGCCGGCGGCTTCAACCTCGTCGCCGGTGCCGACAAGACGAAGTTCACGAAGGTCGCGCCCGCCGACTTCGCCGCGGGTGGCGACGAGGCGGTCTCCTTCACGCTCAACCTGGACGCGGAGGGCACGACCGGTACGACCCACCTGATCGCGGTCCGCAAGGGCAACACGGTCGCCACCTTCTACGCCCTGAGCCTCGCCGGCCAGGCCGAGCAGCCGAAGGCGGTCGTCGAGGCCCAGGTGAAGAAGCTCGGCTGAGCCGGGTCCCGATGACGGAGATGCGGGAGGGGGCGGAGACCCCGGAGGGCACACGGAGCCCTTCGTGGCTTCAGATCTCCTCCCGCATCAGCCGTAGGTACACCACCGAGAACAGCGCCCCCACCAGCAGCAGGAGCAGCGCCACCGCCGTCCCGTAGCCGATCAGCGACTTCAGGAACGCCTGGTCGTACATGAAGACCGGGAGCGTCTGACTCCTGTTGCCCGGGCCGCCGCGCGTCATGGCCCAGATCAGGCCGAAGACGGACAGCGTCTGGAGGGTGTTGAGCATGAGGTTGGTGGCGATGGAGCGGCGGATCATCGGCAGCGTGACGTGCCACAGGCGCCGCGGGCCACTCGCGCCGTCGACCTCCGCCGCCTCGGTGATCTCCTGCGGGATCTCCGCGAGCGCCGCGGAGTAGACCAGCATGGAGAAGGCCGTGCCGCGCCACACGTTGGCGAAGGAGACGGCCAGGATCGGCAGGGTGAACAGCCAGTTCTGCGGGGGCAGGTGGAGCTGCTCCAGGACGGCGTTGAGCGTGCCCCGCCGGTTGAAGAACGTGTAGAGCAGGAAGCCGGCCACGATCTCCGGCAGCACCCACGCGGCGATCACGACCGCGCCCGTGAGCGTCCGTACGGGACGGGAGGCGCGCCGCATGAGGCCCGCGAGGGCGAGGCCCAGGCTGTTCTGGCCGACGATCGAGGACAGCACGGTGAAGACGAGCGTCAGCACCACCGCGTGGCGGAAGCCCTCGTCGGCGAAGGCCCGGCGGAAGTTGGCGAAGCCGACGAACGAGGCGGAGGCCTGACCGGTCAGCTGCGTGTCGGTGAAGGCGATGGCCACGCAGTAGGCGACGGGCCCGGCGAGGAAGAGCAGCAGGAGGACGCTGGCGGGGGCGATCGGAAGCCAGCGCAGCGCCCGCCGTGCCCGCGGCCTGCCTTCGTCCCGGCGTCGCGCCCCGTTCCGGCCCCGCGCCCCGCCCCGGCCCCGCGCGGCGGGCACCTTGGTCGCATCCCCCGCCGCAGGCGTCCCGGCCGTCCCGCTCACCGCGCCCGTTCCCGCGCCGTCACTCCCGCCGCACCGGCGATCGACTTCAGCTCCTCGTCGTAGCGCCCGGCGGCCCGCTGCACGGAGGCGTCGCCCGTCGTCACCGCTTCCATCGCGTCCCGGATGGCGCTGGAGACCTGCGGGTAGACCGGCAGCGCGGGCCTGTAGTGGGTGAACTTCACCAGTGCCGTGAAGAAGTCGACTCCGGGCATCGACGTCAAGTACTTGCGGGAGGCCGCCACGTCGTCCCGTACGGCGATCTGCGCGTCGCGCACCGTCCACTCGGTGGCGTTGTCCGTCGTCTGCAGGGTCTCGATCACCTGCCAGGCCAGGTCCGCCTTGCCGGACTTGGCGCTGACCGACCACGTCCAGCCGCCCGACAGGCTGACCGCCCCGGGCGCCGCCCCGTTCTGCGTGGGGAAGGGCGCCCGGCCCATCACCGAGGTCCACTCGGGCCAGGGCCTGGAGCCGCCGGGCTGCCAGTACTTGCCGAGCCAGGAGCCGTCGAGGGCGATCGCGAGCTTGCCGGAGGGCAGCCATTCGGTGGCGACGCGGTTGTCGACGTTGGGGTCGAGCGCGTCGGCGGGGTCCGGGCCGAGCTTGTCGGCGAAGACGGTCCGCACGAACTCCAGCGCATCACGGAACCCGCGGCTCCCGGAGACCCACTTGCGCACCGCCGGGTCGTACAGCGGGTCCTTGCCCGTCCCGTACAGGAGCATCTCGAAGCCCTGCATGGTGGCGGCCTCGCCCGGCGCCTTGCCCGTGTACACGTTGAGCGGAGTGACCCCGGGGACCTTCTCCTTGACCCTGCGGGCCGCGTCCAGCACGTCCTTCCAGGTGCGCGGGTGCCAGTCGGCGGGCAGCCCCGCCCGCGCGAAGACCTCCTTGTTGAACCACAGGCCGCGGGTCTCGGTGCCGTCCGGCACCCCGTACGTCTTCCCGTCCTCGCCCTTCACCGCCGCCTTCGCGGCCGGGGCGAACCGGCTCCAGTCCTTCCAGCCGGCCAGCTTGTCGTCCAGCGGGCGCAGGTAGCCCGCCTTGATGTCGGAGTTGATGAGGAAGGTGTCCTCGCGGACGATGTCCGGCGCGGTCTTCGGCGACCGCATCATCTGCTGCAGCTTGGCGTAGTAGTCGGCCTGGGAGGCCTGTACGGGCACCAGCTGGAGCTTCTTGCCGTCGTGCGCGCGCTCGAACTGTCTCTTGATCCCGGCCAGGTAGTCGTCCATGATCCGGGTCTTGTTGTCGGTGGTGCGCTGGTAGGCGATCTTCACGGTGTCCGGATCGCCGCCGGAACCCCCGCCGCACGCGGTGAGGGAGGCCGCGGCGAGGGCCGCGACGGAGAGCAGCACGGGAGCGGTGGGGCGCACGGGCGACCTCCTGGGGGCAGGCCTCGGCGCCCGGGACGGGGCCTCGGCGGGCTGCGCCTTCCTGAGTTCGTACGTTCCCGCTCGGTGCCGCCTGCACGCGTCGTGGTGGCGTCTGCTCGTGTCACCCCGGGCCGGGGCCGGGGCCGGGGACGGGGACGAGGACGGGGACGAGGACGGGGACGGGGACGGGGACGGCCGGGTCAGGGCCGGCTCTGCCAGTGGTAGCGCAGTTCGGGGCGGCCGATCTGGCCGTAGCGGGGCGTACGGGCCGCCCGGCCCGCCGCCACGAGGTGTTCGAGGTAACGGCGTGCGGTGATCCGGGAGATGCCCACGGCCGTCGCCGCCGTCCCCGAGGACAGGCCGGCGTCCCCCGCGGACCGCAGCGCGTCGGTGATCGACCGGAGGGTGGCGGGGCTCAGCCCCTTGGGCAGCGCGGCGGGCTGGGGGGCGCGCAGTGCGGCGAACGCGCGGTCCACCTCCTCCTGCCCGCTGGCCTCGCCCGCGACCGAACGGAACTCGGCGTAGCGCGCGAGCCGGTCCCGGAGGGTGGCGAAGGTGAACGGCTTCAGGACGTACTGCACGACGCCGAGGGAGACCCCTTCGCGGACGACCGTCAGATCGCGCGCCGACGTGACGGCGATGACGTCGGCGGTATGCCCGGCGGTGCGCAGCGAACGCAGCAGCTGAAGGCCGTGCCCGTCGGGGAGGAAGAGGTCGAGCAGCAGCAGGTCGACGGGCGTCCGCTTGAGGAAGTGCGAGGCGTCGCCCAGGGAGTGCGCGATCCCGGCCACCGTGAAGCCGGGCACGCGGCCCACGTAGAGGGCGTGGGCGTCGGCGGCCACGGGGTCGTCCTCGACGACGAGGACACGGATGGGCCGGGGGGCGGCGGCGGGTCTGCTCATGAGGGCACTCCGGTCCGTGGGGCGGGCGTTGCGGGCACTGCGGGCGTCGGGGGCGACGAGGGCGTGGCGGGCGCCGCGGACGTCTCCGCGGGGCGGGCGGCGTGCAGGGGGAGCCGGACGGTGAACTCCGCGCCGCCGCCCGGTGCGCCGGTGACGGAGACCGTACCCCCGTTGCGGCGCACGGCCTGCCGGACGAGCGCGAGGCCGAGGCCGCGGCCGTGCGGCGCGCTGCCGGGCGACTTGGTCGACCAGCCGCGCCGGAACACCTCCTCCATCGCCTCGGGCGCCACTCCCGCCCCGGTGTCCCCGACGCGCAGCAGCAGGTCGCCGGCGTCGGCGCGCAGGGTGACGGTGACCTGCGCGTGCCGGACCTCCGCCACGCTGCGGTTGGCCTCCTCGGCGGCGGCGTCCACCGCGTTGTCGACCAGATTGCCCAGGACGGTGACGAGGTCGCGGGCCGGCAGGTGGTCCGGCAGCAGGCCGTCGTCGACGTGCGTGTCGGGGGCGAGGACGAGCTCCACGCCGCGCTCGTTGGCCTGCGCGGCCTTGCCGAGCAGCAGGGCCGCGAGGACGGGCTCCGCGACGGCGCCGACCACCTCGTCGGTGAGGGCCTGGGCGAGCTCCAGCTCCGCGGTGACGAACTCGACGGCCTCGTCCGCGCGCCCCAGCTCGATCAGCGAGACCACCGCGTGCAGCCGGTTCGCCGCCTCGTGCGCCTGGGAGCGCAGGGCCTCCGCGAAGCCGCGCACGGAGTCCAGCTCGCCGGAGAGCGCCTGGAGTTCGGTGTGGTCGCGCAGGGTCACCACGGTGCCGTGGCGCTCGCCCCCGGAGACCGGCGAGGTGTTGAGGACGACGATGCGGTCGGCGGTCGCGTGGACCTCGTCGACGCGCGGCTCGGCCGCCAGCAGGGCGTCCGTGAGGGCGGGCGGCAGGCCGAGGGCGTCGACCCGGCGGCCGATCACCTCCCCGGTGAGGCCGAGGAGTTCACGCCCGCCGTCGTTGATGAGGGCGATGCGGTGCTGCCCGTCGAGCATCAGCAGCCCCTCGCGCACCGCGTGGAGCGTGGCCTCGTGGTAGTCGTGCATCCGGCTCAGCTCGGTGGCGTTCATGCCGTGGGTGTGACGGCGCAGCCGGGCGTTGAGCAGGTACGTCCCCGCGCCGCCCAGGGCCAGCGCGCCGAGGGCCACGCCGAGCAGGGCCAGCAGCTGGCGCCGTATCTCGGCGCTGATCGCGTCGACGGTGATGCCCGCGCTCACGAGCCCGGTGACCCGGTCGCCGTCCATGACGGGCACGACCACGCGGACCGACGGCCCGAGCGTGCCCGTGTACGTCTCCGAGAAGGTCCTGCCCTGCAGGGCCGGACCGGTGTGGCCCAGGAAGCGCTCGCCGATGCGCTCCGGGTCCGGGTGGGTCCAGCGGATGCCGTCCGGGCTCATGATCGTCACGAAGTCGACGCCGGTGTCGGTGCGCACGCGGTCGGCGTACGCCTGGAGAACGAAGGGCGGGTCGGCCGAGCGCACCGCGTCCCGCACCGACGCGGAGGCGGCCACGGCGACCGCCGCCGCCGTCACCTCGCGGCGCGCCGCCTCCTCGGCCTGGCCGCGGTCCGCGACGTACGCGAAGGCCGCGCAGCCGGCCACCACGAAGGCGACCAGCACGATCTGCATCGCGAAGAGCTGGCCGGCCAGGCTGCGGGGGCGGCGGATGCGGGGTCTGCGCATGGCGGACAGTGTGCACCGGCCCGCGCCCGTGAACGTAATGCACATAAGGGTGACCACGGTCACAGAGGCGTGCATAGTCACCGGAGCCCCACTCGTCGGGAGAGCGGGGCGCCCCCAGACTGTTGCTCTGCACCCGCCCGCATCCGCTCGCTCGCACTCGCTCGCGTCCGCTTGCCCGCCGGGACCGATGCAGTGCGCCCAGAGCCGCGACGACGAGGAGACCCCGTGACGGCACAGGCAGCACCACCGGCCGTCCAGCCGCCCCGGCGGCCGGACCGGACCCACTACCTCTACCTGGCCGTGATCGCGGCCGTGCTCGCCGGCATCGCCGTCGGCTTCGCGGCGCCGGGCGTCGCGGTCGAGCTCAAGCCGCTCGGCACCGGCTTCGTGAACCTGATCAAGATGATGATCTCGCCGGTCATCTTCTGCACGATCGTGCTGGGCATCGGCTCCGTGCGGAAGGCCGCGAAGGTCGGCGCGGTCGGCGGCCTCGCCCTCGGCTACTTCATGGTCATGTCCACCGTCGCGCTGGCCATCGGCCTCGTGGTGGGCAACCTCCTGGAGCCCGGCAGCGGGCTGCACCTGACGGACGCGGTGCGCCACGCGGGCGAGGCGCAGGCCAAGGGCGGGAGCGAGTCCACGACGCAGTTCCTGCTGGGCATCATCCCGACCACCATGGTCTCCGCCTTCACCGGCGGCCAGGTGCTGCAGACCCTGCTCGTCGCGCTCCTCGCGGGCTTCGCCCTGCAGGCCATGGGCACGGCGGGCGAGCCCGTCCTGCGCGGCATCGGACACATCCAGAAGCTGGTCTTCCGTATCCTCGCCATGATCATGTGGGCGGCCCCGGTGGGCGCCTTCGGCGCCATCGCGGCGGTCGTCGGCGCGACGGGCACCGACGCCCTGAAGTCCCTCGCCGTCATCATGATCGGCTTCTACGTCACGTGCGTGCTGTTCGTGATCGTCGTGCTCGGCACCCTGCTGCGGCTGGTGGCCGGGGTCAACATCTTCACGCTGCTGAAGTACCTGGGCCGCGAGTTCCTGCTGATCCTGTCGACGTCGTCGTCGGAATCCGCCCTGCCGCGCCTGATCGCCAAGATGGAACACCTGGGCGTGAGCAAGCCCGTCGTCGGCATCACCGTGCCCACCGGCTACTCCTTCAACCTCGACGGCACGGCCATCTACCTGACGATGTCGTCGCTGTTCATCGCGGAGGCCATGGGCGAACCGCTGGCGCTGGGCCAGCAGATCTCGCTGCTCCTGTTCATGATCGTCGCGTCCAAGGGCGCGGCCGGCGTCACCGGCGCGGGCCTCGCCACGCTCGCGGGCGGCCTCCAGTCCCACCGCCCCGAACTCGTCGACGGCGTCGGCCTGATCGTCGGCATCGACCGCTTCATGAGCGAAGCGCGGGCACTGACGAACTTCGCGGGCAACGCGGTGGCGACGGTCCTCGTCGGCACGTGGACCAAGGAGATCGACAAGGAGCGGGTGGGCGAAGTGCTCGCCGGGCGGATGCCGTTCGACGAGACGACGCTGAGCGGCGACGGGCACGGGCACGGGGGCGGGGACGGCCATGAAGGCGGGGGAGCCCTGCCGGAGCCGAAGGAGCCGGCGGGTGTGCCGGCCTGAGGCCGGCTGTCAGACCCTTCTGCCAGGCTGCGGGGCATGGAAACGACTCCGCAGCTGCCGCGGTCGCCGCAGCCGCCTCAACTGCCCCACCTGCAGCTGACGATCGACTGCGCCGACCCCAAGCGGATGGTGGCCTTCTGGACGGAGGCGCTGGGGTACGTCCCCGAGCCCCCGCCGGAAGGCCACGCCACGTGGCGGGACTACTGGTCGGCCACGGGCGTGCCGGAAGCGGAACTGGCGGACGGCGCCGGGGAGACCCCGGAGTCGATCGTCGACCCCGCGGGGCGCGGACCGCGGGTGTGGTTCCAGCAGGTCCCCGAGCCGAAGACCACCAAGAACCGCGTCCACCTCGACCTCAAGGTGGGCGGCGGCCGTGGGGTCCCGCTGGCGACCCGTACGGTACGGGTCACCGTGGCGGTCGACCGGCTGACAGCGGCAGGGGCGACGGTGATCCGCGTGATGGACGAGCCGGGCATGGACTACTACGGCGTCGTACTCCAGGACCCGGAGGGCAACGAATTCTGCGTGGCGTGAACGGGGGCGGGCGACGGCTGTCGCCCGCCCCCGTTCACGAACCGAAGCCCCACCTGTCCCTTCCCCGGGCGGCGCTCAGAGCGTTCAGGGGGCGTGTGGGTGTGCAGGGCATGTCCCGCGCTGGACGTGGGTTCGTCTGCGGCGGACGCTGCCGTTCGCATGCGCGGCTCTCGTGTGCCAGGGGGATATGTGTACAGCGTTCTCTACGGCAGTTCCCGTATCACTCTCACCTCCGGCAGCGGTACCCGGCTCGAGCGTTCGGAGTTGCTTCTCCGCGACCCCGGTCCACGCCGTCGGCCGTCCGCTGCCGCACCCCTTCTCCTCGGGCGGGAGGAGGAGCTGGCCGCCGCCCGGACGGAATGTCTCGCCGGGCGGCCGGTGGAGTTCCATGCTCCCTGCGGGTTCGGAAAGACCAGCCTCCTCCTGGCCATTGCCGGGGGCGGCGGGAGGCGCAGCGCGTTCGCGCGCGTGGCCGGGAATCCGCTGGAGGACGTACTCCAACTGCTCATGGACGACTTGTACCTGTCCGTGGAGCGGGAACGGGTGAAGTACCCCCGGACGGTCTGCGAGCGGCTCGTCAATCACCTCCGGCCGCTGATCGTGCTGGACGAGGTGCCGCCCGGCTCGCGGATCCCGCGGCAGTTGTCGGCCGCCCTGCCCGACTGCGTGCTGGTGGTGGGCGCGGAGCGCCCCGTGCTGGGCGGGCCGGGGACGTCCCGGCTCCTGGCGGGGCTGCCGCCGGACGCCGCGCTCGACCTGTTCGCCCGCTCGCTGGGCCGCCCGGTACAGGACGCGGAACTGCCCGTCGTCCGGCGGTTGCTGGAAGCCGTACGGTTCCGGCCGCTGCACATCCGGCAGGCCGCGGCGCTGGTGCGGGCCGGGCACCCGGCCGAGACGCTGGCCCGCACGGCCGCGCGGGATCCGCGGGAGCTGGACCGGCTGAGTGCGGGTTCTCTGTCCGGGCCCGAGCGGACGGCCCTGGTGGCCTTGGCGCTCGTGGCCGGAACCCTGGTGCCGGGGAACTGGGTGTCGGCCGTCGGCGACATCACGTACGCGCTGCAGTCCCTGATCTCCCTGCACGAGCGCGGGCTCGTCGAGCGGCCGGAGGAGGACCGGTTCGGGCTGCCGGTGTGCCTGAAGGAGAGCCTGCGGGGGCTGTCGCTCGGTGCGATCTCGTTGAGTACGGGCGTCAACGGGCTCGCCGACTGGCTGGACGGCGCGCTGCGCGGCGACGTGCACAGCCTCACGGATGCACTCCAAGGCGTGGAGGGCATCGTCGGCCTGCTCGGCGTCGCGGCCGAGCAGGGGGAGTGGCGGGGCGTGATCCGGCTGGCGAAGATCGCCGAAGCCGCGCTGTTCGCCGGCCTTCGGTGGCAGCAGTGGAAGGAGGTCCTGGAGAAGGGCGCGGAGGCGGCCAGGAGGATCGGCGACCGGGCGTCGGAGGCGCTGTTCTCCCACCAGCTGGGCACCGTGGCCTACGTCGAGGACCGCGCCGCGGACGCCCAGGCCCATTTGCGTCACGCGCTGCGGCTGCGGGAGGAACTGGGCGATACCTCAGGCGCGGGCCTGACCAGGGCGAACCTGGAGTACATGGCGCCGTCCGGGACCCTCCCGGGCGACGGCCGTGGCGGTGGCGGGGCCGGGCGCGACTGGGTCCGGCGGGCGGCGCCGTGGTGCGCAGGGCTGCTGGTCGCCGTCGTGGCCGTCGCTGCCGTGCGGGCAGTGGTTCCCGATGGCACTCCGGGCCCGGCCCCGAGCCCCTCGGCTTCCGGCGTCAGCAGCAGCCCGGCCACCGCCGGGCCGACGGACCCCGGCCCTACCGACGAGGCGAGCAGCACGCGCGACGGCACCAGCTCCGGTCCCGGCCCGAGCCCGGCCCGTACGACGAGTTCCCCGTCCAGCCCCGGTCCCAGTCCCAGCCCCAGTCCGACCCGTACGAGCCCTTCCCCCAGCCCGAGCCCCAGCCGTACGACGGCGAGCCCCTCCCCGAGCCCCAGCCGTACGACAAGGAGTCCGTCCCCGAGCCCCAGCCGTACGACGAGGAGTCCGTCCCCCAGTCCCAGCCCCAGCCGTACGAGCCCTTCCCCCAGCCCCAGTCCCAGCCCGAGCCGTACGACGCCGAGTCCGTCCCCCAGCCCCAGCAGCAAGAGCCCCAGCCATGACGACGGCGAGCGCTTGACGTAGCCCCTGTCCCCCCGCTGCTGTCCCCCGCCCCGGTCCCTAAGCCGGCACCAGCCCCGCCACCAGCTCGGTCGCCTCCCTCGCCGGCACCCCCGCTGCCGTGAGCGCCGTCACCGCCGCCGAGCGGCCCGCTTCCGCCGGGCTCAGGACGCCGTCGTTGACCGCCTGGAGCAGGCCGAAGAGGATCTGCTCGCGGACGTAGGCCAGGGCGATGGCCGGCAGCGGGGAGGTGAAGCGGCCCTCGTCCAGGCCGCGTTGGAGCATCGCCGCGCACTCGCGGCGCACCGGCTCCAGGCGGCGGTGGATGCCTTCGACGGTGACGCTGCGCTGGGCCATGGAGATCAGCAGGCGGTAGCCGTCGGCGATCTCCCAGGCGGCGAGCATGGAGCGGGCCAGGGCCTGGGCGGGGTCGTCGACGTCGCGCAGGGCCTCCGCCTGGGCGATCTCGACCGAGTTCGCGGCGTCGTCGACGAGGGCGCTCATCAGCGCCTCGCGGCTGGGGAAGTGGCCGTAGACCGTGCGCCGGACGACACCTGCCGCCCGTGCGATCTGGTCCATGCTCGCGTCCGGGTCGCGCAGCAGCTCCGCGAGCGCGATGTCCATGATGCGGCGGCGATTGGCGTCCGCTCTGCCGGCCATTGGTCTCTTCTCTGTCCGTGGAGTCCCGTGGAGTCTCTGCATCGAGTCTCTGCCGAGGAGGGGGGCTTCGGGCGCAGCCTCCGTGGCCGACATCCTGCACCTCATTTTGCACCGGGCGTCGCCGTCCCGTAATTTGCACACTGCTGTGTAATTGCACAACCGTGTGCAAGATAGTGCGCAAGACAGGAAGGGGTGACCGATGGGCCTCGCGATGTCGACACCGGTCGACGAGATGGACGGTCCGTACAAGAGGCGATGGGCCGCGCTGGGCGTGCTCTGCATCAGCCTGCTGATCATCGTCATGGCCAACACGTCCCTGACGGTCGCCGCCCCCGACATGGTCCAGGACCTCGGCCTGGGCAGCTCCGACCTGCAGTGGGTCATCGACGGCTACACCGTCCCGTACGCCGCGCTGATGCTGATCCTCGGCGCCGTCGGCGACAAGTACAGCCGCCGCGGAGCGCTCGTTCTCGGCCTTCTCGTCTTCGGCGCGGCCTCCGTCGCCGGATCGATGGTCGACAGCTCGGCCGGGGTCATCGCGTCGCGCGCCGTCATGGGCGTCGGCGCGGCCATGATCATGCCGGCCACGCTGTCCCTGCTCGCCGCGACCTTCCCGCGCGAGGAGCGCGCCAAGGCCATCACCATCTGGACGGCCACCGCCGGTCTGGCCATCGCCGTCGGCCCGCTCGTGGCCGGTGCGCTGCTGGAGGACCACGGCTGGGCCTCCACCTTCCTCATCAACGTGCCGATCGCCTTCCTCGGCATCATCGGCGCGCTGGCGCTCGTCCCGCCCTCCAGGGCGACGGGTCCCGGCAAGGAGGCGGCCAGGATCGACTACATCGGCGGCCTGCTGTCCGTCGTGTGGGTCGGCTCGCTCATCTACATGATCATCGAGGGCCCGCACTTCGGCTGGGGCGCCAAGGCGATCGCCGCCGCGGTCATCGCGGGCGTCGGCCTGGTCCTCTTCGTCCTCTGGGAGCTGCGCCACCCGCACCCGGTCCTGGACGTCCGCCGCTTCGCCCAGCGCGCGTTCGCCGGGTCGACCATGGCCGTCGCGCTGTTCTTCCTCGCCGTCTTCGGTGCGTTCTACTACCTCACCCAGCACCTGCAGTTCGTCCTCGGCTACTCGCCGCTGGACACCGGCGTGCGGATGCTGCCGCTGGCCGGCGCGGTGTTCGTGGGCGGTGCGCTGACCGCGGTCCTCACCCCCAAGGTGGGCATGAAGGTCACCGTGGCGTGCGGCATGACCGTCGGCACGGTCGCCATCGCGCTGCTCGCCCGCGTCGACGAGTCCTCCACGTACGACGACTTCGTCCTGCCGCTGATCATCCTGGGCCTGGCCATCGGCCTGTCCCTGTCGCCGTGCACCAACGCCATCATGGGCTCCTTCCCGGAGGACCAGCTGGGCGTCGGCGGCGCCGTCAACAGCACCTCGATCGAGATGGGCGGCTCCCTGGGCATCGCCATCCTCGGCACCGTGCTCGCCAAGACCTACTCCTCCAACCTCGGTGACGCCGCCGCGAAGGCGGCCGAGGCCGGCGGCCCCAGGCTGCCGGAGAAGGCGCTCGCCGTCGCGCAGGACTCGGTGGGCGCGGGCCTGGCCGTGGCCAAGGAGGTCGGCAAGCAGGTCGCGGCCGGCGCGGCGCCGAAGGTCGGCCCGGAGAAGGCCGCCGCCCTCGGGGCGCAGCAGGCGCAGACCGTGGTCGAGGCCGTGCACAAGTCGTTCGCGGACGCCGTCGCCCACACCAGCGTCGTCGGCGCGGTCGTCCTCGGCGTGGGCACGGTGCTGGTCGCCTTCCTGCTGCCGGGCCGTGAGAAGAGCAAGCCGGAGGCCGCGGCGGCGGCCGGCGCCGAGGCCGAGAAGGAGACGGCCGCGGCCTGAAGCCGCCAGACCTCCGTATGGAGCCCCGGACCCCTGTGGGTCCGGGGCTCCGTCATGCCGCCGGGGCCGTCCTCACACCGCCCGCCACCACACCGTCGCCAGCGGCGGCAGCGTCACCGTGATGCTCGCCGGGCGGCCGTGGTGGCGGGTGGCCTCCGTCTTGACCGGGTCGGGGGTGGTGACGCCGCTGCCGCCGTAGCGGCCGGCGTCCGTGTTGAGGATCTCCTGCCACGCCGTGAACCGGCCGGGCACGCCCAGGGCGTAGCCGTGCCGCACCACGGGGGAGAAGTTGCTGACGGCCAGCAGGGGCGCGCCCTGGGCGTCGAAGCGCAGGAAGGCGAAGACGTTGTCCTCCGCCGCGTCGCCCACCACCCACTCGAAGCCCTCGGGGACGGTGTCCCGCTGCCACAGGGCGGGCGTGGCCAGGTAGGCGGAGTTCAGGTCGCGGACCAGGTCCCGTACGCCCCGGTGGTCCGCCTCGGCGGAGTAGGACGGGTCGAGCAGCCACCAGTCGGGGCCGTGGGCCTCGGACCACTCGGCCCCCTGCGCGAACTCCTGGCCCATGAAGAGCAGCTGCTTGCCCGGGTGCGCCCACATGAAGCCGAGGTAGGCCCGGTGGTTCGCGCGCTGCTGCCACCAGTCGCCCGGCATCTTCGACACCAGGGCGCGCTTGCCGTGGACGACCTCGTCGTGCGAGATCGGCAGCACGTAGTTCTCGCTGTACGCGTAGATCATCGAGAACGTCATCTCGCCGTGGTGGTACTTGCGGTGCACCGGCTCCTTCGAGACGTAGACGAGGGAGTCGTGCATCCAGCCCATGTTCCACTTCAGGCCGAAGCCGAGGCCGCCGAAGCCGCCCGCCCCGATGTGGTGCGTGGCGCGGGTGACGCCGTCCCAGGCCGTGGACTCCTCGGCGACGGTGACGACGCCGGGGCAGCGGCGGTAGACGGTCGCGTTCATCTCCTGCAGGAACGCCACCGCGTCCAGGTTCTCCCGGCCGCCGTGGACGTTCGGCGTCCACTGGCCGGCTTCGCGGGAGTAGTCGAGGTAGAGCATGGAGGCGACGGCGTCCACCCGGAGCCCGTCGATGTGGAACTCCTCGCACCAGTAGACGGCGTTGGCCACGAGGAAGTTGCGCACCTCCGTACGGCCGTAGTCGAACTCCAGCGTGCCCCAGTCGGGGTGCGCGGCGCGCAGCGGGTCCGCGGGCTCGTACAGCGGCCGCCCGTCGAACTCGGCCAGCGCCCACTCGTCGCGCGGGAAGTGCGCAGGCACCCAGTCCATGAGCACCCCGATGCCGGCCGCGTGCAGCGCGTCCACCAGGTGCTTGAAGTCGTCCGGGGTGCCCAGGCGGGCGGTGGGGGCGTAGAAGCCGGTGATCTGGTAGCCCCAGGAGCCGCCGAAGGGGTGCTCGGCGATCGGCATCAGCTCCACGTGCGTGAACCCGAGGTCCTTGACGTACGCGGGCAGCTGCTCGGCCAGCTGCCGGTACGTCAGGCCGGGGCGCCAGGAGGGCAGGTGCACCTCGTAGACCGAGAAGGGGTGCTCGTGGACGGGCTTCTCCGTGCGGGCCGCCATCCACTCCGCGTCCTGCCAGGTGTGGTGCGAGGCGTGCACGACCGACGCGTTCGCCGGCGGGGCCTCCGTGCGGCGCGCCATGGGGTCCGCGCGCATGGTGTGCGAGCCGTCCGGGCACGTGATCTCGAACTTGTACAGCGCCCCCTCGCCGATGTCCGGCAGGAACAGCTCCCACACCCCGGACGCGCCCAGCGACCGCATGGGGTGGCCCGTGCCGTCCCAGTAGTTGAAGTCGCCGACGACCCGTACGCCCAGGGCGTTCGGCGCCCACACCGTGAACCGGGTCCCCGCCACCTCCTCGTGCACCATCGGCGTCGCGCCCAGCGCCTGCCACAGCTGCTCGTGGCGGCCCTCGTGGATCAGGTGCAGGTCGAGGTCGCCGAGCGCGGGCAGGAAGCGGTACGGGTCGCGGACCTCCAGCTCCGTGTCCTCGTAGCCCACCAGCAGGCGGTAGTCGGGGAGCTCGCTGAGGGGCAGCACCGCCGCGAAGAGGCCGTCCCCCTCGTCGTACAGCTCCACCCGCAGGCCCTTCGCGCTGACCGCCACGGAGCGTGCGAAGGGGCGCAGGGTGCGGAACGCCACGCCGCCGGGCACCGGGTGCGCTCCCAGCAGGCCGTGCGGGTCGTGGTGCGCGCCGTGCAGCAGCCGGTCGCGGTCCTCCGTGCCCAGCGGCTCGGCGGGCCGCACCCCGCGCCGCGCCGGGGGCGTGCGCTTCGGGCCCCGTGCCGCTGCGGGCTTGCGCGGCGCGTCCTCCTTGCGCGGCGCGTCCTCCGCTCCGGGCAGCAGGCCGGGCACCGGTTCGGGCTCCCGCTCCGCCTTCGCGCCCCGCCCCGGCAGGAACGTGGCCGGGACCCCTCGCGCGGCACCGGGATCTCCGGGTCCGGGCTCGTGGGGCGAACGACGGGACGGCGGTCGAGCGGTCACGGTGCGGTCCTCCTCGGAGCCTCCCGGCCGGCGGCGCCGGGAGCGGAATCGGTGGTACGGGAACGGCGGGAACAGCGGGGACGGCGGGAAAGGGGAGTCACGGGGTCTGCTCCCTCTCCGGACGGGACGGGCGCCCGCCCGGCGGGCCGGCCGCACCGGGCGGCTCCGCCGCGCCCCCCGCCGGCTCCGCCAGCCGGCGGATGGCCGCCATCGGGACCGGGAGCCAGTCCGGGCGGTGCCGGGCCTCGTAGAGGACTTCGTAGACGGCCTTGTCCGTCTCGTGGGCGCGCAGCAGCTGCGGGTCCTCGCGCGGATCGCCGTGCACCGAGCCGTAGCCCTCGCAGAACGCGGCGCGGGCGCGCTCGGACCAGCTGGTGCCGCTCGCCCGGCCGACCGCCGCCGCGTAGTCGAAGGAGCGCAGCATGCCGGCGACGTCGCGGGCGGTCGGCTGCGGCCGGGAGCGTTCGGCCAGGGGCCGGGCCGGCTCGCCCTCGAAGTCGATCAGGGCCCAGCGCCCGTCCTCGGCGGTGCGCAGCGCCTGTCCGAGGTGGAGGTCGCCGTGGATGCGCTGGGCGCGCCACGTGCGCCCGGCGCGGCCGAGGGCGGCCAGGTCGTCGTAGGCGCTCCGCAGGGCGGCCCGGAACGGGCGCAGCGCCGGGACGGCGTCGGCGGCGGCGTCCAGGCGGCGGGTCATGGCGGCGGCGAGGTGCTCGAGCTGGGGGCGGCGCAGCACCACCGTGGGCAGCGCCTCGGCGAGCGCGCCGTGCACTTCGGCGGTGGCGTGGCCGAGCGCGCGGGCGGAGGCGGTGAAGTCGGCGCGGACGGCGAGGGCGCTGAGGGCCAGCTGCCAGCCGTCGGCGGAGCCGGGCAGGTAGGGCTGGAGCACGCCGAGCGTCATGGGTTCGGTGCCCGCGCCGGGCACGACGGCCTCGAACCAGGCGGCGGGGGCGGGCACCCGGGCGCAGCCGGTGCCGGCGAGGGCGCGGGGGAGTTCGAGGTCGGGGTTGGTGCCGGGGCAGACGCGGCGGAAGAGCTTGAGGATATACGTTTCGCCGTAGACGACCGAGGAGTTGGACTGTTCGGCGCCGATGAGGCGGGGGGCGAGCCCGGCGCCGATCACGACGCCCTCCTCGCGGCTGAAGCGCAGCGGTCCGAGCCGGCCGGGCAGCCGCAGCCGCTCCAGCAGGAGGCTGGCCAGCCGGGGGTCGGTCAGGCCCTCGTAGACGGCGCGGCCGTGCAGCGGGCCGCCGACGGGGCGGCCGATGAGCGCGGGCGCCAGGTGCGGCGGCAGGACGTCGTGGACGCCGAGCAGGAGCTGGTAGCAGTCGTCGGTGCCGGCGTGGACGGCGGGGGCGGCGTTGGCCGGGGCGTCCGCGGGCCGGCCGCCGGCGGGGGCGCCGGGCTGCTGGGCGCGGACGAGCAGGTGGAGCAGGCCGGGGACGGTGGCGCCGGTGTGGTGGGGCAGCAGCTCGGTGGCGGCGACGAGCGTGAAGCCGGTGATGGGACGGCCCTTGCCCGCGAACCACCGCTGACGCGGCAGCCACTCGGAGAGCAGCGGCACCAGCGAGCCCAGCAGCCCCGCATCGGCGGCCTCCTGGCCCGGTGCGTGGGCCGCGGGAGCGGCGCGGACCGAGGACAGCAGCGGACCGGGGGCGCCCCCCTTCCGTCCGGTGTCCCGGCGTCCGGTGCCCCGGCGGGACGGTGCAGCGTCCGACATGGCGTCGCGTCCTTTCCCCGGGGCACGGCATATGGGGCAAAGTGTCCCGGATCGCGGTCCCGGATTGCGGCATTGACCGGTGCGCGGTGCTGGGGTCCCCCGCCGGAGGCGGGGGGTGTCGGGCGAGGATCGTCCGTTCGGTCGGCGCCTGCGGCCCCTGGTGCGGGCGTGCGGCGGCCGGGCAGCGGCCCCGCGGCGGTCCCGAAGCGGAAGCGATCCGTTCGGCCCGGCCCGTGCGTAGTAGTGAGGGTGCCCAGGGTTCGCGGGGGAAAACCGCCCGTGCGCGACGGGCCGGCGGGCGCCGGCGCGCACGGGAGCGCCCTCAGTGGCCGGCCTGCGGCGGCGCGCCACGGCGGAGCCGGAACCAGTAGAAGCCGTGACCGGCCAGGGTCAGCAGATAGGGCAGTTCGCCGATGGCGGGGAAGCGCACCCCACCGATCAGCTCGACGGGATGCCGGCCGCTGAACGCCCGCAGGTCGAGCTCGGTCGGCTGTGCGAAGCGGGAGAAGTTGTTCACGCAGAGCACGAGGTCGTCCTCCCGCTGCCCCGGCAGCCGCACTTCGCGCAGGAACGCGAGCACGGCGGGGTTGCTGGAGGTGAGCTCGGTGTACGAACCGAGCCCGAAGGCCGGGTTCTGCTTGCGGATCTCGATCATCCGGCGGGTCCAGTGCAGCAGCGACGAGGGGCTGCTCATCGCGGCCTCGACGTTGGTGACCTGATAGCCGTAGACCGGGTCCATGATGGTCGGCAGGTACAGCCGGCCCGGATCGCACGAGGAGAAGCCGGCGTTGCGGTCGGGCGTCCACTGCATCGGGG